>JBHPGP010000001.1:0-81168 GCA_042570305.1 Candidatus Omnitrophota bacterium
GTGATCAAGCATACCGGCGGGATTAGGCAAGCCGGCAGAAGTAAATAAGCTCCTTGCTCCAAGATATTTTATGGCGCTTCTCTCCACCCATTGGTCTTCAATTTTCACCTTAGTATCGTCCCAGAAAGCAGCAAAAGTCATCTTCATCAACATCCGTTCAAGAGAGTTATTACCATAAGGAAGAGCGAATTTATTAAAGACAAAAGAAGTCACTTCCACTGCTCCATGCAAGGCTGGAATAATACCAAACAATGTAACGCCAATATTTGTAGCGTACCCGGTTACGGCCATGGCTGGGGTAGAATATTTAACAAATGTACTCTCTGGGATATATTTTGCGCCAATACCTTTAACAGCGTTTAATGCTCCCTTTGCTATCAATAGGTAGCCTAAATAATTGAGAGGTGCCTTAAAATCTCCGGCAATATCAGTGAGATTATTAGCTGCCAGAATGCCTGTTCCAACTGCTGCAGGCATTAACGCCCCTGCCTGGTATTTAAGAAAGTTTCTATTGCTTCCTTTATATAATTCCGTGCTTAAAGCCCGGGTAGCCTGGCGAGCAGCAACCCAGGGCTGCCTAAAAGCCTCTTTTACTACCTGCGTGATGGGCCTAGAAAAAGACAATCCTGGATAGGTTTTATTATAAACTCTTAAAACATTTCCGGCTGCTGTAAGAAGTGCACCGTTAATTAATGCATATGACCATTCACCTGTTTGAATCTCCTTACCTAAAATATTCATTTTAGCAGGTGAGTGATTTATAGGCTGTATTGGTGAATCCTGGCTCCATTGAAATTCAAGCCCATTTTCCAAAGACTCACTGACTGGTATGGCATTTGAACCTGTTTCACCCTGAAATAATCCCCATACTTGCTTTATTTCTCCTGTATCCTTATCTATCTCCTGTATTGGCGCAAAGAACTTTGTCTGAGCTGTGTCTAGCTCTGGATGTCCCGCAAGTAAGGTCTTTTGCCCCTCAATATATGCTTCCTTTGCTTCAGAATCCATTTTGTCTTCTAATGTGAAATATTCTAATGGAGCGCTAAACAGGCGGGGCTGAGAAAGCTGTTCATAGGTGGCTTTCTCAAGTTCTCCTTGCTGATTAAGAACATATGTTGTCTCTCCCATTATCCGATTAATTGCGTAATCGCCTACCAACTTCTTTGTTCCCAGCCAACCCGCACCTGCTGAGACGCTGCCTAGGGTAGCTCCGGTCCCCCAAGAGAGAGTGCCCTTCAATAAGGTTTGCCCACGAGAAAGCGTTCCAGTAGGACTTGCTGCTGCTGGCTTTAGTGCAAAACGGCTGTTTATCCCTTTCATCGCTGCACCCAAAGTAAGAAAACCGCCGGCGCTAAAAGTTAACAGCCCTAGATTAGCTAGAACATTTCCTCCGATTGTGCCTTTTAAGCCATCATGGTGTGCTCCAAAATAGTACATAGTTGCACCTGCGCCCATTACGCCTACACCCATTGCCCCCGCCTTTACCGGATTATCCTGAACAAACCTGCTTACTGCTTTTGCATACCTGTTATTTGTAGCGAACTTAGTAACCGGTCTTAAGGCACTAAATGCTGTATTGAAGAGTACTGCTGAAGATGCAACAGAATCAAAATTATAGGCCAATCTATTTGCGGATTTGCCCAAAGCACTAAAATCTCCACCGCTGCCTAAAAGAGGCATACCTAAAGCAAAGGCTGTATTAATCGCAAGGAACTTTGGTGTAGTTGCTATGGCCTTACCAACAAAGTTCATTGCCTTACCAACACCAGTGAGATTTCCACCAACCAGCGGAAAACCGCCATGGCCAAACTCACCTACCATAACAAACCCATTAGAAGATTGTTTTATATGATGCATCCTGGCATGAGATTGTATTCCCTTGCCAACATCTCTAAAACCTGTTCCTGAACCAATTAAACTACCGAACAAATAAGCCCATTCTGCAGGGCTGGCAGGCATTATCCCAGCTGCATCAGGGCTACCAGTGGTTATGTCGCGAAGAAGATTACCTAAAGCAAGAAGTTCTTGTAATGTCTCGGGGTGAAAAGCATTCAATACTAACCCGGGAGAAGCCAGATAAAATTTGGTTAATCCAAAGGCGTAGGAAGAGGCAACTCCAACCCCAAGTATACTATTGAATGATTGCAAGACTACGCCTGTTTCTATCTGGTCTAATTTCTTCACCCTTTCTCGCAAAGGAGTAATCCCTAAAACCTGCCTGCCGCCGGCCGTTGCGATATTATTCGCTAGCGACCTGACAAAAGAAGGCTGGTAGTAATCAAATTCATCTACTTTTCCATCTGCATTAATATCTAAATCCTTGTTATCTATTATTCCATCCTGGTTAAAATCTTCAGTAGCCACTGTTGGAGGCTTTATTTTTAATGCGTCATATGCAGCATATGGCGTACTCAGGCTATAGTAAGTAATAAAGGATGTTTTTAATGGATGCTGCATTAACTTTTGCCCTAATCCTGGGAATGCTTTACCTACTAACCAACCTCCAGCATACCCCATTTTGCTCATAATCACGTTGGGCGCCTTATAACCAAACCTAAACAAATTCCACGTAAATTTAGGAGGCGCGACCTTAATCGGCGGCGGGGCTGAGTTGGGTTTAAATGGTGAACGCATAGCTGTAACGCCGCCAAAAACTGCTCCGATTCCAAAGTGGATTAAATCTCCCTGCCAGCCAAGGTTATACTGTTCGGGCAGGCCGAATGAGGTTAAGTAGGTGCGGGTTGAGCCTGGATTTTCAGGATCCGGTACATCGAGTAGAGGAGTAAGGCGACCTCCGGCAAGACCAACCGTACCATAAAGAAGCGAGGAACTTCCCACTTTCGCCAGTGTGCCGGAAGTCCCAGCCAACGCAGAACTAAATCTGGGAATAAACTTGAATCCCGCACCTATCGTAACGGCTAAAGCAGCTCCTGTCCCAAAATCAACCCCTGCCTGTTTCCAGCTGTAGGGCATACCCCGGAATTGGCTATCCAGGTATCCCCTGCCAACGCCTATAGTACCGCCCGTACCTGCCATAGCTGCCCATTTAGCGCCTTGATAAACTACTGGATGAGCGCTGGCAAAAGATGCGAGCCTGCTTGAGTGGACAACTGAATTAAGACCCCTGCTCACAAGGCCTAGCCCCTTAAAGCCGACTGTCATCAATATGCCCGTCATCATAGACTGCATGGCAATTTGTCCGGACTGCTGAGGGGACAGACCTTGCCCATTACTCATTGCATTGGCCACAAGCAGGTTCACTCCTGTCAAGCCAACGCCGGTTAACAGTGCCCTTGATGACAGGCTGGCCGTCGTTGTCAATATGCTTGCAGTCCGGGAGGCTGTAGCAGCGGTTGTTGTACCCATTAACCTTAATGCGCCTGTTGCTCCAGCTCCCACAGCACACGTTCCTACAACCAGCGCTACTGTAGCAAGGTCTCCATAAGTAAAGTGGTTGGTGCTACTTCCTACCGTTGCTGTTCGCGGGTACTTCATTTCCCAGCTCAATCTTGAGAAAACCGGAATGCCCTCTCCCCATCCAGGCCTTGATTTCATCATATTATCGCGCAGTTTTTGATACGAGGATTTGGGATATGTATAGCCTCCAACAATAGTTCTGGTCTGCTTTTCGGAAAGCTTGCCTATCTCTATTCCTTTAATCTCCTCTCCGATAAGGAGGAATCCGCTGACTTCAGTAATCAGCGCGATCTTGGGAATAAATTTCTCTTCTCCCTTTTCCTGATAATAGATGCCGTCTTCGGATATTCCGGTAACATAGACAAAGTGGTCGGAATTAAGGTGTGCAATAAAAGGAATTAATTTATTGGTTGGTTGGTTGATGAGCTGACTGGGCAGCAGCTTAACCGGGTAGAGCTTAAGCCCTAATGACTTGGCTACCTCGCTTAATGCAAAAAAGGATGTTTTAAGCTTGCCTTTTAATTCCTTAATATTGCCGGTAAGCAGGTCAACCAGTATAACCCGCAGGGCTAATTCTTCTAACGTTATATCTATCTTATTGTACTGCAGAATGTTATGTAAAGCATAAACGCCACAGTAATTGTCTATCTGGGTTGATGGTTCCCTTAACCATTTGTAAATCTTCTTAATAAGTGGGTAACTAATATAGAGGCTGTCTGGGCGTAACATGCTTTTACTTAAATAGAACGGCACTCCTCTTGGCCAATAATCAACAAACTTCCGGCCATGTTTGACAATATCCACTATTGTCTTTGCCGGTGCCTGGCTTTCGGCAATCTCCTTCTCTGACCTGCCATATGATATGGAAAACTCCAGCAGCCTGATTATGCTATTTAAGGATAATTCCATGCCCTTCATTACCTGAAGGGATATCTGGTCATAATAAGGGTTTAACCACCACGACGGAATATTCTCATTTGGATCCTGCGTTAAGGCATTAGAGTGATTCGGCGTCGGGGTATCTACTACCAGATTGGAGGCGATCTCAACCCGCTGCAAGGGTTTCTCAGCCAAGAAATCAAGAGAGCGGCGCACGTTCTCGGCAACAAAATTAGCCAGATACCCTGTTTGCCCTGAACCAAGATAATAGCGCGGAGCCCAAAGCACGCTGGGATCATAACCCATTGCCCAGGCTGCCTGTTCAGGGACAAAAACAATCACCACCAACAAGGCAACTGCCCTTATCCAGCGCTTGAATTTTGACTGAGTTTCTTGTTTAATCTCTTCTTTCATATCTTATTGCTGCACAAAAAGTTACATACTCTAAAATCTCAGCGGGTTAGTGCTCCCCCGCGGCCTTCGGTAGCCTGGCTTTTTCCGATTCTGCATCGGGAACCCATGGCTTTGCGCGCCCCTAACTCCTTAGGTGTCAAGGGTTTGCCTTTTCGATGCCGTCACAAAACAACACACTTCTTAAAAAACAATATCTATCTACAGAACGCGTTAAAACTTAAGGAATCCGCCACGCGTAAACTGAATTAATATTGGCCCGGCCACAACTATCATAACCACCGGCAAAATAAATAACAGCAAAGGCGCTAAAAGTTTTATCGGCGCCTTTAATGCCATTTCCTCGCCTTTTTGAAACCGGCGCATTCTTATCTCTTCTGACTGCATCTTTAATGTTTCTCCAATTGGAGTTCCCATACGGTCTGCCTGCAGCAGGGTGCGCACAAAAGAAATCATCTCCGGGCTGTTTATCCGGTTGGCCAAATTCTTTAATGAGTCGCGGCGGGAGCCTCCCATCTTTATCTCGTGAATCAAAACCTTAAGCTCATCAACCAGGACGCAGGAACGGAACCCCTCAACCACGCGATTGACTGCCATCATAAAATCTAACCCGGCTCCTACGCAAATATTTAAGAGGTCGATAATGTGCGGCAAGTCCTTTAAAACCGCAGCCTGCCTTTTCTTTATTTTACTGTTAATCCACAGGTCCGGGACAAAGTAGCCAACGCACAAAGCCAAAATGAGCATAAGCGGTTCTGGACGGAATATAATGAATACCACAAAAGGCACAGATGCCATCGCCGAAAATTTAATCGCCAGGAATTGAGCAGCCTTCATCGGCCTGCCTGCGGAGACCAACTTTCTCCTCAAGTTCTCCATAGGAATATGGACTCTTTCCAGTAAGCGTTCAGTAATCTGCGTAGGAAAACTCAAGATGCTCCTGAATCCAGATGCAGAATGCGCATCTTTAATCTCTTCCGGCAGGTGCAATCCGCCAGCCAGGCTGCGGGAGGAGAACTGATAAGCCAGCAACCCGATACTGGAAAAGAGAAATGCGGAAATAAGCAATAGTTCCATATTTACACCTCAACCCGGCTTAGTTTCTTGATTAAGATTACTCCGATTATTTCCGAAGCAACTGCCCACATCAGCAAGCCTTGTCCGAGTTTATCCTGCAGCATTATCTTAAAATTTTCCGGATTAACAAAATAGATAAAAATTCCGAAGGCAATGGGCAATAAGCCCATAATTACTCCCTGCAGCCTGCCCTGGACTGTCAATGCTTTTACCCGGTCTTCCAGCTTCTTTTTCTCTCTTATGGTGGACACCAACTGGCTAAATATCTCGGTCAGGTTTCCTCCCGTCTCCCGGGAAATTCCGATAGCAGTGGTGATTAAATCCAGGTCATCCACAGGCATGCGTTTCTTAAGATGGGCCAGGCACTCCTCCAGGGCCACTCCCATTTGATTCTCTCTCATTACCAGGGAGAACTCATCGCTAATCGGTGGCGGCAATTCCTCTGCCAGCACCTCAAAGGACTGGTTTAAACTCATGCCTGCCTTAAGCGAACTGGAAAGAAGCATCAGCCCGTCAACCAGCTGGCTGCTGAATTGATTTCGCCTGCGCCCAGAAATAGTCCTGATGATTGTCGGCGGTGCGGCCAAACCAAGAAGCAATCCCGCAATAAAACCAATGGGATTGCGCATAAGAATCAGCCCGAGCAATCCCAGGCTTAATGGTACAATCATAAATATTTGAAATAGCTTGCGTTTCTCCGTGAAGATAAACATCCTGTCCAGCTGTTTGGTTACCTCGTGCATGCGTATTTCTTGAATCTGAGAATAACGCTTCAGCAAAAGCGGAATTAGCTTAAAGGCTAAAAATACAACCGAGGCAAAGGTTAATAGAAAAATAATGCTTTTTAATACCATTATCTCTCCCAGACTAAAGGTTTATCACCACGGGGCAGCTCGTATTGCCGGCCAAAACCAAAGACATCGGCTGATTGGCGCCAACGGCTACATACTGCCCGTTTAATATATATCTGGATTCCCAATAACATAGCAATAACTACTGCTAACAACACAGTATATTCAATAAACGAAATCGCTTTTAAGTGTTTGCTTTTCATCATCTTACCTGTGCCTTTTCTTTATATAAATATCCTTGGTCCTTTTAGCAGCTTCGCCAGGAAGCTCATCGGGTTTATAAGTATACCCCGGCCCGTAATGAAAGGTTGCCTTGGCAACTATCCCGTGGTTCATGGCCAAATTCACCAATCTGGCCCTTGGCGTATTCGGGTCAGAAGGGTTGCCATACGCAAGTAATTGCTCCAGCGTTGTTGCGTCTCCGTTATTAAGAAAAGCCATGAATCTGTCGGCAGTAGGCCGCAACAGGTTTGTTACATCTGCGTTTTCAGCAAGCGCCGCATTACGGCGGAATCTGAATCTCCAGAAATTACTCAACGGGCCACGCTTGGCTAAATCCTCATCATAGCGGGCAACTGTAAGGTCAAATTCCTCCTCTGCCCATTCTATCCTCTGACAAATCCTGAATCCCCAGTTACGGCGCTTCACTGTAAGATAGGGCAATTTAAAATCTTGCGGCACATCTAATCTAACATAAACCATATGCGCGGGGCTTTCTTTCTGTACTGTATTGCTAAACTCGTCCAAAACTACATCCTTCCAAACATAAATAGCCTCGTGAACCCATGGCTCGTCTTTCCTGCTTGCTGCCTCAAGGGCTACCTCGTTAATCCTTGTGCGAAGGCTCTCAATACTTTCTTGCATTAGTTGAAGGCGCGCGATAAAGGGCGGAATGATAGTATTGCGATTACTATCATTGTTACAACCACAGTTATAATAGTTATCGCAAGCTGCCGATGCACAGATGCCGCCACCGGAACAATACCGCCCCATGGCGCAATTCTGAATATAGAGAGGGCAAGCGCTGCTGCAACATCCCCTTACACCGCCGGTAGGGGTATTGCAGCTATTCTCAACCAAACAACTCGATGAACAAAGCTGACAACAGCCCCTGCCGCCGCCGCAGCCAGCGTAAGCATCACACACGCACCACCATGAATATTCATCGTATTCCACGTGCCCGGCGCAACAACCTCCGCCGCCCGGACCGCATGTCCAGGGGCCGGGAGACGAACAGCTGTTTACGCATGCAAGTATCTCGTTTTGCCTTTGCGCTAATTGAGCAATCCAGCCTTGCAACATTGCTTCCCACTCCAGCATATGGTCATACCAATCCTTGAAGTCATCGGTCGGCGCTTTCAGATCATCAAACTGATTCATCCAAGTCTCAAAACTGCCAACGAGATCTTCCTTGCTGGTATTATAAATACCCTTGGCAAATATCTCAAAAAGTCTTATGTCTCTGTAAAACTGGCCCAGTTCGTCATTCTCGTAGTCGCCATTATCCGGGTCCGCAGGATCAAAGAAAGTCAAATCTTTTGTGTAATCATCCGCAAACTCAACTCCGTAGCCATGGCTCCATAACCGCACAATAAAGGATTTAAATTCGCCTGCCAGCCAATCAGTTATTCTCCAGTTTCCATTTACCAACAAATGAACGCTATGAGCATCCCCGGTCTGGGGAACCGGCACAATATGAAATTGAGGGCTGCCAAATAGGTATTCATAAAAATCGTCAACGAGGTCTCCTATGCGCGGCAATGAATCCAGTCTCTGGAAATACCAGTGGTTAAACCGGGAAATCTTATCTAATGTGCCGGGGAATTTATTTCCGTCTCTGTCCGCATCAAATCTATCCGGCACCAAGTCCTGGTCAGTGACCGTAGCAAAAAGCGCAAATTGAATTGCTGCCTCTGTAAGCCTCTGTTCGGTAGACATATTCTGAAATTTCTCTTTCAATGCCTGAACCAGCTGGGGGTCAATATGGGCTGCGCTAATACCTTCGGAGACTAAAAACCCGCCCGTAGCCCCTCCCATGACCAGTCCGAGTGCCACCTGGGCAATCAATGGTCCGGTAATTGCGCTTGCGGTAGCAAGGGTACAAATTGTTACTACGATTGAGGCAATAATTATTAAACATCCTATAATCAATGACCAATTAAACTCGCAAGATTCAATACTATCGCCCCACATTTCCATCTGCTGCTTTATCCCTGTAGCCATACTGCCCAGCCCCGAGGCAAGCAAAAGACCTGCTCCGTCACAGGCATTATCAATGGCTGTCTTTTTCTGGGCTATCTGACCTATATTTATAGTAACCACAATAAACAGGAATATGGCTGCGATGGCTAAAGTGATTATAGTCGCAATCTGCGCCCTTTTTGCCATTATTCATATCCTCCTTGATGGAAAACATTCAAATCAGGCTGGCGTCTATAACAACTACCGTCTTTGCAATAGAAATTTGATTTACCCGGGTCGTTTTTGCTGGTTGCAACCTCACGGGTGTCTTCGTACGCCATTTGGCGCTTCACTATATTATGATTAATCCAGACAAACAGGTTGCAGGTCAAGATAAGGAATAATATCGTGCAAACAAACGCAACGCTAAACTCAATGCTTGCCTGGGCCCTGGAGTTCATTTTCTTGCCTCCCAAGTAAATTTCTCGTTATCCGGACTGAATTCAGTGGTGGTATGAACAGGGTCTATTATTAACCCATAAGCAGGGTTAACTCTAGACCAGCCATTGGGTTTATTTAATCTTATTATGTGCGTAGCCCTCTGCCTTGCGTATACATTGGTGAATGAGGATATCGTACTGTCGTCTTCTGTTTTAGTCAAGTAATTATTCCTATTTTCTTTAACCAGGGTGTAAGCATTAAGCAGGCCCTGTTGCTCATCGAGCAATTCCCCGTCAAAATCCCGGTCCTTATCGTGCTCCCAGGTGCTAACCGCAAGATATCTATTATCCAGCTCGCCCTCCTGATAATCTACATATTTAAAACTCTGTATTCTGCCGCAGTAACCATTTGCATCGCAATCCCCGGTTCCCTCCTGAGTGCCCCTCACGGCAATGATCATTTCCTGCTGCCCGTCATAGTCAAGGTCAGCAGAGGATATTTTATGCTTTGGCTTCCCTGCCCCCTCTCTGAAATAGGCAAATTTTTTGTCAGGTTCTTCATCCGGGCTTGTGCGGTTTTGCACAAAGATTTGGTTGCAGGCTACCCAGCGCTCTTTAAATTGTTCTAAATCTGCGGCTCTTTCAACAGGAGTTTTTTCAAAAACCACCATTATTGAACCACCGCAGACGGATTCGCGGTAATCCGCTGTTGTAAATGCGCCGTGGCTATAATTAATCCCTTCAATTGCCCCATCTGCCAGCTCTCTATCAGTTAAGCCTAAGGTATCGTTAATCTCGATTATTTGCAGCGGAAGATCAGAATCTACGGGGATTTCGTCATAATCGTCTATATAAAGTGCATTTGTGTTGCTGTCCCAGGTTACTGCTCCTCCGCCGCTTATTGGCGTGCGGTCAGCAAAACCCCAGGGGTCATTAGGATCGGGTATGCCTTTATCCTTTATGGTTGTCATAGAAACGGTTGCGCCGGGTCCGGATTTATAAAAAGCCGTTTTCATTGCCTTGCGGAAAGACTGCATGACAGTATTTTGCTGATAATTTGCATGCATGCCGTATTGCAAAAGCATAGCCAGGCACAACAGCAGTATTGACCCGAAAGAAGCCAACTCCACCAATGATTGTCCCTTTTTATTATTCAAATAATTCATCCGGAAACTCCCCAAGCGTTTCACTGCTTACTCTGCGTAGTCTTTCATTTCCCGTTACAGAGGTTGTTCTGATTCCAAAAATCTTTCCCTCTTCTGCCAGCTGGGGCGCTGAAACCTCTACCTGCCGCGATATGGTTGTGGTTGTCCCAGACTGAAAAATACTCATTACGGAATTAATATGGCCAGCATCGTATTGCCCGCCTATTGTATCAGCCGCCTCTCGCAGCCTTCCCTGTGCGGCTCGCTTTACATAATGCTGCATAAGCAGCAGGGCAGCAGATAAGCAGACCACAAGCATGGTATATTCAATAATTGACTGTGCTTTTTTATTTCGCATATTTAATAGCTGTGTTCAGGCGTGTTTGGCCGAGTAACCTGGTCGTATTCCATTTTCTGAAAAGCTTCATTATTCCTAATCATAACGCGTGTATTTTCATCAATGCGTGAAAAATGCCTGCCTTTCGTCCAGTTTCTTGTTAAGTTAGTATTGTCGAAATTGCTTAAGCTCATGGAAGGGATAGGAGGACCAAACTCCTCATCCACATTATCCTCTATGCCTATTTCCTGAATGCGCTGGGCACGAAGCTCACTTTTCCTTGCCGTTACTTCCGAGACACTCAATCCCGGTCCAAAAGTCATATTCTCGATATAATCAGGTATAAAGCCAAACATTCCTAAGTTATCCACCGGCTCTTTTATCACTACCTGAACCCCGCGCTGGATATAAAGGTTGATTGCCAGCAGCAGGGAGCTAATCACCCCTATAACAATCGCGTATTCAGAAACATTTTGAGCTCTCTTGTTACTAATCATAACAATCTATCTCCTGGATACTGAGGCCGCCCCTGACGCTTTCGCCAGCAAAGTCGTCAAGCGAGCCGGAAAAAGCTATTCGTTGCCGTCCGTCCGTGTTTACCACAACATCAATTTCTCTGCCCTGTTCGGCTTTGGAATACTCGTGAACATAGTATGGCTCGTACTGGGTTATTGGCCGGGCGGAAGAGGGAGAGACCTGCCGGGCTGTTCGATCTACTAAATCAGCGTAACGACCCTGCAGGCCTCTCTTGACATATGACTGTATGGTTATCATCGCAAGTATAATTACAGCCACGCAAATGGTGTATTCACTAACGCTTTGTCCTCTTCTCGGTATTCTCATAATCGCCTTAACAAGGGTTGCTGGTTTAAGCTTTTACTTGCTATACAAATCCTCGTCCTCTGCCCATGCCTCAACAGATTCTGAGCCTGTTCTTGAGCTTACCTGAGCAGCCGTATGTTCTGTCCTGCCCACGCGGTCATGTACAGATTGCTCAACCTCTGACGACTGAGTGATTGAAAAATTGCCCGTATAAACAGTCGGGTCATACTGGTCACCCATATCATCAGAAGCGCTTTTTAATCTGCCGGCAAAACCGCGTCTTACATAGTGCTGCATAAGCAAAAGACCAGCCACCACCACAGCAATAATTAAGGCATATTCTAATGTACTCTGGCCCTTACGGTTAAACATTTCTTTTCACCTCCTCAATATTAGCGGCCCGAATCATAATCGTCTCTGTGATAATCATCATCCCATGTTGTCTCATCATAGGCTCCGACCTGACGTGTTGTCGACTCGGCAATAGCTGTACGATCCGTTTCACCGCGCGCTGCAATGTCTTCTGTGAGGCTCCTGCTGCTTCCAACAGTACCTTCTGAATCAACGTAGTATGGCTCGTACTGCTTGGTAGTAAACTCTATATTTGCTCCTCCTAAAACTCCTGGTGTTGGAGCATGGTCAACAGCATCTGCTACTCTACCCTGAAGACCCCTTTTTACGTAAACCTGCATTGCCACTGCTGCGGCAATTACCAACGCAATAAGTATTGAATACTCCGCAATATTCTGGCCCTTACGGTTAAACATTTCTTTTCACCTCCTCATTTAAAGATTTCAATCTGGCAACCTGCCAGCTGCGCCTTCAATAGACCCTTTAGATTCCGTGAAGACTGTGTCTACTGCGGTCGGAAGAAACGTCCTTGCCGCAACGACAACTGCAGCTATAATTGCCGTTAACACAATCACATACTCCAACACGCTCTGGCCCTTTTTTTTCCTGCGCATATCCATTCACCTCCTTTCGCTTTCCGATCTTAATATATATAATTATTGCGGCTCAGCATTAATCTGGTCCTGAATCAGTTTAAAATTCGCCTGCACTGCTCGCTGTACATAGAGATGCATGGCCAGGAATGCCGCTGCCACAATAGTAATTAGTAATGCGTATTCAATTGTGCTCTGCGCTCTTCTCATCTTAGCATATCGTCGACTGCTTGGTCAAAGGCATCATTGCAAATCTCTTTTATGCCCGGACGCTCACCGGGTCCGGGATTCGGATTGGTAAAGAATTTGCTTTTAGTAAAAAACAAAACGATTGCCACTACGGAAATCGTTAATATACAATACTCGAATATTGACTGACCATGAATACTTTTATTAATCTTTTTAAAAGTCATTATTAACTCCCAAATAAAAAACCGGCGCTACCGTTTCGGCAGCCCGGTTACAACATAAATTCCACAATAATTTTTCCCGTGGCTTTGCTATCCCCTTGTCTTGCTTAAGGGAACAACCCTTGTCGTTCGGCAGTTAAAGTATAACATAGGTGCAAGATGCTGTCAAGCTCAAAATTAGGGGCATAGAAAGCGTTTTCTTAGGGCAGGTTTTTTGGCAAAATTTCCAATTTTGCATCCACCAGAACCAGTTCTTTTTCCGGACTGAATACTCGCAGGCTGTTTATCTTTTCAGCGGCATACAACAAATCCTCATGCCAGACAGCGTCATTCATCCAAGGAGAATGCTCAGGACAGAAGAATTGAACCTCTAAAAGGCCGTCTGTTTTCTTGAAATTTGCCCATAATGCATAGAAACGCTCCTGCATAGCAGGCAAACCCAGGTATTGGTATGAATGAGGAAAGAAATTTGTCTGAGCATAGGAGCTTAATTCTAAAAGGCATTCTTTATGTAACTCATTGATTTTGTTAATGTTATGGCTAAAATTAGCTCTCATTAAAGCATTATTTATCGCAGCAATTTTAATGTTTGCTAATTGCTGCAAATACTGGCTTATGCAGCCAGGAGACACTTCTTTGCCAGTAAACAGCCAAAGGCTTTTCTTATCTTTAAAAAAGGGCATATAGAGTGCGGTTTCGATTAGTGTTTGCAGGTCCTGCTCAGACCAGCCAGGAAAATAAGCAAAAAGGCCATTTGCGAGAATAGAGGTCAAGCTGAGCTGAAAATCAGCTATTTTTAAGAAAATAATGCCGCCGTACTCAATAAACACCCTTTCTTTACTGATCAATTTTATCTCAGCCGGAGCACTAAAAGCAGCCTGTTGTTTCCTGCTTCTTCTTCCTACTGGACTGCTTAAATTACTCTGTTTAATTACGCTATTTATTAATGATTTTGACAGGCTTACCTGGAATTTCTCCCTAATCAGCGGAATTAATCTTCTGCAGGATAATTCCGGACTAGCCTTCTTTTTCTCAATAATAAAGTCCTTAATTACGTTACTTAACTTGTAAGAACTGGTCATTTTAATTTGGACATTGATTTGGACATTGATTTATTAAATTGGACATTAACTATAGATATAGATTAACTTATTTATTATAATTTGTCAAGTGTAATTTAAACTATATCTTATATAATAGTGATAATATCGCCTATTTTGGTTTGGCTTGATTTGAGCATTCCTTCAGGAAGCTCTATAGTCAAACTTGCGTTAAAATAGATGGGGCTGACCCTGAAAGGCTTTAATGAAGGAAGAACAGCAATTACCCTGCCTTTATTGTCCAGGAAGATAGCATCTATAGCAAAACGCATAAACAGCGTGTGAATAGAGTTTGAGGGCTTAAGAACCAGGGCTTCCCCTGTTTCCAGGGACTGGCGATTAAGCAATCCAACCAGCCTCCCCCAAAATGTATGCGCAATCTTTACCCTATCAGCAAGAATGGCATTATTTCTTAAATTAGTAATCTTCATCTTATAAGCTTAATCTTGTTCATTATAACAAAATGCAAGCATATTTGCAAAATTCTTATATGCTCCCAAATGAAAATCCCTAAGCTGACGATGCCAGGAGTAGGTGGTAAAAATGTAGCTGCCCCTTCCGTAACGCGCAATAAGATAGCCTCCTTTAAGCGGAATATCCTGAGAAAAACAGGAAATTAATTCAGTATATTTGCTTGAATATTCAAAAGCAAAAGAAAGGCCCCGATCCTGCAGCCAGCCATCAAAGTCCAGCGCAGTAATTTTATTTGGGAAATTGAACAGGGAGTGCCCGGGCTTAAGAATTACAATCTTGGCATCCTCATCAGTTACAGGATTAAACTCCATCTTAATACGATAGGGAGCATAGCTAAACTCGGGTTGCTTCCTTAGATAAGCAGGGGCAAACACTATAAGATTGCCTCCATTTTTCACAAATTTAAGCAGGTGTTTATTGTTCGCCTTAACAAGTGCCTCATCAGAGGAATAAACCCCTTGCCCCAAAACTATGGTATCGAATTGCGATAAATCAGCTCTATTCAGGAAATCCGCATCCAGGCTCTCGAAATCACAGCCTAAAGTTTTCAGCGCAATGAACAAAAGATTGTTGTTTTCTTCAACCAAGCCTATGCGCAAAGGAGTTGCTATTTTTACGCCCGGGAGGCCTGAAGGCACGGGGGCCTGCATATCTTCAACAGGCAAAGACAGGCCTGTCTGGATTCCGTCAAGGAAAGAATATTCCTGCTGCACAGGAACACTGGATTTGGCCAATTGATAGCTGACTTCTGCCTGCTTATACATAGTGCTCAGCCATTGCCAATCGCCCTGGCTGCGGTGTTGCCTTAATGCATCCAGGGCAATCTGGCTTATCGTTTTATCTTCTGGCTGAATACGCTGCCTGACATCTATTGTAACCGTATCGCTATCTGTATCGTTCTTTAAACTGAATTCCTGACCGGTACGCCTCTGGTAAAATTTAAGGGGCTGCCAGGGAAGAAGCCCCTGCTCTTGCATCTCTGGATAGGCTGCAGGGTCACCCGCCAAATCAAAAGCCTGCTCAGCTAAAATAACCAGAGCTTGATGCTGACAATGATCATCAGCGTTGAATTTATTGTGTTTAGTAATAATGATGTGCGGCTTTATAAGGCGGTAAAAATATACTAATCTTTCCAGGGTATCCTGCTGGCCCCATACTGTAAATGCCTCTTGGGGATTACGGCAATAGCCAAAATCATGCTTACCTAAATAATAAACCCTGTTAACTCCCAGAATAGATGCAGCCCTTTCCATCTCATCGGTACGCAAGAAGCCCAGTTCTTTATCAAGCAGCTGGTTAAGCTCGTTCTCTCCTGCTTCGCCCCGCGTAGCCAAAAGGATATAGCTGGAACAGCCTAGCTTTCTTTTAAGATATGCCAGAGCCTGTCCATCCTCATCATCTGGATGAGCAGCCAGACAGAGTACGCGGATTGAGCCTTTATTCCCTTGAGCCCTGATACTGTTTTTAAGGTCGCTAAACTTGGCAACTATATTCTTGAATACGCTGCCTTGCCCCCTCTGACTATCCAGCCATTCTTCAAATGCCTTTTTAAATAATTGATAGGCGCATAGCGCCTGGCTTTGATTAGAAAACATGCTTAACCATTCTATGGGTAAATCTTCAAAGGGCTTAATCTCCAGCCTGCCGTCAGAATGGATAATCACAGGGGAGAGGTCATTAGGATTAGGCGATACATAGCCTGTATTGTGTAGCTTTAAGAATAGCGCTATTATTTCTTCCTGGGATGCAACCAAAGAATCAATAATGGACTGCTTGGCCTGGCCGTCTAACCGGCTACAGGCTTCCTGCTGCCTGGCATAAGGAGAAGTTCTATTGCTTGCGCTGAACCTGGTATGCGCTTTTAATTTACCGCCGCTACCTAATCTCTCGAACTCTTTGCCGATTAAATATGCGCTGCGCGTATAGAGGTTAAGCCCATATTGATTGACTAAACCTCCTTCATGCTGTCCGGTAATAAACATCGGTATCCTGGAAGATTCCTGAAACTTATCTATAAACCTGGGGTCGCGCGCGTGTATGCCAGACAGGGTATAGTTACTAAGCACCTCTCTCCAGCTGTTGAATTCTTCCTCCGTGCGGCAATAGACGTCACTAATCAGTTTTTGGGTAATCTTCTCCTCCACTGTCATATCCCTTAATAAATGACTTAAAGGCTTTCCAAAGATCCTTTCCTTTTCTGCTAATATCCTGGCAAGGGAAGCATCCAGATCTTCCTGCTTAATTCTGCCCTCCTCGATTGCTTTTTTTACATGCTTAATTATAGATGAAATGGTCTCTTTCGCATGCTGGGGAGATTTTACATAGAATATAGCAATGTCGGCTCCTGCCTGAAACGCCCTGACTACAATCTCTCCTATATACGGCTCTTTGATTTCCTGCTGCAGGGCATATTCTCTAACTGCCTGCATAACCAATAACTCGTCAACAATGATTATTCCTTTAAACCCTAATTCCTCCCGCAGGATCCCGGTTTGGATCTGGCGGGATAGAGAAGCTAATTCCTTCTTTAAGTCAGGATAAATTGCATGGCCAATCATTATCCAGAAATTAACCGGTTCTTTAATCAACCTCATAAAGGGCAGAAAATCTTTTTTCAGGAGCTCTTTTTTAGAAATCTTTATTTCAGGCAGCCAGACATGACTATCTGAACGACTGTGCCCTAAGCCAGGAAAGTGCTTTAATACCGGGGTTATCCCGCCTTTAGCCATGCCTTTGATTACTGCATAGGCCAGCTCAGCTACTATGTCGGGGTCCTGGGAATAAATGCGTTTCTTTCTTGCCAGGGGAATACTGGTATCCTCAATATCATCAGCCACATCCACCACAGGAGCAAAATTTATATTGTATCCTTGCCTTTGCATAGACCGGCTGATACTCGCCCATTCGTGCTCAAGCTGCTTAAGGTAATCTTGCGCATTGGAAGGCAAATACCAGAATAATTCATTATCCTCCAGCAGGGTCTCCAAATCAGCCATTTCTTTTATATCCATAAGGAGATATTCTCTTAAGGCATTGATCTTCTGCTCCTTCACCTCAACGATATCCTCTTTATAATTCGGCTCTTGAGAAAATACGTAGGAGTAAGGCGATTCCTGTTCAGGGCCGCCAAAGAAATAATACAATATCTCTGCCTGGTTAGTCCATCCATTCTGGCCTCCATATTCCAGTTCTTCCAAGGCCAGGTTTACAAAGTCTGTGCTTGTTGCATAATCAGGATTATTATCTAACGGGTGGGGTAGATAAATCGTCCTGGGTTTACATTCCTGTAGAATATCCTTTATATCAAAGAGCATGTTCTCCTTTGTATACCCTTGCTTTGCCCTGTTATATGTTGCGCGATAAGCAGAGGCATAAGTTCTCGTCATATCTGAATTATAATGCACTTCGTATCTCTCCTGCCAAAGATGCGACAATCCGTTATCAGGGTAACTTAAAAATATAATATCTTCCTTATCCAGGCCTAAGCCATTGGTTGCGGATAAAGCCTGTTTCTGAAACTCCTCTGCCCGGGCAATATAATCATTGGGGGATAAAGCTTCTGGGTTTTGATTGAAGCCGGCGCGGGAGAGGCCAAACCTGCCTTCGCCATTAGTCAAAAACACAACCTTTATTTTTTTATTTGCTTTAACTGCCTTGAGAATCGTTCCCCCGCAACATAGGGTTGCAACACCCGGGTGCGGTGAAAAGATGATTATGTCAGTGGAGGCTTGCTTGGCATGGGCGGGAAAAAAGAACAGGAAAAGATAAGGCAGTGCGAGGATTAAAACCCTGGCCTTTAATTTACTGAGGATCAAATAACTCACCTGAAATTTGCCAGGCGTTGTTTTAGGATTTTTTCTCAAATATCTCTTTTGACAGGGGGATGCCGCGGCTTTGTATCTCGTCAAAAAAGGTAGGCAACGTTCCGGTTGGGCGGAATTCACCTTTGATATTGCCCTGCTCGTCAACAGAAACCTGATGAAAGGAAAAGATATCCTGTAATCCGATGTGTAATTCATCAAGCATCCCGGTAACCTCGGTTATTTGCAAAATCTTTCTTGAGCCATCCGAGAGTCGCGCTGTATGCACAATAATATCGATGGCTGAAGCAATCATCTCACGAATAGCGCGTATTGGTATCTCTATGCCGCTCATCAGAATTAAGGAATCCAGGCGCGCTAAGACATCGTGGGTGGAATTGGCATGGATGGTGGTCATTGAGCCGTCGTGGCCCGTATTCATTGCCTGAAGCATATCCAGGCTTTCCGGCCCCCGGCATTCTCCAATAATAATCCGGTCTGGCCGCATACGCAAGGAATTGCGGAATAAATCGCGTACCGTTATAGCACCCTTGCCTTCAATGTTGGGAGGCCGCGACTCAAGCCTTACCCAATGCTGATGATGAAGTTTTAATTCTGCAGCGTCCTCAATAGTAAGTACGCGCTCGCCCTGTGAAACATATTCAGAAAGTACGTTTAAAACCGTAGTTTTACCCGAACCGGTTCCCCCTGAAACGATTATATTCTTGCGCCCTAAAACACAAGCCCTCAAGAATTCAGACATTACATTATCAAGTGCGTTTAATCTTGTCAAATCCGCGATTTTAAGCCTCTCTCGTCCAAACTTACGGATAGTCAGAGTGGGGCCGGTAAGGGAAAGCGGAGGGATAATCGCATTAACCCGCGAACCATCGCTGAGTCGCGCATCCACCATCGGCACTGATTCATCTATTCTCCTTCCCAACGGCGCAATAATTCTCTCAATAATCTGGCGCACCTGCTCATTAGAAACGAACCGCTTAGAAGCCAACTCCAGCCTGCCGAACCTCTCCACGTAAATCTGACTTTTGTTGTTAACCATAATATCGGTGATCTCCGCATCGTCAATCAGATCCTCCAATGGGCCAAAGCCCAGGGCTTCGTCGGTTATTTCTTTTACCAGGCGCTCGCGCTCCTCTCGGGTAGAAATTAATGTTCCTGCCTCCTGACTCAGTGCGTTATTTACTGACTTTATTGTCCTCTGCCGTAAATTTTCAATCTTTGTCTCATCTCCCGCAAAGCGGTCTAGCCTGCGCAAATCCAGCTCTTGAATAATCCGGCGGTGAACCCGTTTTTTCAATTCATCCATTCTTTCCTCGCGGCTTATATGCTTGGCAACCGCGGTGACTTCGCCCAGATGAACGGACTCCATAGGCGTGGGCAGGTTTTCTTCCGGCTTCTTAGGATGTGCGGAAAAGATTGTCTCCAGCTCCTGGTGGGAAATAAAAAAATCAGGGTGCTCCAGCAAATCTGCCGCTAATTTAATCAGTGTAGTGCTCACCCGGGAACGGGCGCTATCTAATACTACGGGAACACGACGGTTCAAGGCAGAGCCAACAATCCTGCCCTCAGAGGGAATACGGGCGATTATGTCGCAAGGCAGAGCCATACTTACTTCCCGCCAGGTCACTGCTCCTTGAGATTCCGCGCGATTCAATATTGCCTTCATCATTCTCAGGGGAAGTAAATAAACTGACTGCAATATTTCGATTGCTTCTTTGGCCTGATAAACTGAAAGCACATCCGGGTTAACCACTATCAGGATTAGATTTGTCTGTTCAAACAGGGTAATCTGGAGTTTGCCAAAACTGCGGCCGGAATCAACAACAATAAATTCATAATCCTTGCTGAGGTCTTTTAAAACCTGTGAGATGAATTGATAATCTATTAATGGCGCTTCCCTAGGGTTTAAAATAACAGAAAGCAGGTCAATCTTGCCTTTTGGATAATGGCAAATACAATTACGCAACTCGGAAGCAGCGTATTTGCCCTTCTTCCACTCGGAAGCCAAATTTACCAGCGCCTTATCTGATTTTAAATTAAGCATCCGCGCCATATCTCCGGGCAGATGCAGATCGATATCCAAAAGCAAGACCTTTTTATCTTTTAGTTTTTTTGCCAGGCAAACAGCGAGGTTAGTGGCAATAAGCGTTCTGCCAACACCGCCCTTTGTGCTGAAAACAGATATAGTCTGAGCCATATTTAGTCTATGCTATAGGTAATCGGTATATTTATCCAAAGTTCATTTTCTTCAATTTCCGGGGAAAAGGCAGGAAAGGGAGCAATGCTTTTTATCATCCCAATTGCACTCTCATCAAGCACCCCCCAGCCTGATGATTGGCCGATTTTGACCTCGAGAAGTTCGCCTGTTGAGGCAAGATGCAGTGATAATACGACTGACCCCTCCAGGTTTTTTTCATGCGCCTCTTGGGGATAGACAAAATTATCTTGTATGAGTCTGACTACCTTTCTGGTATAGCTGGTTACTACCGGCTTTCTTATATCAGGATATGACTCTGCTGACTTTGTAAAGATATCCTTTTGCGAGCTGCCTTCTAAACCTGCCCGCATAGGAAATGCTTCGCTAATATTAAGAATGGTTGGCGTAAGCGTAATTATCAATTCAGTATCGCCCAGTTCACCCCGTCCGCCTCCGGCTTTAGTCTTTTTGCCTCTAAAGAACACCCCCAGCAGAGGAATATCTCCCAAGAAAGGAATCTTGCTTATTGTCTCCTCATCCTTCTGTTTAATCAGACCGCTTATTGCTAACGTCTGGCCATTGTCCAGCAATAGCTGTGTCGAAGTATTGCGCTTAATCAACGGATAAGCCAGGGCCGTAATTACGGTGGTTGAGCTGGTGGCTGATGACTCCTCTGAGCCAAGCGTCTCTGCCTCCGTAATCTCGCTAACCTCCACATTCAAGGCAACCTGGATTCGGTTCTCTGGCATAATCTTTGGCCTTATCTTTAACTTGATCCCGTACTCCTTATATGATACTTCTGTTCCCTCTTCTCCCTGCGTGCCAAATGCTGTGGTCAAAATCGGCTTCTCCCCTCCCACCAACAGCTCTGCTTCCTTGCCGCTCTGACATACTAGGCGAGGCCGAGAGAGCGTCCTGGCCTTACCTTCCTCAACCAAATAATCTAATGTAGCTACGAGATCCTGCCTTGTCCACTTCATAAGATGGAATAAGGCATCGGGCAAATCACTTAACTTAGCTCCATACCTGCCTGCGGGCTCAGCAAGCGCAATAACTCCTTGATGACTAAAGCCCAGGTCTTTTGTTGCGTCTTTGCTGACCTCTAAAATCTGTACCTCGATTTCAATACTTGCTGTTTCTTCTTCTATTTTTATCAGATTAACGGTTTTGTCTTTAAGCGGGCCCAATGCGGTATCAATACGCCCCAAATCATCGGCAATACTTGTCTTTCCTAAAAGCAAGATTTTTCC
Source organism: Candidatus Omnitrophota bacterium (assembly GCA_042570305.1). Lineage (GTDB taxonomy): Bacteria > Omnitrophota > Gorgyraeia > Gygaellales > JAHJCI01 > JASFIK01. The sequence goes on from JBHPGP010000001.1 coordinate 21,757, forward strand.
TTCGCTATCAGCCCGACGGGTATAAACACCGGGCAAATCTAACTCCTTAAGCAATCTATCAACGCGCTGCTGAACCGCCTCCATATCTTCAAGGAAAACCTGCAATTGTAACGCGTGCTGACCAAGGTCGTCCCACCAGATAAGGCTAGTCGTTCCCTGCCTCTTAGCCATAATCACCATCTCAACCTTGGTGCTTGAAGTAACATCGGCAACATCAGGGTTGTTTATCGCTATCCTTGTGGGATTAGAAACATTAAAAACCTTAATCTCTCCCACATATAAAGTAATCAACTCTCCTTCTTTATAATCCGGCTGAGCGAAGCAAAAGCCATGGCAGGCGAGAACAATAAGCAATAGTAAAAATAAAATTCTGTCGATATTTCTCATTTTTCTTCTTCGGATAATGGCATAAAGCCTCTTTCCAATCCGCGATATACTTCAATCATTGTCTGTGGTCCTGTCGCGCGAGGCTCTGCTTTCCTGACAGGACGCGTAGGATATAGATATCGAAACAACGCATCCCAATCTGCTGTTTCAACCGGCTCTATACCAACATCATCCGATGAACGAATAACCAATTTAATCTTTCCCTGTTCCTGGACAAAAGAAAGCAGAATGGATTCCTGTGGCGCCAGGGCAAGAGTAGCGGTGCGCATGCCAACACCTGACTTCCTCGACTTATCTTGCGTATCCTCCTGGCCGAAACTGGAAGTGGTATAAAATTCGCTGCCAACTGCCAATACCTCAACCCCTTGAAAAAGCGACACCAAGCGAGGCTTCTGACTATCCTCACCTAATCCCCCCACCCCAGAAGGCGGCGTGAGCAATGCCAGGACATCAACAAAATCTCCGGGCTTAAGCAAGCCGGATACAGTAGAAGCACTGTCTACCGTAACAGTTACTGCCCTTTTGCCTTCGGGAGTAATCTCGGATAATGTTTTTCCTATTCTGCCTGGGGGTAGCAATTTTGTTTTAAGTATCTGTTCTCCCGCGGCAATTGGCGTAGATGAAATTTGACCGATCACTGCATCAAGAGAAGTAATCGCTCCTGGCTGGATATATTTAACCGGCATCTCCTTGATTACGAGGTCCTCGGGGGTGACCGGAGTCTGCGGAGCAATATTAGTCGCTGCCAGCAGCACTATCCCGGTTCTCTCCGGCTGCGCCTGAACAGCCGGCTGCATTTTTTTCTGGATCTCTTTTACCCTCGCCCACATTTCAGCTTCCCTGCGGCGCAGGTAAACATTAAGCAACAATATAGCTATAATTCCGCAGACTACAGCAATAATTAACGGAGACTTTTCACGTAATTTTTCCTTCAGCTGCATCTATTTTATTCTTTCTTCATATACTACAATTTGGGCGCCTTCCATCAGCTGGCTGCTTAACTCCTGTAGCTTCTGCTGCTGCTTCAGGAACAAAACATTCCTTTTGATTTCGTCCCATACCTCGGATAGCGACTTTGCTTGACCGCCCCTGACCAGCTCAACCTTGACAATATAATATCCGCGCTTATCCTTAAACACATTGCTTATCTGTCCGGCTCCCAGGGCAGGAGAAAAAACTACTTCATCAAATCTGAGAAAATCATTTCCGCGCTGGCCCTTTTTTATAAATCCCAGGCTCCCCCCGGAAGAGGCGTTTTCTGACTGCGAGCGTTCCCGAGCCAATTGACCAAAATCTGCACCCTTTAACAATTCAATTAAAGTTTCCTTCGCACCGGCCTCATTGTCAAGAACAATCTCCCTCACCTGCCTCTCTTCCGTCTGGCGATATTGCTCCTTATAAAGATTATAAAAATCTTCGACCTCTGAAGAGGTAACCAGTATATTTTCTGTCTTTTGCTGCAGTAACTGGTTAGCTAAAACATTAATCTCTAGGTTCCTTAAGAGTTCCTGATTCTTGGGCAGTTTATCCAAGCCTTGCTTTTTCGCCTCTTGATAAAAAAGATAGCTTCTGACCAGCTCTTCGTTCAAATAAGCCAATTTCTCTTCGCGGGCAGTAATCTGGGCTTCGGGGCTGCCTACCAACTCATTATAGCCCTGAATTGCCTGCTCTAAATATTCTAAGGTAATTGGCATGCCGTTAACCTTGGCAATAATCGTTCCCTCAACCGGCATGAATTTCTCTTTAGAAACCAATTTAGAGACAAACGGCAACTGGGCAAGCTTCTCGCATCCCGCTAATGATAAGGCTGCCGTTGCGCAAAGAACTAAAGCCAAAATTGCCTTTTTATTCATGTGTTTTCCTCCTGTTTTATTCTTTTCTTTTAAACATATTATCACAAATAAAAAAATGAAGTCAATACATTTTTATCTGGTAGCCCCAACGAGATTTGAACTCGTGCCTAATGGCTGAGAACCATTTGTCCTGAACCAGGCTAGACGATGGGGCCGTCGCTATATTTTAATCAATAATCATACGTGGGTCAACTAATTTATTGACCATGAGGGATTTTTGTATTAGAATCCTCATATGCCTTTATATGCCAGTGTGGGGGTAAGCTTTAATAAAGAGTACAAATCTGCGATTGCCGAGGCCGCCTCTCAGGCAAAGACTGACCTTAAGCAAAATAATATTTCCCTGGCTATAGTGCTCACCTCTTTTGACTTTGCCTTTCCTTATGTATTAAAGGCGATTGGCAGCCTTATAGGAGAAAACGTCCCTTTAATCGGGACAACCAGTAATGCCATCCTGACAAAGGACGGAGCCCACCGCCATGCAGTAGCGATAATGCTGATCAGCACAGAAGACGCTTACTGTAATACCGCCGCCATCAAGGATATCTTAATAGACCTCTACGCAGGAGGCGACCGGCTGGGAAAACAATTATTATTCGGCATGAAAGAATTCCAACGGCGCTTCTGCCTCTTTTTCTCCGATGGGATGATCATGGACAGCCTCCCCCTCCTAAAAGGACTGCAGCAGAGATTAGGCATCAGCTTCCCGATAATAGGGGCCACCGCCGCCTCCGATGATATCCAGGCAAAGAAAACCCATCAGTACTTTAACCAGAGGGTATTAAATAGCTCGATTGCCGGACTGCTCTGGGCCGGTAAAATAAATTTTGGCGTGGGCATAAAACACGGCTGGAAGCCTCTCGGCAAGCCCCGCCGGGTCAACCTTGCGGATAAAACCGTCATTAAGGAAATTGAAAACAGGCCTGCTGTATCGTTATATCAGGATTATTTTGCCAAGGACACAGCGGAATTAAGAAAGGAATTAAAACGCATATCCTGCCTGTATCCCGTGGGAATAAATATTTCAGGAGAAGAAGAATATCTCCTCAGGAACATCCTCTCCATAGAGGAAGACGGCTCGTTAGTCTGCAGGGGCGATGTGCCCGTAGGCAGCAGGGTCAGATTGATGATTGCCACTAAAGAATCGTGCCTGGCCGCTACAGAAGAGGCCGCTCAAGACGCAAAACAGGCTTTTGCGATGCGCACATTCCCCAAACAAGAACCGATAAACGCGATACTGGTATTTAATTCCGCTTCGAGGCTATACCTGCTGGGCAGGCAAATTACCAAGGAATTGGAAATTATCAAATCGCATTTCCCGGATACGCCGATTATGGGCCTTTGCACTTTCGGTGAGCAGGCGCCTTTAAAGGCAACTGATTTCGCAGGCAAAACCTACTGCCATAACCAAACTATCGCTATCATAGCAATGGGCTAAAGATGAACCCGTACCCGTTCTACATACTTGGCACTGTAAGCATGCTCACGATAGCCGTCTTGAGTTTCATCCTGATACTCAAAACGGAAAGGATAAGAAAGCTGACTTCCAGCGTCAAGCGCTTGCAGAATTCGCTCGAACAAATGGACGAACAGGCAAAGTTGATTGTGCGTACGGACCTTGAATTAAATAAAATCCAGGAGGAACTGGATAAAAAAATCTCCGGTCTTTACACGCTGCAGAAGCTCTCGCGCGCCTTTGCCTCCACGCTGGATGAAAAAGAAATATTAAACCAGATCGGACCTGAATATATCGAAGAGCTCGGGATGCAGAAGGCTCTCGGTTTTATCTGGCAAGACAGGGAAAAGCGCTTTCTGCAGGGGCTGACGATCGGCTATAACCGGCAGGAGCTTGATAATATTATGCTGCAGGTCAATAAAAAACAAGGCCTTTATCTAAAAATAATCGAGCAGGAAAAAACCCTTTCATCGCGAATCGCTGATGCTGCGCCTATCTCTGCGGAGGAGATAAAAAGCGTATTCCGGGTAAAGGCCTTCTGCATCTCTCCCATCCTGCCCAAAGAGGGCGCTCATGGATTTCTCTTTGTGGGCACGGACTCAGAAGAAATTCCCATAACCGAAGGCGACGAAGAGCTGATTACGATTCTCGGACGCTCTATCGGACAGGCATTCGAGAATGCAAGGCTTTTTGAGGCAAGCTGGCACGCTCAGCAGGAACTGGAAAAAAGGGTCGAGCAGAGAACCCAGGAATTAACCGCGGTGGTCAAGGAATTAAAAAACGTAAGTAAAAGAAAGAGTGATTTCGTTTCCGCCGTCTCTCATGAATTGAGGACGCCGCTTACCTCTATTAAAGGATACGCCGCCATTCTACTCAGCAAAAATCTGGGCGAGATACCCGAACCGATAAAGGAAAGGCTGGAAAGAATTAACCGGCACAGCGACGAATTGGTGCATATGGTCAATGACCTCTTGGACATCAGCCGGCTGGAATCCGGTCGCATCGTTATGAAAAAGCAGTCCTGTAATCTGAAGGGGCTTGTGGAAGGCATAATGGAACTTCTCTCTGTTCAGATAAAGCAAAAAGACATCGCCTTCTCGGCAGAGATTCCGGCCCAGCTTCGCGTCCTGGTGGATAAAAGCCAGATCGAGCGGGTATTTGTCAATCTCATCGGTAATGCGGTGAAATTTACTCCTGAAAAGGGAAAGATTGCCTTAACCGCGCGGCCGACGGATAATTTCGTGCAGGTAGATATTTCAGATAGCGGCATCGGCATACCTAAAGAGGCGCAGGAAACCATATTCGAGGAATTTTATCGCGTGGATAATTCCATTAACGAACAGGTAAAGGGTACGGGCCTGGGCTTAAGCCTGGTCAAGAACATTATCGAGGCACACCAGGGCTCAATCTGGATAAAAAGCGAAACGGACGCCGGCTCGACCTTCAGCTTCCTTTTGCCTCTCGCAGATACCGGTAAAGGATAAAATATGCCAGTAAAAATTCTGATTGTTGACGATGACCCGGATATACGGGATGTATTAAAATTGACTCTTGCCGAGGAAAATTACACTATCCTGGAGGCTGCTGACGGAGAGGAGGCGCTCAAAATCATCACCAGCAAGCCGTTAGACCTGGTGCTTCTGGATTATAAAATGCCGAAAGTCGACGGTAGACAGGTAGTGCAGCGGGTAAAAGAGGACTTGTTGCTGCGGCACCTGCCGATTATCATGGTCACCGGCAAGCGCGAATTACAGGATAAGGTCGTCGGCCTGGATTCCGGTGCCGATGACTATATTACTAAGCCGTTTGAACCCAAAGAACTACTGGCCCGTATCCGTATGACTTTAAGGCGCACTGAAAGGGATTTAGAGGCCAATCCGCTGACCAAGCTGCCGGGTAATGTCTCCATACTCAATGAGCTCTCCCTGCGCCTGGAAAGCAATGCCCTGTTTGCGGTTGCCTATATTGATTTGGATAAATTTAAAAGCTACAACGACAAATACGGCTTTGAGCTGGGAGATGAAGTCATCCGAGAAACCGCGCGCATATTAATCAAAACAGTGCATGAACAGGGCAACCCCGGTGACTTTATCGGGCATATCGGAGGAGACGATTTTGTAGTGATCACCACCCCGGAGAAGGTAGACGGCATCTGCAAACAGGTGATTGCAGAGTTCGGGGCAAGGTCGCCTTCCTTTTACAATGAAAGCGACAGGCAAAAGGGTCATATTATTTCTCAAAACCGCAAGGGTCAGGAGGAAGAGGTTTCCCTGCTTTCTGTGTCAATAGGCGTGGTTACCAACGCATCCCGCAAGATAACTCATGTTGCCGAGATCGGAGAAATAGGTGCGGAATTAAAGGGTTATGCCAAATCCCTGGAAGGCAACAGCTACATCAAGGACAAGCGCGCATAAAGATTCTTAGAGCGATAAATTAGCTTTAATAAATTTTGCTATTCGGTTTGTACCTTCGGTAATATTGTCCATCGAAGTAGCGTAAGAAAACCTCAAATAGGCATCTGCTCCGAATGCCCCTCCGGGCACTACTGCTACTCGGGCCTGAGAAAGCAGTATATCAGCAAAGGTAAAGGAATCCCGGATTGCCTGATTTTTATAATCCCTGCCCAGAATTCTGGAAATATCCGCAAAAACATAAAAGGCGCCCTGCGGCTTCAGGCAGGAAAAGCCATTGATGCTGTTCAGGCGCTCGGTTATACAGTCCCTGCGCTTGCGGAATTCCCCCACCATATTTTTAACCTCCGCTTGCGGGCCGCATAAAGCGGCAATCGCTGCCTTTTGAGAAATGGACGACGGGTTAGAGGTAGAGTGACTCTGCAAATTTGCCATTGCCTGGATTACGCCTGTTGGTCCGGCGGCATAACCGATTCTCCAGCCGGTCATGGCATAGGTTTTGGAAACTCCGTTTACCACAATAGTCAGGTCTTTAATCTTCTCGCCCAGCGAGGCAATACTGACATGCTGCTGATTATCGTAAATAATCTTCTCATAGATTTCGTCTGACAGGCAAAAAACATTATTTTCTTCGAGAACCTTGGCTAGTACCTCTAGCTCTTCTCTTGTATAAACGCAGCCCGTAGGATTAGAGGGGGAATTAAGGATTAAGAGTTTTGTTTTGGGAGTGAGTGCCTTGTTTAACTGTTTGGGAGTTATCTTAAAGTTATTGTCCTGCCCTGTTTCTAAAACAACTAATTTTGCGCCTGCTGCCCTGACCATTTCCGGATAACTCACCCAGTAAGGCGAAGGCAAAATTACCTCGCTGGCTTCATCGCACAATGCTAGAATGGCATTAAAAAGAGAGTGCTTTGCGCCGCAGGAAACCAGAATCTCTTCCGGCTTATATTCAAGGCTGTTATCGCTCTTAAATTTTTCACGGATGGCGCCTTTTAATTCCTTGATTCCGGAGCTGGGGGTATATTTGGTAAATCCTTCGTCTAAGGCGCGCTTGGCTGCTTGCTTAATATGCTCTGGCGTATCAAAATCCGGTTCTCCGGCGCCAAAGCCGACAACGTCAATCCCTTCGGCCTTCATCGCCTTTGCCTTGGCAGTAATCGCCAAAGTCGCTGAGGCACCGATCTGGCTTATTCTCTTCGATAGAAGCATTTTTCTTGTCATCTTCTTCATAGTACACCTTTATTATACATAAAAATAACGGCCGGTCAAATAATCAGTGTGGCATCTCCAAAGCTGTAGAATCTGAAATTTTTTTTCATCGCGTATTGGTACGCCTTACGCACCAGCCCGATGCCGGCAAAGGCACTGACCATAATCAGATTGGTAGAATGCGGCAGATGAAAATTAGTCAATAGCGCCTCTACCATCTTGAATTTATACCCGGGATAAATATAAAGTCCGGTTTCTGCCTGCCCGGGCCTTACTTGGTAAGGGCCATGCTGATTTTTAAAGCTTGCTGCCTCAAGGGCACGGGCCACTGTAGTGCCTACAGCAATTATCCTCCTGCCCTGCACCTTGGCTCTGTTGATGCTGTGACAGGAATGAGAATCTATCTCGTAGAATTCTGATTCCATGCGGTGAGCTCGGATATCCGCAGTCTTTACCGGGCGAAAGGTTGCCAATCCACAATGGAGCGTGATATAAACAATCTCTGTCCCGCTGGAAATTAATCTGGCAAGTAACTCTTTGGTAAAATGCAGCCCTGCAGTCGGAGCGGCAACCGCACCCTCCTTTTGCGCATAAACAGTCTGATAGGCATCGGGCTGCCTGAGTTCTTTTTTGATGTAGTGCGGCAGGGGCATGCTGCCGTATTGATGCATCAGATCTTGGATATCCGCAGCGGAAAATCTTATCAGGCGGCCGCCGCAAGGAGTCTTAGCTTGAATTTCTGCAGAGAATCTGCCTTCGGCAAATGATATCTTCTCGCCGGGTAAGGCCTTTTTTGCCGGCTTGACCAAAGCCTCCCAGGTCTCCGGGTCTTTTTCCTTTAAAAGCAGTATCTCTAATTTCCCGCCTGTCTTTCTACGGGCAAATAATTTTGCCGGCAGGACGCGCGTATTATTGAGAACAAGCAGGTCGCTGCGTTTGATGGATTTAACTATGTCTTTAAACACTGCCTCCTGCAGGCTCTTCTTCTTCCTGTTTATCAGGAGTATTCGGGATTCGTCTCTATGCGCAACTGGCTCTTGGGCTATTAACTGGCGGGGTAAAGAAAATTCAAATTGCGTAAGTTTGAATTTCACGGCTAAATCAGGGGTTTTACTGGAATCAAGAGGCTATTGCCTGCAGGATGCTTCATTCGGGATAAGCATTTTCAGGGCCTGAAGATATTTCTGGGTTGTCTTTAAAACAACCTCCTGCGGCAATTCAGGGGCAGGAGGAGTTTTATCCCAGTCCAGGCCCTCTAAATAATCCCGTACGAATTGCTTATCAAAACTCGGCTGAGCCCTGCCCGGGGTATATTCATCTTTTGGCCAGAAGCGCGATGAGTCTGGGGTGAGTATCTCGTCGATCAGCATAATGCGCTTGTCGTATATGCCGAATTCGAATTTTGTATCGGCGATAATTATGCCTTTGCCAAGCGCGTAACTGCTGGCTTTTTCATAGAGCTTTAGGCTAATCTCCTTGAGCTTTAAGGTAATGTCCCTGCCGATCTCTTGCTCGACATAATCCTGCGAGACATTGATATCGTGTCCCTTGTCCTCTTTTGTCGCAGGCGTAAAAATGGCGTGGGGCAATTTATCTGATTCCCTCAAGCCTGCCGGTAACTTTATCCCACAGATGGATTGCGTCTTTTGATACTCCTTCCAGCCAGAGCCGGATAGATAGCCCCGGACCACGCATTCAACCGGCATGGACTTTGCCTTTTTCACCAGCATTGAGCGCCCGACAATATCCTGGCTGTATTTTAATAATTCCTTAGGGCAGGCATTGATATCGGCGGTAATCAAATGATTGGCAACGATCTCTTTGGTAAATGCGAACCAGAACAGGGAAAGCCGGGTTAAAACCTCTCCCTTCTGGGGAATAACTGTAGGCAGGATAACGTCAAAGCAGGAAATGCGGTCGGTGGAAACAATTAACAGTTTATCCCCTAAATCGTAGACGTCCCTGACCTTGCCCCTTTTGAAAAGCTGAACATCGCTAAACTGGGTTGAGCGTAGTGCTTGAACTGTCATAAGATTATCCCTCACTTATCTTTAAATGCGGTCGGTGCAACATAGCTTCCGAATTGCTTCTCTGCTTCTTTCAGTCTCTTTTCCTGTTCTTGCAAAACGCTGAAGAAGATATCTGGCACTTGCGAGGCCTCCTGTCGATAAAGCTGGTTTATCCTCTCCAGTTTCTTGAGGTTCTGGGCTACCCTGAGGCTGAATTGTTCTAGATAGTCCTTTTTAGTATAATCTTGTGCCAGCACTTTGCGAAATAACTTTTTAAGGTCCGGGTATTTAGGCAGAAACCCAATCGGAGTTTTTATTGCCCGCACACCGCGATGAGCCCTTAATTCCATCCATTTCAACCAGACCCGCTTCTCTTGCCTGCCGGTTAAGTAATCGCCGTCTTTGCCCTTAAGAAAATAATTCACTGCGAATATCAAGGGTATATTTTTCAAATCCTTGGCAAAATCAAGATAATTCGTTATATACCTGCCCAACGGAATAGAGAGAAAATCAAGATTCGCCATTGGGTTAAATTTTCTGACTCCTTCTTTACCCAGGGTAGCAGCGGTAGTCTCTGATTCTAGGGACGCAGCCATAGTTATAATCCCGTGCGTCCAATCAAAACTCTCGCATACCAGAGGCCAGGCATCAGAATCCCTGCCTCCATAAATTATTCCTTCGACCTTAACTCCGCCGGGATTCTCTAATTCCGGGTCACAATTCTTCAGGGCGCTTAAGGCTAAGGTAAATCTGGCATTTGGATGCGCATAGGGAACGGAGTTGCCCTTCTCGTCCTTTTTGTCCTTGAACCACCTGCCCGAAAAATTTACCCCTTCCTCAGGAGTCTTCCTGCCGTCTCCCGGCCAATGGGGAACGCCGTCTCTAACCAGGATATTAGAAAAGATTACTTCGCCAGGAGTATTCAATGCCTCCCAGATTAAGGGGTCGTCCTGGCTATTCACATCTTTAATTATGCCGAATATGCCTCTCTCCACGTTAACGGCGAATACGCTGCCGCTCCTCTTTCTTAAATAGGCAATATCGTCTCCGAGTATGGTCTCGCCCCTGACCATACAGGTAGAGGTTTTTCCGCAGAGGCTGGGGAATGCTCCGGTAAAATAGGTCTTGCGGTTATTCGGGCCATGCACCCCCATAGCAAACATATGCTCAGCCAGCCAGCCCTGTTTATCCGCCTGCCTGATTGCCAGCCTTAAAGCCAATTTTTTCAGTCCGACGGTGTTGCCTGCGTATTGGGTATTCACGCTATAGACAATATTGTCTAAAAAATCAATATAAATCCTTCTTTTATCTACGTTCCTGCTTACATTATTTTCTAATTCACCGGCTGAATGCACATATTTAAAAAATTTGACATCCGGACCCTTCTTCTTAAATACGTTATAGGCAGGCCGGTAAAGGATATCCTCCGAATGCGCAACATAAGCAGAATCAGTAATCTGCACGGCATAAATAGAGAATTCCGATTCCAGTGGCCCCAGGCAGAAGAATGCAACAAACATCTCTTTGCCCTGCATAATATTGGCCAGCAAGCGCTGCATCTCCTCCAGGCCGGCCTCCCTGCCAATGCAATTAAGGCCCGAGCCTAAATTGATTTCCTTGGTAACAAGGAATTTGGTGTTTCCTTTATCCCGGCCCTGGTCAAGGTATCCGTCGAAATGAAAGGTATGCCCCCTGGTTTTCAGCCTTGTTTCGCCTCCCAGGGCAATCGCCTTGTCTCTTTTATACTGGATGTCTTGCGCAGAATCGGTGCGCACAAAAACCGAGGCGGGATTGCACAGCTTGACATACTGGGCAATAAAATCGAGCAGCGCCTGGTTATTCAATGCAAGCAGCTTTTCGTAATTACCCTGACCGCATTTGGCCTTGAGTAATGTTATATTTGTTTCCATTGATAATCCCCTTATTTTTAGTGGCGGGCCCGACGGGATTTGAACCCGCGATCTTCAGATCGACAATCTGACGTGTTAGACCAAGCTACACCACGGGCCCGGATTTTGCTGATTGAGTTCTCGTATTATGCTGGTGGGCGGTAGAGGACTCGAACCCCTGACCTCGTGAATGTAAGTCACGCGTTCTAACCAGCTGAACTAACCGCCCTTTAATGTAATGCAATATTATAAAATATAAAGGCGGTGTAGTCAATTAGATTTCAATAAAGAGAGGGGATTATTTGTAGTAGTCTACTCCGCGCAGAATAAATTGTTCATCCATGCGCTTAGGGGCAAAAAACCTGCGGCAAAAAAGTTTGGCCTTGCCAATATCGAATTCTTTACAGCAGTATATATCGATAGAAATAAAATTCTTCGGCGTGAGGGTATGGATAACCACGGAGCTCTCTACAAGGGGAGCCCACCCGGAAAGCCCGGCTTTATCCGGAAAGCGTTCATCGGGAGTGCGGAATATATTAGGCGGCGCCTGCTTCTCCATACCAAGATAACCGACAATTTCGTCTAAGAATTGATAGCATAGCGTCAAATCGTCGCAAGCCCCCTTGCGGCAATCGTATAAATCCAAAAGCAGCTCAAATCCGAAGGCTGCCTCTTTTGCGGCTGATTTAATATTCGCCTTAACCTCTTGAGCACCCGCATTTAACATCTTTTATGCTCCTTATAACCACAAGATAATGTGGTATTATAATTATATTAATACTACGGATATTATGGTAGAAATTTTAAAAAATGCAAGTATTTTTTTATTTTTATCTCTGCTGCGCGGAAAAAGCGGTTCTTAAAACATCGATGACCTTTTGCTGAAAAGCATCTACTTCCTCGGCGGTCAGGGTACGGTCTTTTGCGCGATAGATACAGGAAATGGTCAGGCTTTTAAACCCGGTGGGTATTTGCGAACCATCAAATTTGTCACTATATTTGATCTCGGATAGAGGCTTTATGCCCAGGCTTAAAATTTTTGTGATGATATCTTCAAAGGAAATATTCTCCTTGAGCATAATACTGATATCGCGCGTCACTCCGGGGTATAAAGGCCTCTTCTCGTAAATTTTCATTTTATCCATTGCGCTAAAAAGCACTTTTAGATTTAATGCCGCGGCAAAAACAACATCTTTAATATCAAACGGTTTTAAAATGCTCGGCTTAATCCTGCCTGCTGATGCACAAAGCTTGTTATCCACTTCCAACGACAACGATATATCCTCGAAATAATAAGCCGGATGCGCTTGCGCTCTGAATTTATATTTAGCTTTAGGAATCCCCATGCGCTGACAGAGCAGTTCTAATAGGCCGCGCAGCCACGATATTTCTTCGCCTTCGTCCTTCTTTGCGCAATAGGCAATTTCCAGAAAAGGCTCTTCCCGATTGTTGCGAAATATATCGCCGACCTCAAATAAACGGATATCCCTTCGCCGTTGATTCAGATTATATGCAATGCAATTGATAAGACCCGGGATTATGCCCGGACGCAAGACTTCCTGTTCGCTGCTTAAGGGATTGGCAACAGTCATTATTTCTGCTTCGGGGTAGCCGAATTCATCAACTAGACGCCTACTTAAGAGACTGTAGGTAACCGCCTCATTCAACCCTTGGCTAATTAGGATATTTTTTACCTGCCTTGTCTTTATCCAGGATGAATAAACCTCGGCACCCTGAGGAATAATTCTGGGCAGACAGCTGGGTATCTGATCATAACCGCTAATGCGGGCTATCTCCTCAATCAAATCAACCGGCTGATTAATGTCCGGCCTAAAGGAGGGTATGCACACCTTGTAAGTCTTGCCTGATTGCTGCCGCATGGAAAAGGATAACCCGGAGAGCGTCTGTTTGATTTCCCGCTTAGTATAATCCCTGCCTAAAATCCGCTTAATCTCCGAGCATTTTAAAGCCACTGTTTTCTTTGTTGCTTGCTTTCCCGACGCTGACTTGCGGTAAATAACCGGCTGGCCGCCTGCCAGCTGCACAATCAGCCCTTGCGCTAAGCCGACAGCAGACTCTAAAAACCCTGCATCAACGCCGCGTTCAAAACGATACGATGACTCCGAAGAAATGCCTAAGAGCCGGGAGGCCCGGCGGGTAATAATCGGGTCAAATACTGCTGCTTCCAGCAAGATTGCGCTGCTTTTTTTGCCAACCTCGCAATCAGCGCCCCCCATGATTCCAGCAATGGCAACCGGTTTTTGAGAATCTGCAATCACCAGCATCTCCTGGCTCAATTCGCACTTCTGTCCGTCGATGAGGATAATAGTTTCTGAGGGTTTAGCCCGGCGCACAAATATACCGTTGCCCTGTAGCCTGTTTAAATCAAAGGCGTGCAGCGGCTGGCCGGTTTCCATCAACACGTAATTGGTGATATCAACAATATTATTGACGCTACGCAGCCCCACTAATTCCAGCCGCTTTTTCAGCCAAGCCGGAGAAGGGCCGACCTTAACATCCTGAATAACCCTGGCGGTATATAGCGGACAGTCGCGCTTGTCTTCGACCTTAATGAAGAACTTCGATGCCGAATCATGGACGCGGCTGGTGCGGCTTTCTTTAGCAGAAACGGGCTTGGAATATCCGGTATGCGGTTTCAGTTTCCTGCCAATAATCGCGGCTGTTTCTCTGGCAATGCCGATTACTGACAAAAGGTCCGGCCGGTTAGAGGTAATCTCAAACTCCAAAACAACATCCCCGTCTCTGGGCTCCAGGCGCACTACCTCATGCCCAGCCATAGTCAGCTTCTCAGCCAAAGTCTCGGCAGGAATCCGGATATCCACAAAATCCTTTAACCAGTTATACGTTACCTTCATATTAAAATTGCCTTAAAAACCATAAATCGTTCTCAAAAAACAGGCGGATATCATTGATGCGGTATTTGAGCATGGCAATGCGCTCAACGCCCATGCCAAAGGCAAACCCTGTATACTTTCCCGTAGGGTATCCGACCTGCTTAAAAACAGTAGGATGAATCATGCCGCTGCCTAATATCTCCAGCCACCCTTTGCGGCCGCAAACACTACACCCCTTGCCCTTGCAAATAATACAGGCAATATCTACCTCTGCAGACGGCTCGGTAAAAGGGAAAAAATGAGGCCGGAAACGCATCCTCGTTTCCTTGCCGAATATAGATTGGACAATAAACTCCAGCGTTCCCTTTAAATCCGCAAAGCTGATGTTGCGGTCCACCATAAAACCCTCGATCTGATGAAAAACAAACGAGTGAGATGCATCTACCGCATCCGGCCGGTAAACCCTGCCCGGCACAACTACGGCCAAAGGGGGTTTGCGCGATTGCATTGTCCTGATCTGTACAGGCGAGGTATGACTTCTTAATAAAAGCCGCTCTTTGCCTTTTGCTGTATGAAGATAAAACGTATCAAACATATCGCGTGAGGGGTGCTCTAAGGGAATGTTTAAGGCAGTAAAGTTATTAAATTCGCTTTCTATCTCCGGGCCCTCTGTGACTACAAAACCCATTCGGATAAAGATATCGCAAATCTCTTCAATTACTTGGGTAACCAGATGCCGGTGGCCTAATTTTGGCTCTTCCCCGGGCAAAGGGGGCAAAGTAACATCAATTCTTTTCTTGGGTCCGGCAGCGCCTGCCGAAAGCCCTTCCAGTGCCTGCTTTTTGCTTTCCAATAAACCAGAAACCCTCTGCTTGAGCTGATTAATCCCCCTGCCGAATCCGGGCTTTTCTTTGGCTGGCAGCTCAGCAATGCCGGCAGTCAGCTCGGCAATAATGCCTTTTCTGCCTAAATATTTTATGCGCAGATTCTCAAGCGCATCGAGGTCAGCAACGCCTGCGAAATCCTGGTCTATTTTTTGATTAAGATTCTCAAGATTAAAATTAGACATAACACCGCCGACAGCATAATTGCCAGGCTACGCTTGGCAGGAACCACCCTCTCCTGTCTGTCCCAGCCGGGTTTTATTTTGCGCAAAGTAATTGCGTGAATATCCAAATCCCCTCCGTGCTCGGCACAGACGCGGTTAAATATGCCCCTGACCTGCAGAATATCGCCTTTGGTTTTATAGTCGCCGCTGTATTGGATGGTTTCTGCCAGTTCAAGGGGCATCCAGACGCTCATGGAGGTTTCTCCGTCATTAATGCTCGCCCAGGCTCCGCCGCGCCGCATCATTACCTCTCCTACTACCTCGCCCTCATAGATAATCTCTTTTGCGTCATAGTCCTTGGAATGTTCTATTAGCTTTTCACCGGATACTGCCTCTTGGGCATAACAATAGCCCTGAGGAAAGAGAAAGAGGTGATAAACGAAGAGCAAAAGGGCCAAGAAAGTCATAATTCGTAATTTATGCCTCATAATCTCGACCATTATTTCCCCCTCAGCGTTGCCACCAGCACCCCAAAGAGGGTAAATATGGAAACAAACTCTAGCCTCCCTACCCACATCTGAAAGATATAGGTCAGCTTCAGTATGGCCGGCATAGCGGGATTGGTCACGCCACAGGAAAGGCCTACGTTGGCTCCGGCAGAGACCGATTCAAACAAGGCCTCGCGCAAAGGATAGCCGCAAAGACAACCGATAATCGTACCCAGGATGTATAACCCCAGATACATTAAGAATATCAGGAGGCTGAAACGAATCTGCCTGTCCTCTAAAACCACTTCCTGGATATGGTGGAATTTCTGTACCAATACCGTTGACTCCGGAAGCATAATCTTTTTCACTTCTCCGGCCAGGGCCTTAAAAAAGATGTCCAGCCGCAATAGCTTAATGCCGCCGGTAGTCGAACAGATAGAGCCTCCCAGGCTCATTGCCATAATCACCCCCATAAAGGCAAAGCCCAGCCATTGATGAATAAATTGCCTGGCATATATGGTCATATAGCCTGTTCCCGTATGGGCAGAGATAATATGGTAAAATCCCTTGCGAAACAAGATAATCGCCTTAGTATACAGCCCTGTACCGCTTAAACTAATTGCGGTAAGCAAAAAGATAACAGTCACGCTGATAAACAGGGTAATGATTTCGATATTCTTGAAAATCTCTTTTCTGTTACCGGTCCAGAGGCTATAATGCAGCCTGAAATTAACCGCTCCAAAAAGCATCAACAAAACCGTAACCGTCTCAAAGGCAAAGCTGTGGTAATAGAGAATGTTCTGCGAGTAAGGGGCAAACCCCCCTGTATCAAAGGCAGCCATAAATATGCAAAGGCCGTGGAAAAAGGAGGTTCCGCGCGACATGCCTTCGGCCTGCGCAATATAACTCAAGGCTGTGCTGCCCAGGACAAGATAGACAATGCTTACCAGCCAGATAAACCGCGCAGTATGCACTACATTAGGCAGAACCCGTTCATCCCTGGCCTCGCCCACATACATTTTAAAGGCCCCGGAGAAGCCGCGCACAAAAAAAGACAGGGCAACAATAACGATTCCCTGTCCGCCGATAAACATCATCAGGTGCCGCCAGAGGTTACAGGATAAAGACAGGTGATCTAAGTCCTGCACCAGGACCAAGCCGGTTGTGGCAAAGCCGGACATCGCGTCAAAGCAGGCATCAAGATAAGACCCCCAATGCCCGCTTAAAAATAAGGGGATTGCTCCCAGGAACATTGCCGCCAGCCAGCTAAGCGCAACCAGGCTCATGCCCTGCATCCAGTTCAAATCCTCGCGTGTTTTACAAAGCGCTGTCAGGATTAAACCGATAATTAAACTAACCAGTAAACTGATGCCGAAATCAAACGCGGGATTTATCTCGCTGTTGGCTAAGGCCAGGGACAATGGCAATAATAAGGTCAGGCTCAGGCCGATAATAATCTTGCCGAGATAATAGGTGACAATTTTTATGTCTTTTACCTGGGGTTTTAGTAGCATGAAAGGCTAAAAGGAGGTTGCCAGAATACAAATAACAAAAGCCGCCAGCATAATTGTAAAGGCATAGCCGATTTCCGTGACAATGCCGAATATGCCTTGGATTATGGCAATGATGACAAGTTTGACCTGCTTAAATCTTTCCCAATAGGACATTTAACAGCTTAGACTCATTGCCAATCATAGTTAAGGCAACGATGTCGTCTCCTGATTCCAGCACCGTGTCTCCGCGGGGCACAATTACCTCTCCGCCGCGCACAATGGAAACCAAAACCGAATCCGGAGGCAATTTAATATCCCCCAGGCTCTGGTTAATTACCGGCGCCTCATCCGGCAGGTCTACGCGCACGATAGCCAGCTTGCCGCGCTTAAAGCTAAGCAGATTCACAAAATCATTAAAGCTGACTTCCTCCTCAATGATTTTGGCGATAATTGCAGTTGCATCAATGGGGATATCCACGCCTAATTCGAAAAAGATATGCTCGTTCTTCGGGTCATTCACCCTGCCGACTGTCCGCTTGACAGAAAATCTCTCTTTGGCAAGCTGGCAAATAATCAGGTTATCCTCATCTTCCCCGGTCACGGCAGCAACTACATCGGCACGCTCAATACCCGCTTCCTTGAGCACGGCAGGGCTGCAGCCATCTCCGCAAATCATCAAAACATCCAGCTGGCGGGTAACCCCTTCGCACACACTTTTTTCCTTATCTACCAGGGCCACGCTGTGCTTATCGCGCGCAAGCCGCTGGGCTAAAAAATAACCGACCTTTCCTGCGCCTGCAATCAATATATACATTTTACAATTTATATTTTTTCTTCACCTTATCCAGGCTTGCGGTCTTGACGATTGCCATAATCACGTCGTTCTTCTTTAATGCTGTCTCTGGCGTGGGAATGATCGTACCCTCCATCTGCTTTATTGCCACGACTTGGAATTCTCCTGCCAGATTAACATCCTTAACCGCCTTATTCAACAGGCTATCCTTAACCTCCAGCTGGATAACCCCCACGTCTTTGGTTTCAATGAGATAGCCGGAAAAGCGGCTCTCAATAATCTTATCCCTGAGCATAGCTGCAAAAAGAATAGTGCCGCTGATGATATCCAGGCCCAGGCTTTGGTAAATACGCGCTCTTTCCGGATCATACACCCTGGCAATTACCTTGGGCACGGAAAATATCCTCTTGGCAACCTGGGCAGCAACCAGATTGGTATTATCTCCGTTAGTCAGGGCGCAGAAGGCATTTGCCTTTTCTATGCCTGCCTCTTTTAATAAATCAGGGTCAAAACCACTGCCTACCAGGGTAAGGCCGTTGAATGTCCCTCCCAGTCGGTTAAACGCAGCGACGTTCTTGTCCACCACCACCACGTCATGACCTTCGTTGGTGAGCAGTTTAGCCAGCTCTGCGCCTACCCTGCCGCAACCTACTATAATCACATGCATATAAGATTACCCGCTTTTGGCTATTTCTATTAATTTCTTAAATGCCTGGCTATCCCTGGCTGCTAAATCAGCCAGAACCTTACGGTCCAGATTAACCTTGGCCTTTTTTAATCCGTTGATAAACTGGCTGTACTTAATCCCGGCACCGCGGCAGGCAGCGTTAATCCTGGCAATCCATAGCCGGCGAAACTCTCTTTTCTTTCTCCTGCGGTCGCGATAGGCATACGCCTGGGCGCGCGCCACAGTACGCCGCGCCTGCTGATATTGCTTGCTGCGGTCGGAATAATAGCCTTTGGCCTTTTTTAATAACCTCTTTTTGCGCTTCCGCCTCGCTGGGCTGTATCTTACTCTTGCCATTTCCCCTCACTATTCTGGAGCATACAGTTTATCATTAATAACCGGCGTGCTCAAGCCGAAAACTGCGCACTCTCAACCGTAGACTCCTTGTTGCCTCTTCTAACTATACGGTAATAGCCGCTTAATATATTTTTTCTGGCCCAAACCCTGCAACCGGCGTAGCTTGCGTAAAGACCTCTTTCTCTTTCTTGTCTTTCCGGTCAACAGATGGCTTCGGCCACCGGCAATATATTTTACCTTGCCTGACTTGCTTATCTTAATCCTTTTGCTGATGCCCCTATGCGTCTTTAGTTTCATTTTGTTTTGTGTTTAATGCCCCTGTTCACTTGTTGGGCGCAAGTACAGCTGAAATAATTCTGCCCTCTAATGAGGAACCCTTTTCTATCTTGCCTGCCTGTTGAGCATCATTAATAAAACGGTCCAGTACTTTTCTGCCCAAGTTCAGATGCTCCATCTGCCTGCCGCGGAAGAACAGGCTTACCTTGACCTTGTCCTTTTTATTTAAGAATCCGATTGCCTGCCTTAGCTTCACTTGATAATCGTGTTCGTCGATATTGGGCTTCAGGCGAATTTCCTTCAGGCGCATTCTCAACTGGTGTTTTTTTGCCTCGCGCTCCTTTTTTTCCTGGTCGTACTTAAATTTACTAAAGTCCATGATACGGCAAACAGGCGGCTCCACCTGCGGGGCAACCTCAACCAAATCCAATTCATGCTGATTAGCCAGGCTCAGTGCTTTTTGTATGGGCAGAATGCCCAGTTGACCGCCTTGCGGACCGATAAGCCGCACCTGCGATGCGCGAATTCTTTCGTTTATGCGGATGAACTTCCTAATCGCAACCACCTCCTTTAATCAGCCCCTGTTCTCTGTCTCCCGCCTAACCTTATTGATAAACTCTTCAACCGGCATTGCGCCGATATCGCCTTGACCCCTTTGCCTTACTGCCACAGCCTGAGATTGCTCCTCCCTCTCTCCGATAACCAGAATGTAGGGAATCTTCTCTATCTCCGCCTCGCGAATCCTTTTTTGCAGCGTGAGATTGCGGCTATCCAAACTGCCCCTGATTGCATTCTCCCTGAGAGCAGCTTCTACCCGCGCCGCATAACCCTGTAGCGCAGATTTTATGGGAATGACGCGCGCCTGCACCGGAGAAAGCCACAGCGGCAGGCTGCCCGCATAATGCTCGATAAGCACTCCGATAAAGCGCTCTAGGCTCCCCAGGATGACGCGGTGCAGCATAATCGGCTGCTGCCTCTCGCCTTGAGAATCAACGAATTCCAGGTTAAACCGCGCAGGCAAGGCAAAGTCACATTGAATAGTAGCACACTGCCATTTTCTTTTCAAGGCGTCTTTTACCTTGATGTCTATCTTGGGCCCGTAAAAGGCACCTTCCTGCGGATTAATCTCATACTCCAGCCCTCTGTCCTTCAGCGATTCTTCCAGAGCGGCTGTTGCCTTATCCCAGTCGCTTGCTGTGCCGATAAATTTTTCAGGGCGCGTGCTCAATTCCACCGATAAATCCGAGAAGCCAAAATCCTGCATCGCCTTTAAAACAAAATCTATTATGCCGATAATTTCTGGCTTTATCTGTTCTGGCGCACAGAATATATGCGCATCGTCTTGGGTAAAACCCCGCACGCGCAAAAGCCCGTGCAATACACCGCCCTTTTCGTGACGGTAAACCGTACCCAACTCAAATAACCGTAAAGGCAAATCCCTGTAGCTTCTCATCTTGGATTTATAAATCAAAATGTGGCCGGGGCAGTTCATGGGCTTGAGCACGAATTCCCTATTCTCAATATTCAGTGTATACATATTGTCGTGATAATAATCATAGTGTCCGGAGGTGCGCCAGAGCCCGGCCTCTATGATATGCGGGGTAATTACCAGCTGGTAGTCCCTCTTCAGATGCTCGCGCCTGAGATAGTCCTCGATGATGGTGCGTAAAAGTGCTCCCTTGGGATGATAGAAAACCAGGCCTGCCCCCGCCTCTTCATGGTAGATATTAAAAAGCTCCAGTTGCGGACCTAGCCGACGGTGGTCGCGCTTCTTTGCCTCCTCTACATTCTTTAGATATTCGTCTAATTCCTCGCCCTTCTCAAAGCAGGTTCCGTAAATACGCTGCAGCATAGGATTGGTTTCGATCCCGTGCCAATATGCTCCTGCCACCGACAATAACTTGAACGCCTTGACCTTGCCGGTTGACTCAACATGCGGACCGCGGCATAAGTCCACAAACTCCTTGCCTGTTCTATAAACGGTTACCTTGTCAGCGGGCAAGGCATTAATCAATTCCACTTTATAGCTCTCGCCAAGGCCGGTGAATAGTTCAAGTGCCTCTGCCTTATTGAGTTCCTGGCGCCTGAAGGGTTCGTCGGTAGCGATAATCTCTTTCATCCTGCTTTCCACAAGCGACAATTCCTCCTCGCTGAAAGGCTCTTGTCTATCAAAATCGTAATAAAAGCCGTCTTCAATAGAGGGGCCGATTCCCAATTTTGTCTCAGGCCAAAGCTGCTTAACTGCCGCAGCCATAATATGAGAACAGGAATGCCTTAAGATTTCTAAACTGGTTTTCTTTCCCATCGCAATAGTCTTCAAAAATGGGCGCTACAGGACTTGAACCTGTGACCCCTTCCATGTCAAGGAAGTACTCTATCCAACTGAGCTAAGCGCCCCTCAACACTCGCCTTCTGGGCGAGAAGGGAGTCGAACCCTTACGGTCTTGCGACCATTGGATTTTAAGTCCAACGTGTATACCATTCCACCACTCGCCCGTTAATATCAAAAGCCTTAACAGGCGCGGAGCGGATTCGAACCGCTGAATAAAGGTTTTGCAGACCTCTGCCTTGCCACTTGGCTACCGCGCCGTTATTTCAACAACCTCTTTACTTGCCTGACTATTGTCTCAACCTCTGCAAGGCGCCCTACGCCAATATCCCCGCAGGCAAGCCTGCCTGTTTCTGCTCCTATAAATTTAAAGCCCAGTCCCTTGAGCTTGCGAATATTCTCCTGGACAATTTTATTCTTATACATGTTCTCGTTCATTGCCGGAGCAATCAAAACCGGGGCGCGCGTAGCCATAACGGTTGTACTTAATAAATCATCGGCGATCCCGCTGGCGATCTTTCCGATAATATTCGCGGTTGCCGGGGCAATCAAAAGCAGGTCTGCCTTTTTTGCCAAAGAAATATGCTCTATGTCCCAATCAGCCGGATGCTGAAATTCATCGCAGTAAACCGGCCCGCCGACCAAGGAAGAAAAAACCCGTGCAGATATCAGCCGCGCAGCATGCCCTGTCATTACCACGCTCACGGTAAAATCGCCCTCAAGCAGCCTGCTGGCAATCTCACAAGCTTTATATATAGCTATGCTCGCCGTTACTCCCAGCAAAATGTTTTTTCTTTTTACGGCCATCTCAAGACTACCGCTTTAAGCTTACCTTGCCCTCGGCAATCTCCGCCAGCGCCACGCTGGAGGGCTTAAGCGAGGAATTGCCCTCAACGAGCCTAGGTTTGCCTTCAGCAATTTCTAAGGTCCTTTTTGCCGCCAGGATTACTAATTTATATATTGAATTGTCTGTTTTATCTAAAAGCTGTTCTATCGGGATATAGCCCATTGTATTATCCTCACGACCTCTCCGAGCGTCTGATTTAAATTATCGTTTACGAGGTAATAATCATACTGCCTGGCGTAGCTTAGCTCGTGAGCGGCTAGGCGCAGGCGCCCCTTGACTTCCTCTGGCCTGGTTTTTGCACAACGGCGCACAATCCGTTGCCTGGCAATACTCAACGAGGGCGGCTTAACAAAAATGGTCACCGCCCTCTTATGGAATGCCCTTTTAACAAAAATGGCGCCCTTGATATCCAGACAGAGAATGACGTTTATCCCCTTCTTCACCGCCTCTGTCAGGAAATCTCGCGGCGTTCCGTAATCATATCCTAAATAACGCGTGTGTTCAAGGATTTTTTTTGCCCTTAGCAGGCGGCGAAATTCTTCTTTAGAGACAAAAAGGTAATCCCTGCCCTGCCTTTCCCCCTGCCTTTTGGGACGGGTGGTAAAAGAAACCGGCTTAATAAATTTGCCTTTAAATTGCGGGTGTTGGAGTATTTTTTGGGCGAGCGTAGTTTTGCCTGAGCCGGAAGGACCGGAGATAACAAATACAAAGCCTTGGGCTGATTGTTTAGCCCGACCCGTTGCTGAGCTCATCGGGATTCATTCCACATTCTGAACCTGCTCGCGCATCTTTTCAATTGCGTCTTTCATGCCGATTACCTTACCAGAGACAATCGCGTCTATGGACTTTGCCCCCACCGTATTGGCTTCGCGCTGCATTTCCTGCAGAATAAAATCCAGCTCCTTACCCACTGCCTTGTTGTTCCTAAGGCACCGGGATAAGTTTTTTAAATGAAAACTCAGGCGGACAATCTCCTCATTGATATCCGAGCTTTTTAGAAACGCGTTTTTTTCCTCCTCTGTTTCGTATAAGCCGAGCCTCTGCTTGATGGCTGTCCGGGACCTCAGCCTGATTGCTGCCAGGAGCCTTTCCAGTTTATCCACCTTGAGCCGCAGGTCTTTATAAAGGGCCCTGCCCTCCTGCTGGCGTTTGCGCACCAGCGTATCAAGCGCTTCTTTTAACAGGGGCCGCAGCCTTCCCCAGCTAAAAGACAGGTGCGGGTGAGTCTGCACAGACCATACCCCTGGAAGCGCTGCCAGGGCATTGATATCAATATCCTGTTTAAGTTGGAATTTGCGCGATATCTGCTTCAGAGAAACATAATATTCCTGAATCAGCTGTTTATTCAAGAAGGGCTTTTTAAGATGGGAGGTGTTGATCTCGATCCTGCAAAGTATATGCCCCCGTTTGATGCGCCTTGAGATTTCGTCCCTGATCTTTTGCTCTAAATAAAAAAATCCGTCAGGAAAATGCAGCACGATATCTAAAAACCGGTGATTTACGCTGCGTATTTCCAGGCTTACCCTGCCCCAGGGTGAGACCATCCTCCTTGCCCTTGCAAACCCGGTCATGCTTTTTATCATAGAAATCGGCTCCTTATCTCCTAAGCGTCATCCCTGCCTTCAGGCTTAAACCTCATGATGACGCCCAAACCGTAACTTTTTGTTTTTCCTTGACCGCTTCTTTTACCGGATATAAATCCACAATGATGTCTTTAGGGTCAAACCACAATTTAATCTCCCGCTCGGCGTCGGTTTTGTTGGCGGAAACATGTATAACATTTTCGTACAGCCCGGAGGTAGTGATCCTGCCATATGCCCCCCGGATGGAAGTTGCCTCTGCCTCTTCGGGATTAGTTGCCCCAGCTAACTGGCGGCATTTGATAATAGCATCCTTACCCCAATAACACAGGGCCATGACCTTACGGCGGTCATGCAATGTGCCCTGAATATATTTAATCAAATCCGGAAAGAATGGCTTATCCTTAAGATGCGCATAATGCATTTCTGCTAATTCTCTGGAGGCCCGCACTACCTTTGCGGCTACAATCTCTAATTTAGTTTCAGACAGGCGGGTCAATATATTGCCAGTCAAAGATTTTTTTAACCCGTCGGGCTTAATTAAAATTAGGGTTGCTTCGCTCATTATATTCCTATGCTCCACTTAATTGGCTTACAATTCTTTCCAAATCTTCCTGCGAAAAGAATTCGATTAACACATAGCCGCGCTTTTTTTTCTTGTGTATTCTTACCTTGGTAGCCAAAATCCGCTGTAGTTCCTCTTCCCACACGCTTAAGCGGATATCTCGCTGGGCAGCGCTGGAAGAGTGCTTCTGTGTTTTGGGCCTAAGCCTCTTGATTAAATTCTCTAACTCATTGACAGACAAGCGCTTAGCAATAATCATTTCTGCCAAGCGACGCTGCTGCTTAACATCGTCAACCTCCAACAGCGCACGGCCATGCGCAAAAGAAAGACGATTATTTTTAATCTCCTGCTGAATTTCCTGTGGCAGCCTTAAAAGCCGCAATACATTAGTCACGGAAACCCGGGCCTTGCCCAGCACTTCGCTTATCTTCTCTTGTGTAAGGTTGAATTTTTCCATCAGGTATTTGTATGCGCGCGCCTCCTCAATGGAATTCAGCTCCTGCCTCTGAATATTCTCGATTAAAGATAGCTCTAGGGAATCGCGGTCATCAACATCTTTGATTATAACTGGCAGCTCCTGAAGATTAAGCAAGCTGGCTGCCCTAAACCGTCTCTCTCCGGCAATAATCTCGTAATGATCTCCCTTGCGTCTTACAAGTATGGGCTGAATCACTCCCTTTTCTTTAATGGATTGCGCAAGTTCCGCCAGGTGTTCGCTGTCGAAATCCTCTCGCGGCTGAAAAGAACTGGCTCTGAGCTGGTCTATCTTGACAAAAAGGATCCTGGCTCCCTTTTCCTCATGTTCTGTTTCAGGAATTAAAGCGCTAATTCCTTTCCCTAAGGCTTTTCTTTCCATGGTCTTACTCCTTTTTAGGTTCGCTGAAATCTATATCTTGTTCGACAGGGAAATCTGCAGGGCTGATTCTCTGAGGCGGTGATAATGGTATGCCCAATATCTCCTGGGTAAGCTCATCGTATTTTTGGGCGCCTATAGAATTTTTATCATAGAGGGCTATGGGCTTGCCAAAACTGGGTGATTCCGATAAACGAATACTACGGGGGATAATTGTCTCATAAACCCTTTCTTTAACATAAGTCCTGGCTTCCTGAATAACCTCTCGAGTTAGATTAGTACGGTAATCTGCCATCGTAAGAATCACTCCTTCGACAGCCAGCTGCTGATTGAGATTATCTCTCACAAGTCTAATAGTATTAAAGAGTTGCGTTAGTCCTTCTAAGGCATAATACTCACACTGCACTGGAATCAGCACTGAATCTGCTGCGCACAAAGCATTTATGGTTAACAACCCTAAAGAGGGCGGCGAGTCAATGAGTATGAAGTCAAAATTATCCTTGTTTTTAGCCAGGGCTTTTTTTAACCTGTGCTCCCTGCCCATGGCACCCACTAGCTCTACCTCTGCTCCTGTAAGGTCTAAATTAGAGGGCGCTAAATATAGGTTGTTAATGGCTGTTTTTTGCCAAATTTCATTTATGTCCAATTCTTCCAGCAATACATGGTATGTGCTTTGCTTAATGTTATGCCTGTTGATGCCTGCGCCGCTAGTAGCATTGGCTTGAGGGTCTAAGTCAACCAGTAATACCCTTTGTCCTTTTAAGGCTAAATAAGCTGCGATATTGATAGCAGAAGTGGTTTTGCCTGTTCCTCCCTTCTGATTACAGATGGCAATAATCTTACTCATTGTCAATACAGTAGTTACGCTATGTTCCATGCGGAACAATATCAAATAAGCCTGTTAAACAGGCTGTTTACGGGTGACCCTGACTTTAGCTGGCCTACCCCCTGGCATGCCAAAAAGCCCTTTTTCACCTTCAAACAGTATTTCTATTTCTACCTGATTACGCGGAAGATTCAACTGTTGTAAGGCGGTTTTTATTGCGGCCTCAACTGTTTTACCCTCAATTTCAATGCTTGGCTGATTCATGGGTTACTTTCATTTTCCTTTGATAAACAAACATTAACAAGCTATTCACAAACCAATACATAACCAGGCCAGATGGCATACGATAAAATATAAAGCCAAATAAAATTGGAAATAGCAGAGACATTAATTTTTGCTGTTCCCCTGAAGAACCAGTTCCAGGCATCATAGTAAATTTTTGCTGTAAAAACATGGTTATTGCCATTAAAATTGGCAATATATTAATTTCCGGGGAGGCAATAAAACGGTCTGGCTCTGATAAGTCCTTAATCCACAAGAAATGAGCGCCTTTGAGTTCAATGGAGCGGATTAAGGCTTGATACAATGAGAAAAATATGGGTATTTGTAAAACCAAGGGCAAACACCCGCCCAAGGGATTGATTTTATGCCTGCGATATAATTCTAATACTTCTTTGTTTAATCTTTGTGGATTGTCTTTATAGAGGCTGCGTAATTCTTCTATTTTAGGCTGCAGGGCTTGCATGTCTCTTGCAGAACGCATTTGCTTTGCAGAAAGTGGGAATACAATAAAAAATATAAAAATGCTTAGCGCTATTATAGCCCAACCCCAATTGTGGAATAAGCGAGAAAAAAAGTATAGAATTTGCAAAAGGAGCTTGGCAATAGGGTCAAACACTCCATAGTAAATGATTGCTTCGGCTCCATTATAAAATGCGCGCAAAGGCTCTGCCTGTTGAGGCCCAAGGTAAATCCTATATTGCAAGTGCGCAGATTGTTGTACAGGCAATTGTACCGTCGGGCGCGATAAGATTAACTGGCTTTGCGTGCGGCTGGATCGGATAATCTGCAATTTTTCAGGAAAGGACATTGGCATTATTATAGCACAAAAATATCGTTCGCGAAAGCCAAAAAAATCGCCTTCATAAGCAAATTTAGTTGCCTTGCCCGGGCTTAAGCGCACAATCTTATCCGGTTGTTTTACAAAAATTTCCTTAAATCTGCTTTCCAGGCCTTTGGAATTCAGGTCCATGGACGCTAAGACTAAATCAGTCTGAAAGGCAAGGGGCTGCTCAGAAAGGTTCTCAATTTCTATGTCTAGTGTTATACCGCTGGCAGGTTCAGAATAATCAAAGCGTTTGGTAATTTTTATTTGTGCATCTTCATGCACAAATATTGCCTGCTCAGGACCGAGTTGTTGCTGCTCAAATACAAGGTTTTTATCAGCCAAGCAAAAGCCTGTTTCTAACAACAGCTCGTGGTCATTCATCTGGGTGAAAACAACCTTGCGCAAAGAGGCAGAAGGAAGGTTAAATACAAGCTCCTGATTATTAGTTTTGGCGCTAACTGTAACCTGGTCTTGAGCTGTTGTTTGTTGTGACACAACAGGGAGAGGCGCAGCTTGCGATAGAGGCTGATGTTGCGATATTTCTGTTGTAACATCTTGTGTATCAACAGGATATAACTTTTGGGTAATCCTGGACCACGTTACCATTATCAGAAAGGAAAGGGCTATGGCTAAAACAAGATTTTTGTTCATCGTATATTTACTTTAACGGATCGTATCCATGGGCACCAGAAAAGGGATGACACCTGAAAAGCCTTCGGACGGTCATCCACGCTCCCCGGGTTAGGCCGTATTTGAAGATTGCCTGCTTAGCATACTCTGAACAGCTCGGGAAAAACCGGCATGCACACGGCAGGCATCTGCTGACATATTGCTGATAGAAGTTGAGCAGGCTAATAATCACAACTCGATTGAGGGATCTTAAATACAAAGTCGTTTTCGAGCTTTTTGGCGCCGCCGCTTTAAAACCTTCCGGCCCTGGCAAGACTTACTGCGTCGACGAAATCCGTGCTTTCGTTTACCCTTTATATTGCTCGGGGTTTTCAGATGTTTTTTCATGGCTCTCCCTTTGTGGTAATTGTGAAAGATTATAACACAAAACTTAATCTGGTCAAGATAAATCAACCGCCGTTGAAAATATTGGATTGATTTTCCTTGCCCTTCTGAAGAATAATGCTATAATAAAAAAATTGTCCGGCAGTTGCTTCGGTAACTGACCATTTTATAGACGCGATGTCTTTGCATATACAGGGTCTCGTCATCCCGATTCTGTTAATCCGAGCTGTTGCTAACAGAGAATTTTTTGAGAATAAAATTTTGCAGGGCTTGCAATATTGCAAACTTCTGCTATAATTAAAACCCGTCAAGCAGGCTGCTGGTATGTGTATAATGACGGCTGTACGGACGGCGGATTTGAATTGTCTTATCAATAAGGTCTATCGGTGGATTTGGGTGTCTGTGGATAAGCTGTGAAAACTGTGGAAAAAGCCCACTTGGTTACAATCTGGCAGGAAACCCTTCCTAAGCTGAAAGATATACTGGGCGAAACTATATTTGACACCTGGATTGCGCCCTTAGCCTTGCAGGAAAAACAATCTCAACAAGCTCAACAATTGATCCTGGAGGCGCCAGATCCGTTCTTTAAAAATTGGGTATCCAAAAACTATCTAGGTTTAATCCGCAAGACCATCGGGATGCCCGGCTTCCCGGACGCCGGGCAGGAGGGCCTGAAAATAACCATAACCTCTAAAGATCAACTGGTTGGTCCGGAAGTCAATATCAAGGACTTTCAGAATCATATACTCGGAGAGCAAAGGGAAGGCTTTATCCTGAATCCGCGTTTTACGTTTGAGAATTTTGTGGTTGGCTCGTCTAACCGTTTTGCTCACGCCGCTTCTATGGCTGTTGCCGAATCGCCGGCAAGAGCCTATAACCCGCTGTTTATCTACGGGGGGGTGGGTCTTGGCAAAACCCATCTTATGCAAGCTATCTGCCATTATGCGCGCAGCAAAGACAAGACAACGCGTATATGCTATATGCCTTCGGAAAGATTCACCAACGAACTTATCAACGCCATACAGCACCATTCGACTTCGGCCTTCCGCCAGAAATACCGGAATATGGACATTCTGCTGGTAGACGATATTCACTTTATTGCGGGTAAGGAATCTACGCAGGAAGAGTTTTTCCACACATTCAACTGCCTGTATGACGCGCACAAGCAAATTATTATTTGCTCTGACCGCCCGCCTCGCGAAATCTTGAAGCTGGAAGAGCGCCTGGTGTCGCGATTCAGCTGGGGTTTAATCACCGATATTCAGCCCCCTGATTTTGAAACCCGCGTGGCGATACTCAAAAAAAAGATAGAGAGAGAGCCGGTCTATATTTCCGACGAAGTGATCTTTCTGATTGCGCAAATTATCAAAACCAACATCAGGGAGCTGGAGGGTGCCTTGATCAGGGTAGCGGCTTGCTCTTTGCTGGAGGAAAAACCAATAACGGTAGATTTGGCCAAAGAGGTTTTAAGGGATTGCATACAGCGTGAGTCTAAGCCAGTCAATTTTCAAAAGATACAGCAATATGTGGCGGATGAGTTTGGCATATCGTTGGTTGAACTAAAAAATAAGCGTCGGAGTAAAAATATCGTCTTACCCAGACAGGTGGCTATGTATCTGAGCCGTCAATTAACCGAGGCCTCTTTGCCGGAAATCGCAAGGTTTTTTGGTGGCAAAGACCACACAACTGTATTATACGCATACAATAAAATAAAGTCTGATTTGGAGAAAAACACCTCTTTAAGGCAGAGGGTTGATAAAATTATTCAAGCTATTAAACAATAATTACAGAGCTTATTCAGAGTTGTAATATAACATAACTATTACTCTTACAGTCTATTTTTATATTTATAAACAGATTTTGCCTTTGATTACTACTTTTATTACTATTTTATATTATTAAAATAGTAAAGAATCCGGAGGATAGGTAGATGAAATTTATTGTTAACAAAGAGAATTTAACAAAGGGAATTCAGTCAGTACAAAATATAATCAGCCAAAGAGCTAATTTACCGATATTATCCTATCTTTTACTTGAAACAAACAAAGATAATATACGCCTTACTACTACTGATTTGGATATCGGAATAATTAGAGAAATACCAGCGCAAATTGAAGAACCCGGGAGTATTGTTCTACCGGCAAAGAAGTTTGGGGATATTATAAAAGAGTTTCCAGAAGAAACAATTAATATCAATACCAAAAAAAACAACCTTACCTTTATTGAAACCAAACAATGCCAATTTAAACTTATGGGTCTACCATGCGAGGAGTTTCCTAAATTACCCAAATTTACCAATCAGGAAGTCATTAAAATCAATCAAGGAGACTTTAAGCAGATATTATCCCTGGTGTCTTTTGCGGTTTCCTATGACGAAACCCGGTATATTCTCAACGGACTCCTCTGCCAGATAAAAAAAGATAATATTGGCCTGGTTGCTACTGACGGCAAAAGACTCGCCCTGTATCAAAAGAAGCTTACCCAGGGGGTCAACCAACCAGTTCAGATTACCATCCCCATAAAAACCATTCAGGAGTTAAATCGTAATTTAAGCGAAGAAGGCGAGATGTTTCTGGGCATAGGCGGCAACCAGATCCTGTTTGATTTAGGGAAAACCCAGATTATTTCGAGGCTGATTGAAGGCGAATTTCCCGACTATAAACAAGTGATTCCTCCTGCCTCGTCCAGTAAAATCAAGGTTGAACGGGAACAATGCCTATTAGCCGTCAAAAGGGCAGCATTGTTGTCCACCCCGGATTATCAGGCAATCAAGCTGGAGGTTTTTAAGAACAGATTGGTTATCTCGAAATCCACTCCGAATATGGGGGAATCACGCGAAGAACTTCCCTGTGAGTATAACGGCAAAGATATGATTATAGGCTTTAACCCCAATTACCTCATGGATGTTTTAAAAAACTTAGATGACCAAACAGTAGAATTGGAGGTCACTGATAGCGAGAAGCCCGGAGTAATCCGCAGCAACGGGTATATTTATATTGTTCTTCCCATGAGGCTGACATAAACGGCATGGAGTCTATCCGCAACACTACTCAAAGGTTAATCAGTGAACTGAGACATCAGGGGCGGGCATGCCAGGAGGGTGCCGTCCTGAATAATTTACGGCAATTCTTCACGCCGCAGGAACAAAAACACATTACCAATTGTTTTGTGCAGAAAGGGCAGGTAGTCCTGCATTTGGATTCATCTGCCTGGCTTTACCAGTTGAACCTTAAAAAGGAGATGCTTTTAAAACACCTTAATCAGACGCTGGAGCCCAAGCGGGCTATCCAGGGGATACTCCTACGCTTAGAGAGAAATGAAACCAAAAAGCAAAACAAAAACAGGCACAACAAAATCCAAGCCTAAAGGGCAACCACAGGCAAAAGCAAAGCTAAAATCCACAGTGGACGCCCAGCACAAGCCTTCAGAGCACAAAAGGGCCGAGGAGGTCAAAAGCAAAATATACGATGCCACCAATATTCAGGTATTGGAGGGTATCGAGGCAGTGCGCAGGCGCCCTGCGATGTACATTGGCGATATTGCCGTACGCGGCCTGCATCATCTGGTATATGAGGTAGTGGACAACAGCGTAGACGAAAACCTGGCCGGCTTCTGCAATAAAATAGACGTTGTTATTCATTCCGAAGATAGCCTGAGCGTCATGGATAACGGCCGGGGTATTCCGGTGGATATCCACAAGACGGAGAAGAAGCCAGCGGTAGAGGTAGTGATGACGACCCTACACGCAGGGGGTAAATTTGATCACCGCGTATATAAGGTAGCAGGGGGGTTGCATGGCGTAGGGGTGAGCGTTGTCAATGGCCTCTCTGAATGGCTGGATGTAGAAATCAAAAGAGATGGGAAAATCTTTCACCAGAGGTATAAGAGGGGTAAGGCAGCTTCCAAGCTGACTACCATAGGCAAGACAACTACTACTGGCACCAAGGTGACCTTTAAGCCGGACTCAACTATATTCAAATCCATTAATTTTTCTTTTGATATCCTGTCCCAACGCCTAAGGGAAATGGCCTTTTTGAATAAAGGGCTGAAGATAACCCTGAAGGACGAACGCACGGATAAGGAAGCAGTATTTGAGTTCAGCGGCGGGGTAGTTTCGTTTGTAGAGTACCTGAATAAAAACAAACATCCCCTGCACAGTAAGGTCATCTATTTTGAAAAAACCAAGGACGGCCTGATCCTGGAAGTCGCCCTGCAATACAACGACGGCTATGCAGAAACACTGTTTTCTTTTGCCAACAACATCAATACTATTGACGGAGGCACCCACCTGTCTGGATTTAAATCAGCGCTGACCCGCGCGATAAATCAGTATGCCAGAAAAAAGAATCTGATTAAGGAAGACAGGGCCGGCATTTCCGGAGACGATGTGCGCGAAGGCTTAACCGCGGTGATTAGCGTGAAGCTGCCCAATCCTCAATTTGAGGGGCAGACCAAGGCCAAGCTCGGCAATTCCGAGATTGAGGGGGTTGTTTCATCCACCTGCCTGGAATCGTTATCTGCATATTTTGAAGAGCACCCTTCGGTTGCCAACAAGGTGATCGAAAAAGTAATTATTGCCTGCCGCGCGCGTGAAGCAGCCAGAAAGGCGCGTGAATTAACGCGGCGCAAGGGAGCCCTGGACGGGGCATCTCTCCCGGGGAAGCTGGCGGATTGTTCAGAGCGCGACGCTGCCCTGTGCGAACTCTATATAGTGGAAGGGGATTCTGCGGGCGGCTCAGCCAAGATGGGGCGTGACCGCAGGTTCCAGGCAATCCTGCCGATTAAAGGGAAAATTTTAAATGTGGAGAAAGCGCGTTTGGATAAAGTTCTTAATAACGAGGAAATTCGCACGATCATAACTGCATTGGGTACTGGCGTCAGCAATGAATTTGATATCGGCAAGCTAAGGTACGGTAAATTAATTCTCATGGCTGATTCTGACGTTGACGGCTCCCATATACGCACGCTCTTGCTTACGCTGCTTTACCGGCAGATGCCGCAATTAATCAAAGAGGGGCACGTTTATATTGCTCAGGCGCCATTGTTTCGCATTAAACGGGGGAACCGTCAGGAATATATACAGACCGAAGACGCAATGCACGAATTGCTTTTAGACATCGGCTGCGAAGACCTTAGTCTGAAAAAGATAAAAGGCAAAACCACTTATACTACTAAACAATTTAAGGAGATATTGAGTTTATTAGTAGGTTTAGAGCGGTTTTCTCGCATTTTAGAGAAAAAGGGAGTAAATGCAGCAAAATATTTGAATTTAAGACATCTCAAGACCAAAAAACTACCTATTTATCAGGTAAAAGTGGAGCAAAATGCCCAATTTGCTTATTCAGAGAAAGAATTGGCCAAAATCAGCTCTGGGTTAGACAAAGAGCCGGTTATTGTGGAATTTTTTGAGGCAACCGAAATTGAAACAATCGGCCAGAGCTTGGCCAAACTTGGATTAGACCTTGAGGATTATTATGCAGAAGGCAAGACCAAATTCAAGATTGATAAGAATAGCTTCCAATGCTTAAAAGAGGTATTGAACTTTGTTTTACAGGAGGCGCGCAAGGGTATGGCAATTCAAAGGTATAAAGGTCTGGGCGAAATGAACCCGGAGCAGCTGTGGGAAACCACGATGGATCCCGGCCGGCGCACCTTATTAAGGGTAAACCTGGAAGACGCTGTTGAGGCGGATAAAACATTTACTATTCTGATGGGAGATGAAGTGGCGCCCCGCCGCGAATTTATTGAAACCCATGCCCATCAGGTAAAAAACCTGGATATATAACCATGTATACCAAAGACGAAAAGATAATCCCCCGTGATATAGAGCAGGAAGTCAAGGACTCCTTTCTAAACTATGCGATGAGCGTAATTGTCAGCCGCGCCCTTCCGGATGTCAAGGATGGCCTAAAGCCGGTGCACCGCAGGATTCTCTACGCCATGTATGAAGACGGGCTAGTGCATAATAAGCCGTTCCGCAAGAGCGCTACAGTGGTAGGTAATGTCATCGGCCGTTATCACCCGCATGGCGACCTGGCTGTCTATGACGCACTGGTGCGCCTGGCCCAGGATTGGAATATGCGTTACCTACTGATTGGCAGCCAGGGTAACTTTGGCTCCATCGACGGAGACCCCGCAGCAGCTTATCGCTATACCGAAGCCCGTCTGAATACCCTTGCCGAGGAGATGCTCGCCGATATTGAAAAAGATACAGTTAAATTTATGCCCAATTTTGATAATTCCCGCTCCGAGCCAGAGGTATTGCCGGGCCGGGTTCCCAATCTCCTGGTTAACGGTTGTTCGGGTATTGCCGTTGGCATGGCCACTAATATGCCTCCCCATAATCTGGGGGAGGTTTTGGATGCGGTAATTTACCTGATAGATAACCCTACAGCGGAAATAAAAGACCTTATGCGTCATGTCCGCGGACCGGACTTTCCAACCGGGGGACTTCTCTGCGGCAGAGAAGGCATTAAAGGGGCCTATCAAACCGGAAAAGGCAAGCTGACCATCAGGGCAGTTGCTTCCATCGAACATGTAAAACAGGGCAAGAGCTCCATAGTGATTACGGAAATTCCCTATCAGGTCAATAAGGCCAATTTGATTAGTGCGATTGCCTCTCTGGCAGAAGAGAGAAAGATCGAAGGGATTACGGACATTCGCGATGAGTCGGATAAGGAAGGCATACGCATCGTCGTGGAGCTAAAGCGCGATGTTGAGCCTCAGATAGTCCTGAACCAGCTGTTTAAACATACACAGCTGGAGATTACCTTTGGCATCATTAATTTGGCGCTGGTAAACGGGCGCCCGGAGGTGTTAAATTTAAAACAGCTCCTTTTGCTGTTTCTTAACCACCGCAAGGATATTGTTCGCCGAAGAACGCAGTTTGATCTGGCTAAGGCCGAGAGGCGCGCACACATTCTGGAAGGCCTGAAGATCGCCCTAAAACATATTGACCGGATTATCAAAACCATCAAATCGTCCAAGAATACTTCGGAGGCAAAGCAGAGATTAATTAAGGAATTCGGCTTAACTGATGTGCAGGCGCAGGCAATCCTGGAAATGCAGCTGCAAAGGCTGACGGCTCTGGAGCGCGGAAAAATCGAATCAGAATATCTGCAGCTGATTAAGCAGATAGAGCTGTATAAGTCCATTCTTGCCTCCGAGCAAAAGATAGAGGAGATTATTAAAGAAGAATGCCGTGAGCTCAAGAAAAAATTTGCAGATGAGAGACGCACGCAGATTGTGGCTGAGACAGAAGACATCGAGCTGGAAGACTTGATTGCCGAAGAGGACATGGTGATTACCATATCCCATCTGGGATATATTAAGCGGCTGTCGGTCAGCAGTTATCGTAAGCAGAGAAGGGGCGGCCGGGGCGTTACCGCAATGGAAACCAGGGATGAGGATTTTGTCAAGCACCTCTTTGTTGCCTCCAGCAAAGACTATCTCCTGGTTTTTAGCAATACCGGCAAAGCCTATTGGCTTAAGGTTTATGAGATCCCAGAGGCCTCTCGTACAGCTAAGGGTAAGGCAGTCGTTAATCTTCTGGCTTTCAGTGCAGGCGAAAGAATAAGTTCGGTAGTGGCTGTCAAGGAATTCAGCGAGGATAAGTATCTATTTATGTGCACCCGGCAGGGCTTGGTCAAAAAGACCAAGTTATCTGCTTTTGCCAATCCCCGTAAGGGCGGCATCATCGGCATAGGCCTGGCTAAAGACGATTACCTGGTCCAGATCGGGCTGACCGACGGCAACCACCGGATTATGCTGGCTACGCGAAAAGGCAAGTCAATACTGTTTAAGGAAAAGGAAATCCGGGATATGGGCAGGTCCGCACGCGGCGTGCGGGGCATCAGATTACAAAAAAAGGATGAAATTGTCGGCATGGAGGTCATTCCCGCGGAAGCGGAAAAGATGAAGATGGCTCTGCTTACGGTTACAACCGGCGGTTTTGCCAAGCGCACTGCCTTTGAGGAATACAGGCTTCAGTCGCGCGGCGGAGCAGGCACTATTAATATCAAGACTACCTCGCGCAACGGGGACGTTGCCGGGGTCGACTCGGTTAATAATGATGATGAAATTATGTCTGTGACTCAAAAGGGGATGATTGTTCGCTGCCCGGTGAAGGATATACGCCAGACCGGCAGGAATACGCAGGGCGTGCGCCTGATCAGCCTGGAGAAGAGCGATACGGTTGCCTGCGTTGCCAAGGTAGTGTCCAAAGAAGACTGATGCCTTCGACCCCATCGTCTAGCCTGGTTAGGACAAGAGCTTTTCAAGCTCTCGACACCGGTTCAAATCCGGTTGGGGTCGCTTACATTTATTAAATGTGCGGAATAATCGGATATATCGGAGATAAGCAAGCACAGCCGCTGCTTCTGGCCGGCTTAAAGCGCCTGGAGTACCGCGGCTATGATTCGGCCGGCATGTGCGTCTTCACGGAGAAGAAGAGTGCGCTGTCATTGAGAAAGCTCCCCGGCAAGGTAAAGGCACTGGAGGGGCTACTGAAAAAGAAGCCACTATATGGCTGCCTGGGGGTTTCTCACACGCGCTGGAGTACCCACGGCATTCCTAATCAGGTTAATGCCCATCCGCACCTGGACTGTGAGGGGGAGGTCGTGGTTGTGCATAACGGCATTATCGAGAATTACGCCGAATTAAAACAAAGATTGGCCAAGGACGGACACAGGTTTAAAAGCCAGACCGATACCGAAGTCATTCCGCACCTGATTGAAAAGTTTTATAAGGATATACCTCTTGAAGAGGCAGTAAGAAAGGCAGTGGGCTTGCTTTGCGGCTCATTTGCTATCGGCGTAATTTCCAAGAGAGAACCCGACAAGCTGGTAGGCGCCCGTTGCGGAAGCCCTTTGATTATCGGGCGGGGTAAGGGCGAGAACTTTTTAGCTTCGGATATCCCCGCGGTCTTGGACTACACACAGGAGATAATCTTTCTGGAAGAAAATGAAATTGCAGTGCTTACAAAGGACGCGATAAAAGTAAGCGATTTTTCCGGACAGAGAATCCAGCGCAGTCCGACAAGCGTTACCTGGGATGCAAGCCAGGCGCAGAAAGCCGGATTTGCGCACTTTATGCTTAAGGAGATTAACGAGCAGCCGGATATTTTAGAGAGTATTCTTAAATACCGCATCAGGGATTCTCAAGTTGTTTTTGAGGAATTGTCGATATCCCGCGAGAGGCTGTCCAGAATAAAAGACATAGTAATTATTGCTTGCGGGACCGCCTATCATGCCGGGTTAGTAGGCAAGTATGTATTGGAAGAATTGGTAGGTCTGCCGGTCAGCGTGGACCTATCCAGCGAATTCCGTTACCGCCGGGTTTTTCTGGATAAGCAGACGCTGGTTCTTGCTATCAGTCAGTCTGGCGAAACTGCCGATACGCTGGCTGCACTGCGCCGCGCCAAGGAGATGGGGGTATTAACGCTGGGCATTTGTAATGTCCTGGGCTCGAGCCTAACGCGTGAATGCGCAGGCGTAATCTATACTCACGCAGGGCCTGAAATCAGCGTTGCCTCAACCAAGGCTTATACCGCGCAGCTGGCGATTCTCTATCTATTTGCCATTTATCTGGCGGGGATACAGTCTAAGATTGCCTCTCAGTCCGGGCAGGGATGTTTAGCTGAGTTCAGGCAGATACCGCGTCTACAGCGCCGGGTGTTAGCTAATCAGGCCTTGATTCGCCGGTTAGCCCAGAGGCACTCGCATTTCGGCTCATTCCTGTTTCTGGGCAGAAATATCAATTATCCTTCGGCGCTGGAAGGGGCGCTGAAACTAAAGGAAATTTCTTATATACCGGCCGAGGGATATGCTGCCGGAGAAATGAAACACGGACCGATTGCGCTGATTGATGAATATCGGGCAGTTGTTTGTATCTGCCCTCAATCCAGAATTTACGAGAAGATGCTTTCTAATATCCAGGAGATTCGTGCCCGCCGCGGCAGACTGATTATTCTCGCTACCGAGGGGGATAAAGAAATAAGACAGCTCTCCAAAGAGGTTATCTATGTTCCCAGGCTAGACGAATTTTTCTCTCCTCTCCTGGTGATTCTGCCCTTGCAATTAGCCGCTTATTTTATCGCAGTGAAGCGCGGCTGCGATGTAGACCAGCCGCGCAATCTGGCAAAGTCAGTCACTGTGGAATAATACATATTACATGCTTTATATTGTTGCAACCCCGATCGGCAACCTCAAGGATATCAGCCTGCGCGCAGTCGAGGCCCTAAAAAGCGTCGATTTAATTGCCTGCGAGGATACACGCCACAGCCGGATTCTGCTTAAGTCCTATAATATTAATGTCCCCACTACAAGTTATTACCAGCACAACCGTTTTATCAAGGCGCAATACCTGCTTGGCAGGCTCAAGGAAAATGCCGATATCGCGCTGATTTCTGATGCGGGTACACCCGGCATATTAGACCCGGGGTACCATTTGATCAATCTTGCCATCAAGAATAATATCCCTATTACAGCAATACCGGGGTCTTGCGCCCTGATTATTGCCCTGGTCCTATCCGGCAAACCAGCTCACAAATTCATCTTTGAAGGATTCCTGCCCAATAAATCCGCTGCCAGGCGCCGCCGCCTGGAGGAATTAAAGGGCTTAAACTACACCCTGGTGTTTTATGAATCCTGCCACCGCATTGTTGCGTGTCTTTCGGATATCCAGGACATATTCGGCGATAGACCCATAGCAGTGAGCCGCGAACTTACCAAGAAATTTGAGGAAACCGTACGCTCAAAGGCAAGCAATATACGCGAGCAATTCATGAAGAGAAGACCGCGCGGGGAGTTCGTAGTCGTGATTTAGGCCCACCCCTTGCTAAAAACTGAAACAGAAGCGGCTGGAGATTTGCAGGTCATCGGCACCGTCAGAAATGCCGGATGCCAACCCCAGCTTGACAAACAGGCGCTGGTTGATTTCATAGCCCAGGCTCAGGGCTCCTATACAGACATTGTCATTGAAGTTGCGTTCAAACTCTATCTCGCCGTAAAGTTCAGCGTACAGATAGAATGCTTCTTTAAATCCGCCGGTTATACCAGCGCTATAGATGAATACGTCATCTGCATCTTTGCCGCCGGAAAAGTAATACCCCAGGTTCAAATCAAGCCAGAGGTTTTCTTTGAGGGTCTTGCTGAAAATGCTGTTTAGCCAGAGATCTTCATCGCCGCTACCTAAGGATTTGGCTTCATTTGCAGAGCTCGTAAAGAACTCAAGGAAAATGGCAAGGGAAGGCAGAAGATTAGTTTCTTCCGACAGGCGGATTTTAGTTTCTATGTCTAAATCCATAAAGCCGTTATGCTTTGTTGCCCGGTCGTAGTTGATAAAACCGTAGGGCATGGTCATGCCGATATCCCAGTTATCCGCCAGGCCATACAAGAGGTATAAGTACAGAATGGTTTCCCGGCTCCTGGTTTTGTAATCCTCATCGTAGTCGTATTGCGTATCCTTATAATAGTCAACGCCGTATTCCAGCTCAAAATGACCTTTGTCCGTAGTCCAAGTGTCATCTGTAAAAAGCGCGGCCTCTGCATAAGCAGCCGGGCCTGCAGATATTAAGAGGATTGCTATAATAATCAGGCTCAAACGCATGGTATACGGCTATATTACGGACAGGTGGCTTATTTGTCAAGACAATATAAGGCAATTGTCCTTGACAAGGGGTAGTTTATGTGCTATTTTTAATTACTTTAACTTGAGTCCTTTAAGCCTGACCCGGCGAGGTCGGCAAGGAGTAATCAATGATGCATAATACTATGTCTATAAAGATGACCCGATTGCAGAGCGGCAATTGGGTTTTTTGTTTATGAGAGACAAAGCCAAGGTTTTGGATAAAGATACTATCAGGCGCTGCTTGCTGCGCCTTGCACACGAGATATTGGAGAAGAATAAAGGCATGCAGGAGCTCTGTTTAATAGGCATCCGCAACCGCGGTGCGTATCTTGCCAGGCGCCTGGCGGATTGTATTGCCGCGATTGAGGCCAAGCAGATTCCCGTAGGCATACTGGATATTACCTTATATCGCGATGACCTTACCCTGTTCGCACCGCAGCCAGTCGTGCACAAGACCGAGATAGATTTCGATATCAATAATAAAAATATCGTCCTGGTAGATGATGTCTTGTATACAGGCAGGACGGTGCGAGCTGCCCTGGATGCCCTGGTTGATTTTGGCAGACCCAAATCAACACAGCTGGCAGTGTTAATTGACAGGGGACACCGGGAATTGCCCATACGCGCTGACTATGTCGGAAAGAACATTCCTACTGCCGCCAGCGAGACAGTAGAGGTGCGCCTGGAAGAAGCAGACGGCAGGGACGAAGTGGTGATTGTGCAAAAGGATTAAGCAGCATGCTCTGGACAAAAAAGGATTTACTGGGCCTGGAGGATTTAACCAAAGAGGAGATAGAGCTGATTATCGCCACTGCCGAGTCTTTTAAGGATGTTTCGCGCAGGGCGATTAAGAAGGTCCCTGCGCTGCGCGGCAAAACAGCAGTGAATCTGTTTTATGAACCCTCCACCCGCACGCGAGTTTCTTTTGAGATCGCTGCCAAGAGATTGTCCGCGGATGTAATCAACATTATGACCGAGACCTCAAGCGTGAAAAAGGGGGAAACCCTGATAGATACCGGAACAAACATCCAGGCCTTGAAAACCGATATTATTATTATCCGGCATAACTGTTCAGGCGCTGCCAGAATGCTGGCGCGCCACGTGGATATGAGCGTAGTTAATGCCGGAGACGGATGGCATGAGCACCCCACACAGGCCTTGCTGGATATGCTCACACTAAAGGAGAGGCTGGGCAGGATTGAAGGACTTAACATAACAATCGTAGGCGACATTGCTCATTCTCGGGTTGCGCGCTCCAACATCTGGGGCCTGACTAAGCTGGGGGCGCAGGTGACAGTTTGCGCTCCCAAGATGCTTATACCAGTAGCCATAGAGCAAATGGGCGTGCGGGTAGCCTCTGATATAGACCAGGCCCTGAAAGATGCCGATGCAGTCAATGTTTTAAGGATGCAATTTGAGCGCGATGAAAAAAATGCCTTTCCCAGCCAGATAGAATACTTTAGGCAATTCGGCATAACCAGCGAGAGGATAAAAAAGGCAAAGAAAGATATTATTGTGATGCACCCAGGACCGCTTAACCGGGGAGTGGAAATATCCAGCGCGGTGGCAGACGGGGTTAATTCAGTGATACTGGAGCAGGTTACCAACGGCATAGCCGTAAGAATGGCAGTGCTTTTTCTGGTTTCCCAGGCAAGAGATGCCGCAGAGGCAGGCGAGGAAGATCAAAAACAATGAAGCTATTGATTAAGGGCGGACGCGTAATTAACCCAGCCAACAATGCCGACGACATATTGGATATTCTCATTGAGCAATCTAAGATTGTCCAAGTCGCCAAAGGCATCCCATCAGAGGCAGGGCGGATAATCGATGCTACCGGAAAGCTGGTTA
Organism: Candidatus Omnitrophota bacterium; assembly: GCA_042570305.1. GTDB lineage: Bacteria > Omnitrophota > Gorgyraeia > Gygaellales > JAHJCI01 > JASFIK01. Next base: position 63,546 of record JBHPGP010000001.1, read on the forward strand.
TGCCTGGCCTGGTAGATATGCATGTGCATTTCAGAGAGCCCGGCAGAGAGGATAAGGAAACTGTTTTAACCGGCACCTGCGCGGCTCTCAGGGGCGGCATTACCTCATGTTTGGCAATGCCCAATACGCTGCCCGCCGTTGATTGTGTTGAGGCCGTCGGTTCGCTAAAGGAGATTATTAAAAAAACCGCAAAGGCCAATGTATTTATCTGCGCAGCTATTAGCAAGGGGCGTCAGGGCCAGGAGATGACTGATATGGCCGCTCTCAAAAAGGCTGGAGCCCTGGCGGTTACTGATGACGGCTGTTCCGTGGACTGCGATTCACTATTACTTAAGGCCTTGCAGGCTGCCGGGAAAAACCGGGTTTTGGTAATCTGTCATAGTGAGGATAAATCTCTCTCGGCAGGCGGCGTGGTTAACCTGGGAATCGTCTCAACCCGTATGGGGCTACGAGGGATTTCCAAGGAATCAGAGTATAAAAGGGTTATGCGGGATATCCAGTTGGCAAAACAGGCCGGCGTATCCATACACATCGCCCATGTCAGTTGCCGCGAATCCGTAGAGATTATTGCCAATGCCAAGAAGGAGGGAGTGGCGGTAAGCGCAGAAACCGCCCCGCATTATTTTTCTCTGACTGATGCACAGGCTCTGGGTTATGATACCAACATGAAGGTTAATCCACCGCTGCGCAGCCAAGATGACGTAGAGGCGATAAGGCAGGGTTTGGCAAGCGGGGCAATCGATGCGATTGCCTCAGACCACGCACCACATACCGAGAATGAAAAGGATATAGAATTTGAACACGCTGCATTCGGCAGCATAGGCCTGGAAACGGAATTAGCAGTGAGCATAACGGAATTAGTCAAGACCGGGGTTTTGGATTGGATAAGCCTGGCTAGAAAGTTGTCGCTTAATCCAGCCAGCATTCTAGGATTGGGCAAAGGGGATTTGTCTATCGGAAAGGACGCCGATATAATCATTATCGACCCAGAGCGGGCATGGACAGTGACCAGAGAGGGTTTTTTATCTAAGTCCAGGAATTGTGCTTTTCTAGGAAAAGGCTTAAGGGGCTTAGTTGAATACACCATTTGTAACGGCAGGGTTGCGTATGCCGAGAGTAGTAAATCTTTCTAAGTTTTACTTCGGCAAGCATGAAATTTCTTGTAACTCCTGAATTGGGCAGGCTTGCAAAATGGCTGAGAATTTTAGGTTTTGATGCAGCCTATACCTCCAAGGCCAATTTTTCCTTCTTACTGATTCAGGCGCTGCGAGATAGGCGCGTTATCCTGACCCGCAATGCACGTTTTATTCACAAGGCCAGAGTAACGCGCTGTGTTCATGTCCACGGCGATTCTCCAGAGAAGCAATTAGGGCAGGTTTGCCGGGAGTTGCATATAAAGCCGGATGAGCAGGCAATGTTTAGCCGCTGCATAATCTGCAATACAGAGCTATGCGGGGTTGAAAAGCAAAAGATAAAGGACAGGGTCCCCGAATATGTATACCAGACACAGGATACCTTTTTTACCTGTCCATTGTGCGGCCGGGTTTATTGGCAGGGGACGCATTGGGGTAATGTCGCCAGGATATTGAAGGGAATAGAAAATGGAATTCATAGCTGATTTTCATATTCACTCTAAATTCAGCCGGGCAACCAGCCGGGATATGGATATTCACAATATTGCAAAATGGGCAAAATTAAAAGGGGTCACCCTGATGGGAACCGGCGATTTTACGCACCATTTGTGGCTGGAAGAATTAAAAGCCAACTTAGAGGATTTAGGCAACGGGCTGTTTAAATTCAATGATACTTATTTTATCTTAAGTGCGGAGATCAGCAGCATTTACTCCAAGAACGGACGCGGTTATCGTATCCACAATGTTATTTTTGCTCCGTCTTTTAAAGCCGCGGATAGGATAAATAATGCCTTAAGCCGCTGGGGAAATTTGGCCTCAGACGGCCGGCCGATATTGGGCATTGATGCCGCAGAATTAGCCAGGATTGTCTTTGATATTGACGAGAGGGCTGTCTTAGTGCCTGCGCACGTCTGGACGCCCTGGTTTAGCGTATTTGGCTCCATGTCCGGATTTAACAGAATAGAGGATTGTTTTGAAGAACATACCGCCAAGATATTCGCCCTGGAGACAGGATTATCCTCAGACCCTGCAATGAACTGGCGCTGGTCAGCGCTTGACCGCTTCAGCCTGATCTCCAACAGCGACTCTCACAGCCCTTCCCGTATCGGTAGAGAGGCTAATGTATTTAACTGTGAGTTGAGCTACATAGATATTATGGGGGCGTTAAAAAACAAAGACAAAACCAAGTTTTTATATACGCTTGAGTTTTTCCCGGAAGAAGGCAAGTATCATTTCGATGGGCACCGCAATTGTGGAATACGGTTTTCTCCAAAAGAGACCAGGGAACACAAAGGCATTTGCCCTAAATGCGGCAGGCGCTTGACCGTTGGGGTAATGAACCGGGTTGAGCAGCTGGCGGACAGGCCTGAGGGCTATATTCCCAAAGACACCCCTAGTTATAAAAACCTCATACCCCTGGATGAAATTATTGCCGAGGCAAAAGGGGTTAAGAAAGGCAGTAAGGCGGTTGCAGCAGAATATCACATGGCCATATCCAGGCTTGGCACAGAGCTTGATATCTTACTTCGGGCGCCCAAAGAGGATCTGGAAAAGAATCTGCCGGGGCGTATTGCAGAGGGCATCCTGCGCGTACGCCGCGGCCAGGTACTGATTAAACCCGGCTTTGACGGAGAATACGGCGTGATTGCTACCATCAGCCACAACGAAAAAGATACAAAGAGCGAAGAGCAGCTGAGCTTATTTTAGCGAGGACATAAATTATGGAGTATAATATTAAAAATCTGCCTGACATAACTTATCAGTCCGAACTATCCCGACAGCAACAAGAAAATTTAGTTATAAATTTTCGAAGTGTTTTGCTGTCGGGATCAATTCACCCCGCTGTTGCGTTTTGTTTCACTGCGTTCAACAAACCGAAACAAAACGGTGGGGGTCATTGAATGAGAGCAATAATCATTTATTACTCTTACAGTGGAAACACGAAAATAATAGCCGACGCTCTTTTTGAATACCTGAAGGCGCAGTATGAAGTCAAGATAGCAAGGCTGCAGGCTCCGGGAGAATCAAGCGTATTTGTTGGCCAGGCCGTGAGGGCTCTTTTTCATAAAAGGACCGGCATTGTTCCTATAGAAATCGATTTATCTTCGTACGACTTGATCTGTTTGGGTACGCCGGTTTGGGCATTTGCTCCAACGCCGGCAATGAATACCTACCTGGATCAGTGTATTGGCTTAGCAGGCAAGCCCGTAGCTTGCTTCACTACTTACGGCAGCGGTACTGGCGTTCAGCGCTGTTTGACGTATATGGAGAGCATATTGACTCAAAAGGGCGCCAGGGATTTTAAGCGCTTCTCTATCCAGCAGTTTAAGGTAAACGATAAAGCGTTCGTTAACAAAGTGATTAGCACAATCTTGCAGCATGAGCTGACAACGCGCCTGTAGCGTAATGGATAGCGCAATGGCCTCCGGCGCCATGTGTGCAGGTTCGAATCCTGCCAGGCGCACAACTTTAACTTAAAGGATTTACACCGGCAAGGGTCGTGGCAAGCCAATTTATTCTGTAAAGTGTTGTTCAGCAAAGAGTTAAAACTAAGTTATACTACCACAATAGATTTAAAATGGCAAATGTGAGAAAAATGGTCTTAGGGATTGTAGGTGGTCGAAATTGTTCAGAGGAGGTGGAGCAATTAGCCCATAATTTTGGCAGAAAATCCTCTAAAGTGGTTGATATTGTCGTTTGCGGCGGCTTAAGTGGTACAATGATGGCTTTTTGCCAGGGTTTTAAGACCGGCAAAGGCCTAACTATTGGCATTATACCCAGTTACGACAAAAGCGATGCTAATGAATACATTGACATAGTTATTCCTACTGGCTTGGGCTTAGCCAGGAACGTATTAGTAGTCAAATCTGCTGATGTAATTGTTGCTTTACCCGGGCAAACCGGCACGCTTTCTGAGATTGCCTATGCTCTTCAGTTCGGCATTCCGGTCATCAGTCTGCAATCCTGGGATATCCCCGGAGTAATCAAGGTCAATACTATTGAGCAGGCTTTAGTTGAAGTGCAAAAAGCATTGGGCAACACTTAGTAGGTACTATTGCGGCAGGAAAGTACAGATTATGGACAAAATAGGTCTTCGTACTACAAAGCGCACTGAGTTAGTGGATATCACAGATAAGGTGCAGCAAATAGTGAGTAAGACCAAACTCAAGCAGGGGGTCTGTTTTGTGTTTGTGCCTCATACCACTGCAGGGCTGACGATTAACGAAAATGCCGATCCTGCTGTGAAGCGGGATATTCTGCATACGCTAAATCAATTAATTCCCGAGAACGTCCACTATACGCATTCCGAGGGCAACGCCGATAGCCACATCAAGTCCTCTGTCTTTGGTAATAGTCTGCATATATTTGTTGAGTCTGGCCGGCTCTGCCTGGGTACCTGGCAGGGTGTTTTCTTTGCAGAGAGCGACGGGCCGCGGAGCAGGGAAGTCTGGATTAAATTAATGGCAAGCAATTAATCGCAGGAGCAGGAGTTATAATGCCGGAGTTACCAGAGGTTGAAACCGTAAAGCGGGAACTAGAAAGAGCGGTTTTAAACAAAAGGATTATCTCGGTTAAGATCAATAACCCCAGGGTCATTAAGCAGCCCGCAAGAGCCGCCTTTTTAAGAGAGATCAAAAACTGCACCATAAAAAACATCTTAAGGAAGGGCAAGCTTTTGATTCTGGAGTTATCTTCGGGAAAATCTTTAACCATACACCTGAAGATGACCGGTCAGCTTATTTATCCAGGCAGTGCCCGGCAAAGCCGGGTAAGCTTCATGTTTTCCAATCATAAATGGCTGGATTTCAATGACCGACGGCTCTTCGGCGAGTTGCGCTTGCTGGAGGACTGGAAATCTCTGGGATTTATTCAAGGCCTTGGCCCAGAACCTTTTGATCTGACTACCAGGCAATTTCAGGAGATGCTCACAGCAAAAAAAAGCAAAATCAAACCCTTATTAATGGACCAGCAGTTTATCTCAGGCATAGGCAATCTTTATGCTGCAGAGGCTTTATTCAGGGCCAGGATTCATCCTGCACGAGCAGCCTCTTCATTAACCGATAAAGAAAAAGATACGCTTTTGCGGCAGATCAGGCTTGTTTTAAATGAAGCTATAAGATATAAAGGCTCTTCAGTAGACCAGTATGTACAATTATCCGGCAAGCCCGGAGATTATGTGAAGCATCATAAGGTCTATGACCGGAAAGGCAAGCCCTGCCTTGTCTGTAAAACTCCGATCCAAAGAATTGCCTTGGGGGGCAGGGGTAGTTATTTTTGCCCCCGATGCCAGCGTGAGCGTTGCACAGATGCCAAATTGTAAATATCAAATAAAATCTCGGATTGACAACAATCTGCACATAAGCGGCAATTATTATAAGTTAATCTTCAATGCTGCGCGGATTGCCCGGGTTGCGCAACCAGGGCAATTTCTAATGCTGCGTATACCTAGTGTCCCGGGTGATTATCAGCCGTTGTTAAGGCGGCCGTTTGGCATTCACTCTGTGAGCAACCATGCGCGATGCGGCCGGGTAACAATCCTTTATGAGGTAGTCGGCGCAGGCACAAGGCTTCTGTCCGCCAAGAAGCGAGGAGAGGCCTTAGATGTCTTAGGGCCTTTGGGTAATGGATTTGACCTGTCCGCTCTTTCCTATCGTACATTACCTATTTTAGTTGCCGGAGGCAGGGGCGTCGCCCCGCTTTTTTTCCTCGCTCAAAAAATAATCAACAGGTCATCAAGGGGCGGGCATCTGAGGCCGCTCGTCTTAATTGGCGCAAAGACAAAAAAAGAAATTTTGTGTAAAAAAGAATTTGCAAGTTCAGGACTGGATGTTAAAATATCTTCAGATGATGGTTCGGCCGGGTTTAAGGGCAGGGTTACTGATTTATTAAGGCGCCTTTTGTTGAAAGGCCTGCTGGAGAACAAACGGACAAACAGGCAGATAATCTATGCCTGCGGACCAAGGCCGATGCTTAAGGAGTTGATTTCCATTGTGCAAAAGTACGGCTTGGCGGCGCAAGTCTCCCTGGACGAATATATGGCTTGCGGCCTGGGCGTATGTTTGGGTTGTGCAGTGCACGCCAGAGATGGCCAGAAGCTTGTCTGTAAAGATGGGCCGGTATTCGACGCCGCTGCCATACACTTAGAATAAAACATAGGTCGGCTTGCGGCATTTATTTTAAAGGCAATACTCAGGGCCGGGTTTATCGGCCGAAAAAGGAGGTGCCGGATGGATGTAGTGTTATATACCAACATACTTAAGGGTATTGGTCTTACGGCAAGCATAGGGGGTGTTTTAATAGGCATAGACTTGATTTTCGGAGGGCCGATTATTTCTATTTCAAAACGGGCTTTAGAGAAATCGTTTGATTTTGATAAGTGGGTGAAGGGGGTATTGGATAAATCCTTTGATTTCGATAAGGTGATTACCAATGCCAAAACTAGGAAAACCCTGGGGATATTGTTTTTGGCTTTTGCCCTGGTTATAATTTTATTAATCATCAAGATCTGAACGGACGAAGATTTAGATGCCTTTTATTTCCATTATTATTCCGGTGAAGAATTTTGAGAGGACGATGGAGAAGACGTTTGAATACCTTTTGAATGTCGATTATCCGCATGATTCCTGGGAGATTGTCATTGCTGACGGCGGCTCAACCGACAGGACAGTTGAGATAGTGAATAACTGGGGTGAAAAATACCCCTTTATTAAGCTGGTTCAGGTTCCCAACTCGCCTTCCCCGGCATATGCCCGCAACCGCGCCCTGGAAGTGGTCAAGGGTGATTTTCTCATTTTTACGGATGCGGATTGCGCCCCCTGCGAGGGCTGGGTCAAAGAACTCTTAAGGCATTTCCAGCGCGATGAGAAAATCAGCACCGTAGGGGGGGAGGTTTTTACCCTTAAGGTTGCGCAGGATAATCTTGTTGAGGCCTGGTGCCAGCACTTTAGATTTAATATGGTTGCTCCACGGTACGGGTTTATCAAAGAAGGCTATTTTCCTGATTTTCCCAAGGACCCCCGGCCTTCTGACATTGCCGGGCATAAAGCATATTTTTTCGGAACCTGCAACGTTGCTTACAGGAAAAAAGCAATGAATGAATCAGGGGCTAAATTCTGGGATAAGTCTACCGGCGAGGATATGGACTTTAGCTTTCAGCATCGCAAAAGGGGATGGAAATTCTACTTTGCCCCCAAGGCGCGCGTAGACCATATGCACCGCGCCGATCTTAAGTCCCTGCGCCGGGTGTGGGTGACCTATGGTCAGGCCCATGCTCCATTGATCGATAAGTATGTAAAAAAACACAGGCTAGAAATCATTTTGCAATTTTTAAATTCCAAGCCTTCCCTGATGCTGCCGTTTCCCTTGAAGGGCTTTGTCTATCTGGGGAATTTTCATATGATGCACCTTAGCGGCCTGTTATTCCTGCTGGGATTAATCTTTTCCTGGGGCTTATTCAGCTGGTTGCTTGGCGTTCTCTGCCTTAATTTTGCTTATCAATATGTCAAATGGAATCTTTCTATGGAGCCGCGCAGTAAATTTCTTACCTGGTGTAAGATGAAATATCTGACCAATCTCTCCTTTATCCAGGGAGGCCTCAAGGGGCTGATGAAATACAAGGTCCTTTGTATCGAGCCCAGTTTTTAACTCTGGACTAACTTGCAGGATGGGGGCAGGACAAGATGAATATTTACCTTTCGTTTATAATCGGCTTGGCTATCGGCATTGCCGCGGTCATGCTCATATATTTTAAAATGAAAGATTCCTTTAAGGCTATATCTTACGACGCCTTGTTGAAGAACAGCGAGGATTTTCTAAAACGCGCTGAAAAAGAGTTTATTGGCCAGAGCAAAATTCATCGACAAGAACTAGAGGGCGAGAGGGGCCTTATTGAACAGACCTTTACCTCAATGAAGGCGAGATTGGATGAGGTGCAGAAATCTGTAGCGGACTTTGAAAAAGACCGTAAGCAGCAATTCGGGGCTATTACTAACCTGATGACAACCGTTGCAGGCCATAGTGCCCACATTCAAAACGCTCTTGCCAGCAGCAGGATTCGCGGGCAGTGGGGAGAGAGAATGGCCGAAGATATATTGAGGCTGGCTGGTTTTATTGAGGGCGTCAACTATAAAAAACAGAAAGCGCAGGAGTCTGGTCGGCCGGATTTTACCTTTGCGCTACCGCAAGATCTTATAGTAAATATGGATGTCAAATTTCCGTTTGAAAATTATTTACATTATCTTGAAACCCGGGAGGAAGCCGAGAAAACAAGATATAAAGATAAGTTCTTGAAAGACGTTAAATCCAGGATAAAAGAGGTAACTACGCGGGATTATATAAATCCCGCTGCCAACACCGTGGATTATGTAATTCTCTTTATTCCGAATGAGCAGATATACGCCTTTATTAATGAAATCGACAGGTCTGTATTGGACGAAGCACTTAAGAATAAGGTTATTCTTTGCTCGCCTTTGACCCTTTATGCAATTCTTGCTGTCATCAGGCAAGCAGTAGATAATTTTAATCTGGAGAGAACAGCCGGCCATATACTTTCTCTTCTGGGCGCGTTTAATAAACAGTGGGATGCCTTTATCAAATCAATGGATAAAATGGGAAGCAAAATAGATGACGCGCGCACTGAATTTGATGCCTTGGTTTCCACACGCCGTCAGCAGCTTGAGCGCCCGCTTAAAAGAATAGAAGAGTTGCGTACGGCAAAAGGAATTACTATCGAGATGCTCCCTGATGAGAAAGAAGAGTCTGCCGAAGAGCCTGAAAGTAAACAGGCTTAAATCCCACCCGCTATCTTTTCCCCACCTCTATGTATTGGAGGCATCAGCCGGGTCAGGCAAAACAAGAAGGCTTGCCCAGCGTTACGTTGATTTTCTGCTTAATTACCCTCAGAGATCCGCTATCCCGTTTGATTTCCGCAATGTCCTCGCAGTGACCTTTACCAATGAAGCTGCTGACCAGATGAGGCAGGAAATTCTTAAGGCGCTTAAAGTCAAAGCGCTGGGAAAAGGCAAGAGCTCCAAACAGGCAATGCGCATGGTCGAGGAGATTATTCAGAATTTCTCCGACTTTGCAGTGCGTACGATCGACAGCTTTGTGCATAGCCTTTTGGTTGCCTCAAGCCTGGAACTTAAGCTGCCGCCTGATTATGAGATTATGTCTGTACCGCGACCGTATTTGGAATATGTCCTGGATAATCTTCTAGAAGAGGTTCTTGATAATCCCGGTATTGCCGGATTGTTCTCTGGGTTCCTCAGTCATTTTCTGGTTGTTGAGGGGCAGAGGTACTGGAATCCCAAAAAACCTCTGCTCGACCTATTAGACAAATTTTACCGTGAAGAAAACGGCAGGGCCAAGCGCTTTCTGACAATTAACCAAGATTTTGATTTAAGCCGGGCAGAGCAGGAGCTGAAGGAGCGGATTAAGCAAATCCTTGCCAGTGTTATTGTCCTGCCCGGAGTTAACCAGCGTTTTGTCAATAGCCTGCGTTCGGCGCTAGATGCCGCTGGTCCGCATTTTTTCAAGGCGATTAACCGCCAGATAAATAAATCCCTTGTCTCCGGCGAAGGCATATTCAATAAATCGCGCCTGCGCACCCAGAAAGGGGATGCGCGGTTCGGGCAATGCCCTCCTGACCTTGCCCGCAGCTGGCAGGAATTTACAAGTCAATACCATGATTATGCGCATGCCTTTGTCTGGCTCAGATATAATTTTTATCTTCAGGTCTTTGATCAATTCCGCAGCCGCCTAGACGATTTTAAGCAAACAAAAAGGATTGTTTTTCTCGATGAGTTGAACAGGAAGGCCAGGCAATTTTTAACCAGCGATGGCTTCTTGCCGGCAGAGATATATTATAAACTGTCTTCGGTGCTCTATCACTATCTGATTGACGAGTTCCAGGATACCAGTATTTTGCAGTGGGAGAATATTCAGGCCCTGGTTGAAGATGCTCTGTCAAAGGGCGGCTCTCTGTTTTATGTGGGAGACAAAAAACAGGCAATCTATAGGTTCCGCGGAGGCGAAGTGGAGTTGTTTGATTCAGTAAAGGACAGGCTCAAGGCAAAAGTGGCTAAGATCTACGATGAGGTTCTGGCCTTCAATTATCGCTCGCGGGAGGTCATTGTAGGCTTTAATAATTCTTTATTTAGCCAGGAGAATTTAAATAATTTCTTAGCTGGTTTTGCTCAATTGAGCGGGGAATTTAGAGAGAGGATCTTAACTGTTTTTAAGGATAGCCAACAGAGACAGGCAGGCAATAACTTGCAGGGTGGCTATGTAAGGTTAGAGATCGTCGAAGGTTCCAACAGGCAGGAAGTCCAGGAGCGCTTAAACAATCTATTAAAAGAGATTATACCCCGGATAAAGCGCGGGTTTAGTTATCGGGATATTCTTATACTGGTGCGCGATAATCAGGAGGCAGAGTTAATCGCTGCCTTCTTGCTCGCAGAGGGTATTCCTGTTTGCGCCTCCCGCACTATAAGCATACGCCGTAATTATCTTATCCTGCAGATAATCTCCCTGCTGAAATTTTTAAATTCACCCATTGATAACCTTTGTTTCGCGGATTTTATTCTGGGAGATATTTTTATCCGGGCTACCCGGTTGAGCCGCAGGGAACTGCTGGGGTGGCTGGAGGCATTAAGAATTAACCGGGAGCAAGGGGTTTTGTATACTCAATTCCGCTCGGCATACCCGGATATCTGGGAGCAATTTTTACAATATCTGTTTAACTCGGCAGGCTTCCTGCCGGTTTATGATTTAGTATCAGCGATTTTATCCCAGTTTAATATCGAACTAAATTTTCCTCAATTCAAAGGATTTACCCGCAGGCTGCTGGAGCTGTTGAATAGCCTGCAGGATAAAGGTAGAAACTCCCTGTCTGATTTTATTGAATGGTTTGAGAACGCCGAAGAAGAAGATCTCTTTGTTGTCTTGCCCTCAGGGCTCGACGCCATCAGGATCCTTACCATTCATAAAGCCAAGGGCCTGTCCGCTGAAGTTGTGATTCTGCCTTTTACCGCACTAGAGATCAAGGTAGGCGATGCTGCCAAGATTGTACAGGAGACGCCGGAGGGGCTTTACCTTTTATATCTGCAAAAAGACATCTATCAAAACTATCCGCAGCTGGCCTCTCTTTACAACAGGGAGTATTTTCAGGCGCTTCTGGATGAATTGAACTGTCTTTATGTCGGCCTCACCCGCGCTGTCAGCGAGCTTTACATATTCCTCCCGCAGAAAACTAACCGCAGCCTTAATCCCTTGGTGCCTTTGTTCTTCAAAGATACTCAGGATTCAGCAAAGATGGAATTTGGCAGGAGAATAATTTATCCCTCCAGGCAGAGGCGGCCACCGCTACTTAAGGAGAAAAAAGATACTGAGGCTGGCGGAGTCCCGCAGCCGGAGAGAATTAAAAACATACTCAGGCAGCAGCTGATTCGCTCTGAGCAGATTATGCCTTTTAAGAGAAGATGCCTGATTAAACGGGGCGAGGTTCTGCATTATCTGCTGGCGGAGATTCAGCCGCAGGCTTTCTTGAGAGAGCCCTCTCTTTATACAGAGGGCATTAAAGATGCCTGCAGATTATTCAATTATCCGGATATTCCCGGGATAAAGAATTGCCTGGAGGATTTTCTGCGTTGCCCGGGCTTGCAGCGGTTTTTTAACCCGGAGGAACTGTCCGTACATGAAAAGGGGATAGTCAATCGTTCCGGGAGCCTCAAGCGCATTGACCGTATGATTTTCTCCAAGGAGAAAATCCTGGTTATTGATTATAAGACAGGAGAGGAATATGAACAGGCGCACGAACAACAGGTCAGGGAATATCTTAGTCTGGTACGGCAGATTTATCCGGGTAGGCGATTGGAGGCCTGGTTGATTTATATCGACTCCAAGACAGCCCGGCAGGTGAGCCCTTAAGAAGGAATATGCAGGCAGGATTTTATGAAGGTTTCTGTTCGAGTCAAACCAAATTCCAGGGAAAACAGTATTGAGAAGATTGCCGAAAGCGGCTTTGTAATCCGGGTTAAGGCAAGGCCGGAAAAGGGCAGGGCTAACCAGGCGGCAACAGAGATGCTGGCAGGCTATTTCTGCGTGCCGAAATCACGGGTCCTGCTTTTACGGGGTAGATCCTCAAGGCAGAAGCTGTTTGAGATTCATTCAAGATGAAGGTTATTACCAGACAATTAAATCTGAAAACAAAAGGCGCAGGAGATTTACTGAATATTACCGGCAACATTCAGGATGCGTTGGAACAGGGCGGGCTTAAGCAAGGCACGCTTACCGTATTTGTAGTTGGCTCAACCGCGGCAATCACCTCCTTTGAATTCGAGCCTGGATTAATCTCAGACATCAAGGAGCTGTATGAGAAGCTTGCGCCTCAGGCTCAAGCCTATGCGCATGACCAGACTTGGGGCGATGCAAACGGTTTCAGTCACCTGCGTGCAGCCCTGCAGGGCCCCTCAATGGTCATACCGTTTAATTCTGGCAGCCTCAGCCTGGGCACCTGGCAGCAGGTTGTATTAGCCGAATTTGACAACAGGCCGCGCCAGAGAAAGGTAATCCTGCAGTTTATCGGAGTTTAGCCAGTGGGAAGAATACAATCACCGGTCTATAAGGCAATTGTCTCCAGGCGCACAGTGCGCAGGTTCCAGCAAAGGTCTATTCGCAAGGGCGTTTTAAAAAAACTCATCAATGCTGCCAGGCTTGCCCCCTCAGCAGCTAACCTGCAACCGCTGGAGTTTATTCTAATTACCGATCATCATATTTGCAAGAGGCTATTTACGCATATTCAATGGGCAGGCTATATTGCTCCTTTGGGGACTCCCGCGCCAGGCGCAAGGCCGGTTGCCTATATCGCAGTATTAATTAACAAAATGAAAGCACAGCTTAAATATGCAGCCTATGATATCGGAGCAGCCGTAGAGAACATTCTTCTGGCTGCCTGGGAACAGAATATCGGCAGTTGTTGGATGCAGGCAATTAACCGCCGCAGAATAAGCAAGATTTTAGGTCTTCCCGAAGCCCTCAGGTTAGATTCGATTATTGCCCTAGGCTATAAAGACGAATCTCCCAAGGCAGAGGCATTTAGAGGCTCGATTAAATACTGGAAAGATAGGCAGGGTAAGCTACATGTGCCAAAGCGCAGCCTAAAACAGGTAATCTATAAGGAGCTCAAATGAAGTCCTATGGTAAATATTTATGGTTTAACACCAAGAAAAAACAGGAGTTTATAAATATTACACCGGAGGTTGAACTGGCATTGAAGGAAAGCCGCATAAAAGAAGGCCTTTGCCTGGTAAATGCCATGCATATAACCGCCAGCGTCTTTATTAATGACGATGAGCAAGGGTTGCATCAGGATTTTAGCCTCTGGCTTGAGCATTTAGCGCCCTATAATAAAAATAAATATAAACATAATCTCACCGGAGAAGACAATGCCCATGCACACCTGAAAAGAACAATCATGGGTCGTCAGGTTGTGGTGGCGGTAAGCGCAGGCAAGCTGGACTTCGGGCCCTGGGAACAAATCTTTTATGCTGAATTTGACGGACAGCGCAGGAAGCGGTTATTGATTAAGATTATAGGCGAATGAGTAACCCTGATTACGATAATTTTGATTTTACCACCGAGCAAGAGTTGCCAGAGGAGCACACTGGCTCAACCAGGCCCTGCCCGCACTGTAAACAGCCCATCTCTTCCGACAGCCTGTTTTGCCTTTATTGCGGGGGAGCGGTTTCCAGTGACGCTAAAAACAGATGGCTGCCCTTGGTTTCGCTTATCGTCTTGGCTGCTTTTATCCTTTGGATTTTGATACGATGACAAAAAGCAAATTGCCCGAAAATCTGATCGAGATGCTCAACATGACGGCTTCCGTCCATCCGGGCAAGACAGCCATGCATTTTATAAACCGACAAATTTCTTACAGAGAACTCTCTGATTTTTCAGACCGCTTTGCACAGGGCTTAATTAACCTGGGGGTTGAAAAAGAGAACCGCATAGCCATCTTCTTGTCCAACTCGCCTGAGTTCATTATTGCCTACTTTGGTATTATTAAAACCGGCTCTACGGTCGTGCCTGTAAATAATATGTTTAAGCAGCAGGAGACAGAGTTTATCCTCGCTGATGCAAACGTTGCCTGCGTGGTAACCTCTTTGGCTTATCTTGATATTATCAGGCCGCTTAAAGCCAAGCTCAAAAATTTTCCAAATATAATATTAATAGATGGCATAACTACAGATACGTTAAACTTCCATGAAATCATCGAGCGCACGACTACTAGGCTGAAGCCGGAAAGGGTAAATAAAAGCAGCATCGCTTCGATTCTCTATACGTCAGGCACAACCGGCCAGCCCAAGGGCGCGATGCTTACCCAGGAAAACTTGCTTTCTAACTGCATTGCCTGTGCCAAGGCCATAGATGCCAAAAGGGGCGATAACTTTATCTGTCTTTTGCCTATGTTTCATTCCTTTGCCTGGACAGTCTGTGTGTTGATGCCGATAAAGGCGGGGGCCAGCATAACCATCATTGATTCCTTGCGGCCTTTTCGTAAAATTATCAGGAATGTAATAAAAAAGAAGGTGACTGTTTTTGTGGCCATACCCTCTATTTATAATCTGCTTGCCCATATGCACATCCCTGCCGTGTTTACCTCGCGTATTCTGAAGATGATCGACCCTTTACGGGTCTGCATTTCCGGGGCAGCGGCTTTGCCCACCGACGTTTTAATCGCCTTTGAAGAGAAATTTCAGGTTCCGCTCTTGGAAGGCTATGGTTTAACCGAAGCCTCTCCGGTTGTCTCCCTGAATCCCATGCGCGGGAAGCGTAAACCAGGCTCAGTAGGATTGCCGATCGATGGCGTCCAGGTCAAGATAATCGATGAGCAGGCACATAGCCTGTCTACGGACGAAATCGGAGAACTCCTGGTCAAGGGCCCGAATGTGATGAAGGGGTATTTTAAAAATGAGCAGGCCAACAGCTCAACCCTGAAAGAAGACTGGCTTTTGACAGGGGATATGAGCAGGATTGACGAGGAAGGCTATATTTATATAGTAGACAGAAAAAAAGAAATGATTAATGTACGGGGTTTAAATGTCTATCCTGCTGAAATAGAAAAGGTGTTGCTTAGGCATCCCGGGATTCAAGAGGCAGCCGTGGTTGGGGTGAGAGACCGCCTTAAGGGAGAAGTGCCCAAGGCATTCATTGTTCCAAAGGCCAATCAACGGCCTTCTGTCTTTGAGATAACCGGATATTTAAGAAAGAGCCTGGCTGGTTTTAAGATTCCCAAATTCCTTGAATTTAGAGACAGCCTTCCTAAAACCGCAACCGGAAAAATCGCCAAGAGACAATTACTCTAATAATCATATATGGGCAAAATTTACAGCCTTGGCTTCAATGTTGATATAATTGACTTCTTAACCGATGCCCTTCTTAAGGAGAATGGGCGGGATGCTTCCGACCTTTCTTCATTTGCGGTTATTACTCCGGGGAAAAGGCCGCATTTTTATTTAAGGAGGGCCTTAGCTCAGAAAATGGGCAAGGCATTTTTTGCTCCCGGGAGTTTTTCCATCGAAGAGTTTATCCAGTATCTTGCCAGGAAGATTTCCCGGCCCGGGCAGGGCGGCGGAGCTTATCAACCCGTAAGCTTAATCGACGCCTGTTTTCTGATTCACCGGATTATCCGGGGCTTGAGGCTGACTTATTTGGACTGGCAAAGACACTTGGATTTTGAGCATTTTTTCCTTTGGGCGAGAAAGATTTTCCAGTTTCTTGAAGAGCTGGATAAAGAGCTGGTATCGGAAAGGCAATTATTGGACCTTCAGGAAAATGCGCAGATAGGCCTGCCCTTGCCCGATTATATCAATCGCCTACTTGAGAATATCAATCAAATACACAAGGAGTTCCACAGGACTTTAGAGCAGAACAGGCTTACTACTGCGGGATTTAACTATTACCGCGTATCCGGCGCAATAGAAAATATTTGCCTGGATGAATTCAAAAAAATCTATTTTGTCGGTTTTTTTGCCCTTAACGCATGCGAAAAAAAAATCGTTAGGCATCTGCTTAACCAGGATAAGGCCTGTCTGATCTGGCAGCAAGACGAGGATGAGTGGCCGATACTAGAAGAATTAGCGGATTTTTTCGCAACGCGCCCTGAAAGGATTGAGTCGAGCGTTGCGTATCCGGAAATCAAGATTTACGAAGGTTTTGATACGCATTCTCAAATAGAAGGAACCCGGCAGGTTCTCTCTGGTCTCGGCGATCTGGAAGATACTTGCGTGGTTCTGCCTCAAGCCGGTTGCCTGATGCCGCTGCTTTATCATGGCCTGCCCGCCGAACTGACCAATTACAATATTTCCCTAGGGTTTCCCTTAAAGCATACTCCGATATACGCTGTGATTGACATGGTTGCGCAGGCGCAGGAAAGCAAAAGAACGGATAACAGCTTCTATGCCAGGGATTATTTAAAGGTCCTGATGCACCCTTATGTAAAAAATATCCAAGATGGCGAGATTTCTCGGGATGCAACGCGCATCCTGATTCATAAGATTGAGGAGGCCTTGCTGGGCATAGATAAGACGATAGGCATTCCCAGAAAGGCGTTTATCAAGCTCAGCGAGATTGAGGATAACCCTCTGCTTTTTCAGGTGGCAGCCGGACTAATCCGCAATGCAGGCATTGCAGGTGTTCAGCCTGAGGCATTACGCTGCCAGTTGAAAATCATTCACGGGAAATTGTTTTCTGCCTTTGACGGCTGCATCAAGCTGCTTGATTTTGTAGAATCCGTAAGGGAAATCCTCTATTTTGTCCTAGAAAAGAGCAAGGTTTCTGCGGATATCTTCTCCAGTGAAATATTTGAGCGCTTCTTGAACACCCTGGATAATCTTGGGCAATCCCTTTTCAGGGAAGAATCATTCAATGATAAGGCCACATTTTTCCAACTGCTGAAAATCTGCCTCTCCGCCGAAAAGGTGCCCTTTTCCGGGACGCCTGTGGATGGCCTGCAGATTTTAGGCCTCCTGGAGACGCGCGGACTCAAATTCAGAAATTTATTAATCTTGGACCTTAATGAGGGCATCCTGCCCAAGACAGACAAAGGGGAATCGCTTATCCCGGAAGGCGTATTTCCTATCCTAGGCTTAAGGCACTATCATCAAAGAGAGCAGGTTATGCGCTATCACTTTCGCAGGCTGGTGGGTTCGGCAACGAATGTGTTTCTGTTCTTTAAGTCCTGTTCACGGAATAATGAATCCCGTTCCAGATTGGTCGAAGAGATTATTTGGCAGGAGGAGAAGAAGGCGGGCAGGCTGTACGAGCCCCAAAGAATCAAGCGTATTGAGTTTAAACTAATCCCGGCAAGAGAAGAGTTCTCCTTAAAAAAAGGGTCTGCGACCATGCAGATCCTCCGGGGGCATGCGTTTTCTGCTACCAGCATAGACATGTATTTAAACTGCCCGGCGAAATTTTACTTTCGTTATTGTCTG
>JBHPGP010000002.1:0-80378 GCA_042570305.1 Candidatus Omnitrophota bacterium
CCGTACAACAAAAAGAATTATTTTAAGAGCATTAATAAAGAGGGGGTTGTTAAATTTCAATACCTTGATTATTGGAGCTGGTAACGTAGGCAGGACCTTGTTTTCAGAAATTATGTTAAGGCCATTTCTCGGAATGAAGGTTTTAGGGTTTCTGGACGATAAATTAAATACTGCGTTCCTTTATGATTCTTTGCCTATTTTAGGTAAATTAAACGAATTCGAGAAGATATGTAAAAGGCTGTTTATAGATGAAATATTCATTACCCTGCCTTCGGAAAGAAAAAGGATAAGCGAAATTCTTAATCAAGCCAATAAGTTACACGTTGGGGTCAGGATTGTTCCGGATAATTTTGAGTTATCCACCCGGCAGTTACACTTAAACCATATCGGGTTTTTACCCGTCCTTACTTATCAGGAAAGAAGGCTGATTGCTTGCGAATGCACGATGAAGAGGGTATTTGATATGTTGGTATCACTAACTTTAATTATACTTTTGTTCCCCTTATTCATATTGCTATCTATTCTTATTAAATTAGATTCGCGCGGCACAGTATTCTTTATTCAGAAGAGAATGGGCAAACGGGGTAAGGTGTTTAATCTTTATAAGTTTCGTTCTATGGTAAGGGGTGCCGATAGATTAAAAAGAGCCCTTGTGGAAAGAAATGAAGCTAAGGGGGGAGTTATTTTTAAGATAAGGGACGACCCGCGCATAACAAAAATTGGCAGAATCTTAAGAAGATTCAGTTTAGATGAACTGCCTCAGTTATTTAATGTGTTAAAAGGAGATATGAGTTTGGTAGGTTCCCGGCCTTTTCCAGTCGAGGAATCTGAAAAATTCAATCATGAACATATGAAGCGCTTAAATATAAAGCCGGGGCTAACCGGTATGGCACAAATTCGGGGCCGTTCAGACCTGTCTTTTTATCGCTGGGTTAAGTGGGATTCGTGGTATATCGATAACTGGTCTTTTGGACTAGACCTGAAGATTCTTTTCTGGACAATAATGGTTGTGATTAAAAAGCAAGGGGCGTATTGAGATAAAGATGAGAGAAAAGGCGCTAATCATTTTCGACAGAATAACCGAATATTGTTTATATGGATTGATATTATTTATACCCATCTCTGCTGCGGCAACTGAAATATTTACGGGTTGGGCTATATTAAGTTTTATTATCAAAAAAATGATCAAGCCGGAATTTGGATTTATTAAGAAACTCCCCAACTTATTTCTTCTCTTCTTTATTATCTTTTGCGGACTTTCCTTATTTAACAGTGGGCCCTTTCTTAAAATTAGCGTCAGGGCATTATTTGCCAAATGGTTAGAATATATTTTCATCTTTTTAGCAGCCGGAGACACCTTGGCTGACTCCAAGCGCCTCAGAAATGCCGTGACGATTCTTCTGGTTATGGGGGCAGTTGTTGGTATCGATGTCCTTTTCCAGCAATTCTTAGGGATTGAGTTTTTAAGACACAGGCCGCTGGTTTTTAAGAAAATAATGAGGATACATATTATTACCGGTCCCTTTAAACATTATAATGACTTGGCTACCTATTTAGTTTGTATTCTGCCTTTAGCGGTTTCGCTCTTTTTAATAAAGGCTAAAAAGAAAATTTATTATGTTGTTTTGTTTCTTATGGTAGCCTTATTAAGTCTTTGTCTTTTATTTACCTTTTCTCGGGGAGGCTGGTTGGGATTCATGGCGGCTGCGCTACTGATGTTATTCCTCTCGCGCCTAAACAGGAGGGTCCTAATTATTGTTGGTATTTTCATACTTTTGATAACCCTGATGCCGAAGGCAAGAGAGAGAGTGGCATATACTTTTAAAACAGCATACTTTCAGAAAGCGGCTAGTCAGAAAAAAAAGAGATATGTCGGAGATGCGAATAGATTTCTCTATTGGGATACGGCATTCGCGATGATTAAAGAGAATCCTTTTCTGGGCCAAGGGGTGGGTACGTATATGGCGCAGAGTTCGCATTATACTCCCAAAAAGAGAAAAATTCCTTATGCGCACAACTGTTATCTGCAAATCTGGGCAGAAACAGGGATATTTGCTTTATTGAGCTTTCTTTTGTTTCTCGGTTCAATTCTCTATAAAGCGATAAAGGCATTCAGGGGCTCTTGTTTTAAAGTCCAATCACCGAAGGACGGTTCTTCAGGAAAAATTTCTTTCGCAGGCAATCCCTACCTGCTACTCGGTGTTATTTGTGCGATTTTCGGATTCCTTGTGCATAGCTTTTTTGATACGCAGTTATATTCCTTGCAATTATCTGTTTTGTTTTGGGTTATGCTTGGGATGATGTTGACGGCGGCAGACCCTATCAATTTATCCAAGGAAAAATAATAAGAATGGGAGCGAGGATTGTCTTACAGAAAGATATATTTAGCATCGGTTTCTCCAGCGCGCGAGAAATTACTTAAGAATCTTGGTCTGCGGGTTAAGGTTATTCCCAGTAGGATAGCAGAAAGCAGGCATTCCGCTGGTTCTTTCAGACAATTGGCAAAGTCCAACGCACTAAAAAAGGCAAGAAAGGTTTCCGGGCAGGTTAAGAGCGGTATAATTATAGGCGCGGATACGATTACCGTGCAGAAGGGCAGGGTATTCGGCAAGCCGGCAAACCTTAGACAAGCCAGGCAAACTCTAAGGAGATTGTCAGGCAGGTCTTGCTGGGTTTATACGGGCGTGGCAGTAATTGACCTGGATAAGAAAAAGACCCAGGTTGATTGTGTAAAAACCAGGGTTTTTATGAACAGATTGAACGAAGGAGAAATTGATGAATATTTCTCCTTCGCTTCTCCCCTTGATAAAGCAGGGGGTTTTGATATCCAGGGTAGAGGCGCGTTTTTTATCCCCAGGGTAGAAGGCTGCTTCTATAACGTCATCGGTCTTCCCCTGGCCAGGCTTTATGAGATGCTCAAGAAATTCGGAGTCAATTTATTGATACTTACCTTCGCCTGTCTTCCCCTCTTATTCTTGGGCGGTTGCGTTACAGAATACAATCTGGCTACCAAACAAGAGGAATGGATCTTTTACAGCACGGAGAAGGAAGTCAGGATGGGGGAGACGATAGTCAAGGCAGTGGAAAAAGAATATGAGCTAACCGAAGACCCTTTAATTCAAAAACGGGTGGAGGATATCGGTGAGAAGATTGCGCAGGTTTGCGACCGCAAGGAAATTGATTATCATTTTAAGGTGATTGAGGATGAGGAGATAAATGCCTTTGCGCTTCCAGGAGGTTTTATTTACGTTAACAGCGGATTGATTGAACGAGTAGGTGATAACGATGACGAGCTGGCCGGAGTGCTGGCGCATGAAGTCGGTCACGTGGTTGCCCGTCACAGCGTTAAGAAGCTGCAGGCAATGATGGGGTATAATTTCTTAAGGATTCTCATGGCTCAGGCTACTGGAAGCGGAAACCTGGTTGCCGGAGCAGACCTTGCATTTGCCCAGATAATCACCGGCTATTCCCGTGAGGATGAGCTTTTGGCTGACCAGCTGGCAGCGCGCTACGCAAAACTCGCGGGTTTTAACCCCCAGGGGATGATAGATTTCCTGGAGGATTTGCAGGAATCTGACCGCCGCGGCCCATTACGGCCGAAGGCGTACTTTAAAACCCACCCTTATGTACCGGATAGAATCCGCGTGGTAAAACAGGAATTAGGCCAGCCCCTTACATTCGACGATTATATTAATATCGAGCAGGAACCACACCCTCAATAAATCCGGAAGGAATCCTAAGGCTTGAGCGTAAGAAGTGGTGCCGAGAGGGGGATTTGAACCCCCATGGGCGTGAGCCCACAGCGCCCTGAACGCTGCGTGTCTGCCAATTTCACCATCTCGGCAATAATCAGTTTCAAGTATATATTATCGCCGATAACTTGTCAATCAAACTTTAGGACCGGTTCTTGAGCCAATCAGGGAACGTTTCTGGATCCAATCGGAGAAGTGTCCCCTATCTCCGTAGAGAAATTTTTGTTCGGGAAAGCGTTCGAATTTTAATTATATAGGGACACTTCTCCGTTCAGCGTAAGGACCGGTCCTCGAACAGATCAAGAACCGGTCCTAACTCAAATATGAATTGCGGGGGTCTGATTTTGGTGTATAATTAGCTTATGTTCGGGCAGTCATTTGCGCTGGTTTCGGGAGCAGTGGGTCAGATTTTTATCCTGGGAGCAATCGGTTACTTTCTGGTAAAGAAGGAAATTCTCACCAGAGAGGGGATGGATATACTCAGCCGCCTGGTTATTACGGTTACTTTGCCGGCAATGATTTTCTCGCAGTTAATCCAGGGCTTCAGCTTTGACCTTGAACCTGCCTGGTGGGTTTTTACGTTAGCCAGTTTTGCGGTTACTCTTCTGGGATTTTTGGCAGGTGGTATTTTTGTCAGCCTGCTTGAGGCAGGGGAAGGCAGGCGACAGTTCTTAAGTCTGACTGCCTTTCAGAATTCAGGATATCTTCCGCTTGCCCTGGCAGCCGCCCTCTTAAAGCCAGATGATAAACACCTGATGTTTATCTACATTTTTTTGTTTCTGCTCGGATTTAATCTTGTGATCTGGTCTTTGGGGGTATATTTTTTGTCCCGTAAACAAGAGAAAAAACTTGAATTAACCAGTTTTTTCAGCCCTCCGGTATTGGCTACGTTGATTACCATGGTTCTGGTTTGGATTGGTTTGAATAGGTTTATTCCGGAAGTTATCATAAAGCCGCTGCGCATGGTGGGAGATTCGACTTTGCCTTTGGCAATGCTTGTGGTCGGCGGCAGCCTTGGCTTAATTAAAGTCAGCAGACTGCAACTGAAGCCGATTCTTTTATTAATCCTGGCCAAGCTTTTTATTCTGCCCTTTCTGGGCTTGTTGTTGATCTGGAGATTCTCTCCTCCGCGCCTGTTCGGCTTATTGATGATCATGCAATTGGCTATGCCTTCTGCTACATCGCTTTCATTGATTATTACGCATTATAAAAGGGAAGATTTATTAATCAGCCAGGGAGTGTTGTTTACCCACCTGTTCAGCCTGATCAGCATACCCTTGTTTTTAAGTCTGGCATGGATAAGGTAACCGTAACCAATCGCAAGGCCCGCCGGGACTATTCAGTGCTTAAGGCCTGGGAGGCAGGGATTGAACTTAAGGGCAGCGAGGTTAAGTCAATCCGAGAGGGCAGGGTAACCCTGGATGATAGCTTTGCGCGGGTTGAAAATGGCCGGGTTTTGCTGTATAATATGCATGTCAGCCCTTATTTCCAGGCAAGCATCTTTAATGTAGAGCCAAAGCGGCTGCGGCTACTCTTGTTGCATAAGAATCAAATCGCCAAGATAAGCCAGGAGGTTTTTCAGCGGGGGCTTACCTTAATTCCGTTAAGGCTTTATTTTAACAAGCGGGGATTTGTCAAGATTGAATTGGCATTATGCCGCGGCAAAAAATTATACGACCGGCGCAGGGACATCAGGAGCAAGCAGGCGGCTCTGGAGATAAAAAGAGCGATAAAGAGCAGAAGAAGGTAGTTGCTACATTCGGCAGGACGATTTTGCAACACGTAATAGATAGAAAATCGGGGGTGAAAGGGCTCGACCTAGGTAAGTCGGGTAAAAGCAGCATGCCGAGGTGGCAAGGAGGCCTCGTAAAACACCTTGCAAAACATAAACGCAAACACACAAGTTGTGTCACGTTTAGGAATGCCTGTTTCGTCACTAGCAATGGTGACTGGACCAGCGTTCTTACCAGCCTTCGGGCTTAATTAAGCCCGAAGCCTCTATTCATCCAGCCTACGGGATGCAATAGGGCGATTAGTAGGCTGGCTCCGGTGCATTAGCCTTTATTGCTGGGGCAAGACTCTTAAAGGCTGCGTCCTGAAAAATCCTGTCTTTCGGAGTTTTCTGGATCAAGTCTAAAAGATAGACTAAGCATGTAGCGGTTTTTATCTGGTTGCTTAGGGACCGGGGTTCGAATCCCCGCACCTCCACCAAATCAGCGACGCACATTCCCGAGCCGGGTGCAAAACCCGTTGGAGCTGTCGTTTCGGCAACCCGGTGTGGTTCTTTTTTAAGAATCACTGCATCCGGCCCGGGAATGAGCGTTTCTTATCTGTTAAACCCAATGAAACCAATCGGTGTTTTTGATTCAGGATTAGGCGGGCTCACTGTGGTTAAGGAATTGAAACGGCAGCTGCCCGCCGAAGACATAATTTATTTAGGCGATACTGCCCGGCTTCCTTACGGAACGAAATCACCGGGCACGGTAATCAGATTCACGCTGAATAATATCCTCTTTCTGCTGAAACAAAATACCAAGCTGATTATTATTGCCTGTAATACTGCTTCCAGCCTCGCACTGGAGGTTATCCGAAAGCATTTTCGTATTCCCATAATCGGTGTCATCCAGCCGGGAGCGCAGGAGGCAGCAAGGATCACGAAGACAAAATGCGTAGGCGTAATCGGTACCCGCGCCACCATAAAAAGCAGGGCTTACGAGAGCCAGATACGAAAAATAGACCCGGAAGTCAGGGTAGTCAGCCAGGCATGTCCGTTATTCGTACCCCTGGTTGAAGAGGGTTGGCTTAACCGCGCGGAAACAATCTCTGTTGCTGAAGAATATCTTAAACCGTTCATCAAAAAAAACCATAAACTGGATGCATTGATTCTCGGGTGTACACACTATCCTTTACTTAAGCCGGTGATTAGGAAAGTCTTAGGCAGTGAAGTCAGGCTGATTGATTCTGCAAGGCAGGTGGTAAGTCAGGTTGAGCAGATTCTGCGTGATTCTCAAGGCGCAAGGAGAACCGATACCGCAGGAAGAGGCAGATGCAGGTTTTACGTTACCGATGACGCCGAAGGGTTTTCCCGCCAGGCAGTGCGCTTCCTGGGGCATCGCATCTCCAAAGTCAAGAGGATAACGGATGTTTGAGATTAAGGTAAGCGGTGAATTTAGCGCAGCGCATAACCTAAGGGGATACCGCGGGCGCTGCGAAGAGCTTCACGGCCACAACTGGAAGGTTGAGGTTATCGTTTGCGGAGAAAAACTGGATAAAACAGGGATGCTTATGGATTTCAAAAAACTAAAGATGCGCTTGCACAGGGTTTTGGATAAGCTGGATCATAAGTATATTTCCCGCCTTCAATTTTTTCGTAAGGTAAACCCCACCTCAGAGAATATTGCCAGGTATATATACAATAGACTCAAAACTCAGACTCCGGGAGTTAAGTCGGTAACGGTTTGGGAATCGGATAATTCCTCAGCCTGCTACTATGGCGCTTAAAAAGGGAATTGTTCTTTTATCCGGCGGCTTGGATTCGGCAGTCACCCTTTATTATGCCAGGCAACAGGGGCTTGATTGTCAATGCCTTATTTTCGATTACGGCCAGCGCCATAAGAAAGAAATCAGCTCGGCAAAAAAGATTGCCAAGAGTGCGGGATGCCCGTATAAAATTTTAAATATTCAATTTCCCTGGAAAGGCTCAAGCCTTTTAGATAAGAGTATCAGGATACCGCAGGCGAAAAGGCAGGCAGGGAGGCGGTCCGGGAATAAAATCCCCGGCACTTATGTACCCGGCCGAAACATTATTTTTTTAAGTTTTGCCCTTTCCTTTTCCGAGGTAGCCGGAGCCAGTGCAATATTTATTGGCGCGCATACCCAGGATTATTCAGGGTACCCGGATTGCCGCAGGGAATTTTTTCAGGCATTCGATAGGGTAATCAAAAGCGGGACAAGGTCCGGAACAAGCAGGAAGGGAATAAGGATTTTTACTCCCCTGATTGGCAAGAAAAAGTCGGAGATCATCAAATTGGGAATGAGTCTTGGGGTTCCGTTTCAATTGACCTGGTCTTGTTATAAAGGGGGAAGTAGGCCTTGTGCCAGTTGCGAAAGTTGTCATTTTCGCGCCTTAGGCTTTGCCGAGGCAGGCTTTCTCGACCCCCTAATGGAGAGATGAAGGCAAGGATTGCTGAGGTTTTTCAGAGCATCCAGGGTGAAGGTATTCATCTGGGCAAGGAGCAGGTCTTTATCCGCTTCTTTGGCTGCAATCTGGAGCGCTGCGCATTCTGCGATACCAGATTAAGCGCATTCAAGGAATACGCGCCAGCTGATTTATGCGATTATTTAAAATCCGGCTTTAGCAGACTCAATTCAGTCGCTCTAACCGGAGGAGAGCCTTTAGTGCAAAAAGAATTCTTAAGCCGGTTCCTGCCCTTGCTTAAGCAGGCAGGCTTAGAAATATATCTGGAAACCAATGCTACCCTGCCAGGCGCCTTGAGAGCGGTCATCGATTATATCGATATTATTGCCATTGATTTTAAATTTCCATCTTCAACCGGGCTCAGGCGTTTTTGGCAGGAGCACGAGGAGTTTTTAAAACTGGCTACTCAAAAAGAGGTATTGATTAAGGCAGTGATTTGCCACTCTACAGTCTATAGTGATTTAGAGCAGGCAGTTAAAGTTATATCCAGAGTCAACCGGGCTGTCCCGTTTATCCTGCAGCCGAATTCATTCGAG
Source organism: Candidatus Omnitrophota bacterium (assembly GCA_042570305.1). GTDB lineage: Bacteria > Omnitrophota > Gorgyraeia > Gygaellales > JAHJCI01 > JASFIK01. The sequence goes on from JBHPGP010000002.1 coordinate 8,487, forward strand.
TCCGGTTCGTCGCTTACGAATAAAATCCTGGAGTTTAAGAGATTTTCACTTCAATCTTTATCAGACGTAAGAATTGTGCCTCAGTTGCATAAAATGATCGGAGTAAGATGAGCCCCATTAGACCTAATCGTCCAACAGGTAGAAAGAAAGAGAGGTCTAGCGGGGTGAACGAACGCAATTCTCGTTACGAAGGTTTACAGAAAGATATCAGGAAGCTTAAGACTCCGGTAATCGAAGTATGGCAGAATAAATATCCAGACAAGCGGTATGCGATAAGCTTAGAGGTCCTTGAGTTTACCTGTATCTGTCCCAAGACCGGACTGCCTGATTTTGCCGTTATCAAAATAGAGTATTCGCCTGATAAATATTGTATCGAGCTGAAATCATTCAAGCTCTACACAATATTCTATCGCAATCTCGGCATATTCCACGAACACGTAATAAACAGGATGCTTGGGGATTTGGCAGCAGCCTGCAACCCACGCTGGTTGCGGATTACCGGAGAATTTAATGTGCGCGGGGGGATTAAAACAACGGTTTCAGCCGAATATAAAAGATGAAAAAATTAAATTTTTCAGTTGTTCAAAAGGCAGTAGCAAAACTTTGCATTGAGGCAAATACCAAATTGCGGCCGGATGTGCTGAGGGCATTGGAGTCAGCCTATAAAAGAGAAAGAAGGCTGAGGGCAAGGCATATGTTAGGGGCAATTATCCGTAACGCACGCATTGCCCAAAGAAGTAATTTAGCTATCTGTCAGGATACGGGCCTGCCAGTTGTTTTTGCCGAGTTGGGCAATAATTTAAAGGTAGCCTGCGATTTGAAGGCGGCAATTAACAGTGGAGTCCAGCTTGGTTATCAAAAAGGATATTTAAGGAATTCAATTGTGAATCAACCATTAGTCAGGACAAGGCCTGGATATAAACCTGCAATTATCCATCTGGATTTGGTGAAAGGCAAAAATTTAAAGTTAGCGGTCCTGCCGAAGGGCTTTGGTTGCGAGAATAAAAGCAGCCTGAAGATGTTCCTGCCTACCGCAGATATCCGGCAGCTGAAGCAGTTTATTATCGGGAGCGTCAAGGATGCCGGGCCAGATGCCTGTCCGCCCTATGTTCTGGGAATAGGCATAGGCGGCACAGCTGATTATGCGGCATTTTTAGCAAAGAAAGCCTTGTTGAAAAGAGTGAGTGGCTTGCAGGGTCAGAAGGCCAAAAGCTATATTGCTAAGCTGGAGCATGATTTATTAAAAGAGATAAATAAGCTCGGCATCGGGCCCATGGGCCTGGGGGGTGAGGCTACCTGTTTAGGTGTAAATATCCTGACGCACCCTACGCATATTGCCGGTTTGCCTGTGGCAATAAACATTAGCTGTCATGCCCTGAGGAGCGCAACCGGGAAATTATAATGAAAAAAATAAGCACTCCTTTAGAAAAAAAACAAATCGCAAAATTAAAGGCAGGTGAGGAGGTTTTCTTATCCGGAGTCATCTATACCGCCCGCGATCAGGCACACAAAAAAATATATGAGCGTATCAGCAGAAAAAAGAGTCTGCCGTTAGCTTTGCATGGCCAGGTTATTTATTATTGCGGACCGACTCCTGCTGCAAAGGGCAGGATTATCGGCTCCTGCGGACCGACTACAAGTTCGCGTATGGATAAATTCACTCCCGCACTGCTTAAGGCAGGCCTAGCCGCTATGATTGGCAAAGGAAGGCGCTCAAAAGAAGTAATTCAGGCGATAAAGAAAAACCGCGCAGTCTATTTCCTCACCCTTGCCGGCTGCGGCGCTTTATTGTCTGAATATGTGACAGCAATGAAGCCGGTTGCTTATAAGGATTTGGGGCCGGAGGCAATATACTGTTTAGCGGTGAAGGATTTTCCTTTAGTTGTGGCAGTTGACAGCAAGGGCAGAAGCATTATAACGTGAGGAAGGAGTAACCGGTAATGAGAGTTGACAAACGTAAGCCCGACGAGATTCGCAAGGTAGCGATTCAGCGCAATTATATTAATTTTGCCGAGGGCTCATGCCTTATCGAATTAGGCAATACGCGGGTTATCTGCACTGCCTCGATAGAAGAGTCTGTGCCTTCTTTTTTAAAGGGGAGTGGCGCAGGCTGGGTTACTGCTGAATACGGCATGCTTCCGCGGTCCTGCCAGGCGAGGGTTTCCCGTAACAAGAATTCCGGAAGGACTTATGAGATACAAAGATTAATCGGCAGGTCTTTGCGTGCGGTAACCAGGATGGAGGATTTGGGAGAGCGCACAATCTGGATTGACTGCGATGTAATTCAGGCAGACGGGGGAACGAGAACAGCCAGCATTACCGGAAGCTTTCTTGCATTAGCCGACAGCCTGGTTAAATTAAGGGCAAGGGGCCTGATTCAATCGCTACCGCTTAATGATTTTGTAGCTGCTATCAGTGTGGGAATAGTTGATAAACAGCTCCGCCTGGATTTAAGCTATGAGGAGGATTCCCGCGCAGAGGTGGATATGAATGTGGTAATGACCGGGGCAGGCGAGTTTATTGAAATCCAGGGTACGGCAGAAAGGAATCCCTTTAGCAAGGAGCAGATGGATCAGCTGCTGGAATTATCCAAGGCTGGCATTCTGGATTTAGTCAAAGTCCAGCGCAATTTACTAAAAGGCATACTGTGAGCGGAAAACAAAAACGTATTGAGCTGGTGGTAGCCAGCAGGAATTACAAGAAGTTCAAGGAGATAAAGGAAATACTCCGGGAGTTCAAACTTAAAATAACCTCTTTGCGCGATTATCCCCAAGCGCCCCGTATTGTCGAGAATGGAAGGACCTTTGAAGAGAACGCTATAAAAAAGGCACGCCTGATTGCGCGCTTTACCGGAAAGCTAACACTGGGAGAGGACTCCGGTCTTGAAGTCGCCGCCTTAGGAGGGAAGCCGGGAATTTATTCTTCGCGTTTTTCCGGCAGGGATAAAAATGATGTGAAGAATAATCTGAAGTTGCTCAGGTTGTTGGCAGACCTGCCGATCAAAGAAAGAAAGGCGCGCTATGTCTGTAGCGTTGCGCTATTTGATAAACACGGCTTGCTTGGGGTAACCGAAGGTTATTGCCAGGGGATAATCGCCTTCCAGTTGCGCGGTTCATCCGGTTTTGGCTACGACCCTTTATTTATCATTCCTAAATATAAGAAGACCTTTGCTCAGTTGGGTCCGCGGATTAAACACAAGATTAGTCATCGCTTTCGCGCTCTTTCCATGGCAAGGCAGATAATAAAGAAATATTCCGGCATTCCGAATGGGTTGACAAAGATATAGTCGATGTTATACTTAATCAAACAAAATCAAAAATAAAATGGAAAAACAGAATAGAAACCATGCCCTGGTTGACTTGCTATTAGAAATAGACGCCCAGATGCATGCCTTTCAAGACATCGATCAATTAATCGCTTTTTTTGTCAATAAGATAGCTGAGATATTCAGGGCGGGAAGGGTCTCCTTTATGCTGCTGGATGAAACAAGGGGGGAGTTGTTTATTAAGGCTTCTCATGGGTTAGACTTTTCAGACGGTAAATCAATAATCAGATTGGGTGAGATGTTTGGTGGCTGGGTAGCCAAACAAGGCAAGCCTTTGCTGGTCAAAGACGTGGAAGCAGAATTCCCTGATTTAATCAAGAACAGGGTATTGCGTTGTAAGACTAAATCATTTATTATCGTTCCCGTAAAGGTACAAAAGGGAATATTCGGTATATTAAATATGACTGATAAAAAGGATTTAAGCATATTTACTGAAGAAGAATTAAATACGATTAATCTCTTTTGTCATTACTTTGCTCTGCATGTAGAGAACATCAGATTGTTGGAAAATAACGCGAAAAACTCGACGATTGATGCCTTAACCGGGTTATTCAATCATCGCTATTTTCAGGACCAGCTGTTGGAAGAGATTTATCGCGCAGAGCGTTATCGGTGCCATTTGAGCCTGGCGATGTTAGATATTGATAATTTCTGTTGGTATAATCAGACCTACGGTTATTCTGCGGGAGATAGCGCCTTAAGTAAAATAGGAAAATTAATAAAAGAAAACACGCGCCGGGTGGATACATCTGTCCGTTATGGGCCGGAGGAATTTATGCTGATCTTGCCGAATACCCGGTTAAAACAGGCTATTTTTGTCGGAGAGAAGATCAGGGAGACAGTCGGCTATTCTGTATTTGCCGAAGACAGGAGTACCTCGTTGGGAATGGCCAGGCTTACGGTAAGCATTGGCGTCGTCGAACATAAAGTTGGCGTAGATAAAGAAGAGTTGACTCGTAGAGTTGTAAGTGCCTTGCTGGAAGCAAAGCAAAAGGGCAAAAATCGCGTCTGCGTATTTAAATAACGGGGCGTGGCTCAGTTTGGCTAGAGCGCTTGGTTTGGGACCAAGAGGTCACAGGTTCAAGTCCTGTCGCCCCGAAGTGCTTAATCTTACACTAGCTAGTGACGCGCCTGTAGCTCAGATGGATAGAGCATCTGCCTTCTAAGCAGAGGGTCGCGTGTTCGAATCACGCCAGGCGCACCAAAATCAAAGATGAGAATCTTAAAGATCATATTAACTTCCCTATTGGCGATTCTGATTATACTGCTGAGCACGGCATATATCTTTGTTTCGCTTAAGGGCAGGGTACTGCTCACGCAGCAATTGGAGAAAGCGCTTAATAAGCGCGTAAACATCGGCTATTTGGGGCTTAAGATGCCCCTGGGGGCGGAAATACGCGATTTGAGGATTGAGGGCCTGACAGATATCGATTATATTTACGTCTCCCCTCATTTATTCGGATTGCTTAGCGGCAAGATTATTCTCGACAGACTCATAATCTCAGGTCCGAAGTTTGATTGGGTAATTGAATCACCTGAAAACAAGACAGCAAAAATCAACAGCCAGGTAAGGGATAAGCGCGAAATCTTAGTTAAGGCTAAAGCAGCACCGGTTTCACCGGCAGCAGAGACCCATACTCTGCCACCGGTAATTATAAAATACCTGAGAATAAAAGACGGTGTTATAAACCTGATTGACCGTACTGTTCCTCAGCCAGGACTTACAATAAGCTTAAAGGATATTTTGCTGGATGTGGATAATTTATGCCTGGCTTCTCAATCGGCGATTAGTAATTTTCAGTTGATGACAAAGATACCCTGGCAGGAGGGTTCGGCCGAAGGTTCGATTTATGCATCCGGTTGGTTAAACCTTTACAAAAGGGATATGCAGGCCAGAATCGAGATCGAGAATATAGACGGCGTTTACCTGCACCCGTATTATTCACAATGGGTGGATTTGGAAGGCGCACGCATAGATAAGGCAAGCCTGAATTTTACAAGCGATATCCAAGGTCGGGATAATGAGGTTGTCGCTCAATGCCGGCTGGAATTGGCAGATATTCAATTCAAACCGCGGCCGCCTGAACAGCCTGAGCAAAAAGCAGAAAAGATTACCACTGTGATTCTGGGGATGTTCCGCTCATTAAATCAGGGTAAGGTCGTGTTGAATTTTACCGTACGCACAAAGATGGATAAGCCGGAATTCGGGGTTAGCGATATTAACCAGGCAGTCGAAGATACGCTTAACCGGGCAATGAAATCCGATAAGGTGAGTATTGAGGATGTGGCAGCACTACCTGCTAAACTGGTGGGGGGCGTGGCAAGGGGAACAACCGGGGCAACCAAGGCCATTGTCGGGGGAGCGTTTTCCGTAGGCAAGAGCCTGCTGGATGTTTTTACGCTTGAGCAACCAGAAGATGAGGAATCGCAGCCTGCACAGGAAGACCTACTCAAAAATTAATTTCTGCTTCAACCAACCACCTATTATACTACGGGCAAGGTGAAGAAGAATGTTGTTCCTTGCCCCTTTTCACTCTCCACCCAGATCCTTCCGTGATGCAGTTCTACTATTTCTTTTGCAATCGATAGGCCCAGCCCTGTACCGCCTATATCAGTCCAGGTTCTTTCTCCTACCTGCTGAAACTTATCAAAGACTTTAGGCAAGTCTTCTTTATCTATACCGACTCCGGTATCAGTTACGCTGATTAAAATCTCCTGATTATTCCCTGCCGTTTGAGCCTTGATGGTTATCTTGCCATTACGAGGAGTAAATTTGATGGCATTCCCGACGATATTGTTGAAAATCTGAATTATCCTTAACTGGTCTATCTGTGCTTGCGGGAGGTTGTTTTGAACCAGCTTTTCTATCCCGATAGCCTTAGTTTTTGCCCAGGCACTCATACTTTCGCAGACGTCTTCGATAATCTTATCCATTGAGCAGGGCTCGGGCTTTAAAACCATTTTCCTTTCCTCAAGCTTTGAGAGGTCGAGAACGTCGTTAATTAATTTATGCAGCCTTTCCAGATTGCGTTTAATAATGGTAAGGAACTTTTCCTGGATTTCGCTGAGAGAACCGCCAGTCTGTTCCAGCATCACAGCCAGAGAATTCTGGATTATTGCAATGGGGGTACGCAATTCATGAGAGACCTTTGAGACAAAATCAGACTTTAACTTTTCCAGTTCTCTCTGTTTGGTGACATCGCTTAACATGGCAACCATCCCTACGGTCTTGCCGTCTTCATCCTCGATTACCGCACTGCTTGACCTGAGTATTCTCTTGGTTTCGGCATTTTGACTAGTGAGTTCAATTTCCCTGTTGCCCTTGGCAGTATCTTTTACTAAGGAAATAAGCTGTTCATCTTTGATGTTCTCCATGAGAGGCTTTCCGATTTTCTTTTTCCTTTGAACTCCCAGCAGTTTTTCGGCAGCCGGATTCATCAGGAGGACATTGCCTTTAGCGTCGACTACTACCAGCCCCTCTGCAATGCTGCGCACAACCGATTCCGTCTGCTGTTTTTCCTTAACGACATTCTTATATTTTTTCTGGACAGTGATTATGGTCTGTTTCTTTTCCTCGACAATCTCTTCATATTTTTGACTTAACTCTGCCTTAACCTCTTCTGTTCTTTTCTTTAACTCGGTATTGACAATATTTACGATGGTACCGGTTATTTTCTGCCGGTCTCCCCCGGAGGAGGGGAGTTGCTCTATCTGCGAAGAAATTTCTTCTGAAATTACCTTTGCAATCGGTCGCTTGTCTCCGCTTGGGCCTACAGTGATGCTCCTTTTTAACGCAAGGTCCTTGGCGCTTTCCTTTCTTGCGAAATGGAAAAGAAGCAAAGCAAGCACGACGGCAACAATTACAGTAACTATAAACACTATGCTGACAGACGGTTCAGAGCTTGTTTCAGGAGGCGTTGCGCAGGCATTAGCCTCCCAGACAGCGAGCAGTAGTCCGATTAAAAAAATTCTTGCAGCTTTCAACATTCAAAACCCCTTTCTTATGGCAACCGTACTTAAGGAATTTCCTTAGTTAACTATATACTAATCTTAAATGCAAATTTTAATTTTTCAAGGAAAATTTGTATAGTCTTGCTTAAAGAAAATGGTTTACAGCAATAGGAGTATAGGTATAATATATGCTTACCGTAAATTGGTGGGTGTAGCTCAGCTTGGCAGAGCACTTGACTGTGGCTCAAGTTGTCGCGGGTTCAAATCCCGTCACCCACCCTTGAAATTTTTGCTGCACAAAAATTTCACTTCTCATCCTAGCCCGATAAATTTCGAAAATTTGCCTACCTATAAAAAACAATTTAGGTCGCAAATTTGAAGGAATTTATGGGCTGATTAGGATGAGAAGTGGAGTTGGTTAAAAATTTAGTGCCCAAGCCTGCCCAGAAATTATCAAAGAGAATTTTGTGGCGATTAGGCGAGGGGCAAATATTGGAAGAATCTAAGGCTATGAAGCAATACCGATCATAGCCCTTTTTTGTCTCTTTAGTCTGTGCCTAGGGCGTCCTCTTGTCGAATATTACTGCCCGGCCAGAACGAGAATACCCTTGCCGTTTGCGCTGGAAACTTAAAGGTTCTCGTATAAGTTTCATTGACGAAATAAAACATACTGCTCAAAGATTTTGTATAGTTGAAATATCGTTTTATAGTGTATAATAACCATTGCAGGATTCCTCATTCTAATAGTTTTATCTTTCGAGCGACTCACTTGCGGAAAAGGAGTAGGAGCGTGCATTGTCTCTAAAGTTTCTTCAAGACTATATTTTACCCCTTAAAATGCGTCTCGGCGCCTTTCTGCATTGGAACAGGATCACCGAGGAAGAGCCTCTTCGTGCCGAGCTTTTTAGCATAGAGCAGTTCAAGGCGCATGCGAAAAAACTGGCCCAAGGGCATATGGTCAGTTACAAAAAGGGGCACAACAAATTATTGCTGCGGCTGAAGCAAAATGAAAATGTCCTTGTTGAGATCTATAAACTCCTCAACGAGACCGGTAAATCCAAACGAAAGATCTCGCCGGCCGGAGAATGGCTTCTCGATAACTACTATCTTATTGAGGAGCAGATAAGGCTTGCCCAGAAATGCCTTCCGGAACATTACATCCGTGAATTACCCCACCTTTTTCAGGGGCCGCTTGCCGGCTATCCGCGTGTGTATGAGCTTGCTATGGAGCTTGTCTCGCACGGCGACGGACGGCTGGATAGCCAGGGGCTTACGGAGTTTGTCACGGCCTATCAAACCGTTAACCACTTGAAGCTTGGTGAACTGTGGGCTATTCCTATCATGTTGCGGCTGGCGCTTATTGAGAATTTAAGGCGCGTGTCCTCCCGGATGATCGTGGCACAAACGGAAAGAGATAAAGCGAATTATTGGGCGACGCGAATCCTCAAAGTTTCGGCCAAAGATACCGATGGGGTGGTCTTTGAGATTGTGGCGATGTCCAGGGCTAACCCTCTGCTTTCTGATGCTTTTGTCGCGGAATTCATGCGGCGTTTGCATGGTCAAATCCAGGTGTTCAATCTTCCCTTTGCCTGGTTGGAAAAGAAACTCGCGGAGCAGGGAGACACCCTTGAGAGGATAATTCGGGCGACCAGCCAAAAACAGGCGTCTGACCAGGTTTCGATCGCGAACACGATCGGGAGCCTGCGTCTTCTGGAGATCACAGATTGGCATGATTTTGTCGAAGCGCTCAGCGTTGTGGAAAAGCTTTTGGGCCAGGACCCATCTGGGGATTATCGCAGGATGTCTTTCGCTACCCGTGATCGCTACCGGCATGTCGTTGAGCAATTTTCCTTGAGAAGCAAAATCACAGAAGAAGAGATCGCGGCGCGCGCGATCCGGCTCGCCAAGACCGGGGAAAAAAAATTCGGCCCCGGTCACGTCAAGGCGCATGTAGGTTTTTACCTGATCGACCGGGGATTGGAGCTTTTTTGCCGCGAATTAGGCCTGCGCTTACCTCTGCGCCAGTACCTGCAGGCCAAGAAAACGTTTTGGCCGTCTGTTTTGTTTTTCGGCGCTATTACTTTTATAACTCTTGCTCTGACCGTCGGTATTTTGTATTGGGTGCAGCCTGCGGGGCTATTGAGTTGGCGGCGGCTTGTTTTATTCTGGGTGTCGCTTTTCCTTGTGACAAGCCAGACGGCGGTCTCGATGGTGAACTGGTCTTTCATGATGCTCGTAAGACCCAAAAACCTTCCCCGGATGGACTTTTCAGAAGGAATTCCCGCCTATGCCCATACCTTGGTCGTGGTCCCTTGTATAATTAGTGATGCGCGGACAGTCGACTCTCTACTCGAAGGGTTGGAGGTTCGGTATTTGGCGAATATTGACGCGAATACGGATTTCGCACTCTTAACTGATTTTTGCGATGCCAAGCAGGAGACGATGCCTGAAGACGAAGTGCTTCTGGCGCAGGTTAAGGATGGCGTCGCAAAGTTGAATTACAAATACCGAAGGAAAAAAGAATATGTTTTTTGTCTTCTGCATAGGCCTCGCAGGTGGAATGAAAGAGAAAAGCTGTGGATGGGGTATGAACGCAAGCGGGGCAAGCTCGGGGATTTGAACGCGCTCCTGCGCGGAAAAGGAGATGGCCGCTTCAGTGTGATTCTCGGGGACACTCAGAGGCTTCAGGATGTGCAATATGTTATTACGCTGGATGCGGATACTCGGACCTCCCGCAATGCCGCGCGAGAGCTCGTGGGGGTTATCGCGCATCCCCTGAACCGGCCGGTCTATGATGAAAAAAAACAACGGGTTGTTTCTGGATACGGGATTCTCCAGCCCCGGGTCGAACCCAGTTATCCCGGGAAAACTCCTTCGTTGTTCGCGAAGATTTTCGGAGGCGATACGGGAATCGATCCGTATACCAAAACGGTTTCCGATGTTTACCAAGATGTTTTCTTCGAAGGGTCATTTATCGGGAAAGGGCTTTATGACGTGGATTCCTTCGAAAGATCCATGGAAGGCCGTTTTCCGGAAAATGCCATATTGAGCCATGATCTTTTGGAGGGGTGTTACGCCCGGTCCGGGCTTGTGACCGATGTCCAATTTTACGAAGGATATCCCCAGGGGTATCTTAAGGATGTTAGCCGCAGGCACCGTTGGATCTGCGGGGACTGGCAGATTCTTTCCTGGCTGTTTGCCTCGGTCCGCGTTCACAGTGGCGCAAAAGTCAAAAATCCGATTTCCTTCCTGTCGCAATGGAAGATCATGGATAATCTGAGGCGAAGCCTCGTTCCTTTCGCAACCGTTCTTTTGTTTTTATCAGGATGGATCTGTTTTCAGCCGTCTTGGATATGGTCGGTTTTGGTCCTCGCTCTCATGGGTTTTCCCCTTGTGCCGATGTCCTTGGCGGAGGCGGTGAGGAAATCCGAGCTTTTGACCTTCAAGACCCATGTTGGCCTGGTGGTATCCTCATGCAGGAAGAACCTGCTCAGGTTATTCTTCTCATTCGTTTTTTTGCTGCACGAGGCGGTCTATTGTTTGGACGCGATCGCGCGGACTTTGTGGCGAATGCTGGTGTCACGCAGACGGTTGCTGCAATGGAAGACTTTTCTTGAAGCAGAAGCCTCCTTATCGGAACGTATTTCTGGCTACTACCAAAGCATGTGGTTGGCACCGCTTGCCGCCGCTGTGCTGCTGGTCTTTTTTTTGGCGGTATTCCAGCGTTTCGATGGATTAACTTTGTTTTTTGTAAGTCTGTGGTTCGTTTCTCCCGCGGTGGCGTACGGCATCAGCCAGCCCGCATCTCCCCGTAAGATCATGCTTTCCAAAGCCCAGACCATTTTTCTCAGAAAGCTTGCCCGGAGGAACTGGGCGTTCTTTGAGAATTTCGTTACCGAGAAGGATCACTGGCTGCCCCCGGACAATTTTCAGGAAGTACCTGTTAGCGGTCTGGCTCATAGGACGTCTCCAACGAATATCGGCCTGTCGCTTCTTGCGAATTTGACGGCTTATGATTTTGGCTATGTTTCAATGGGGATGATGTTCCAGCGGACGGAAAAAACATTCGTCACCTTGAACCTTATGGAACGGTTCAGGGGGAATTTTTACAACTGGTACAATACGGAGACGCTGAAGCCTCTGGCACCTCTCTATATCTCATCGGTGGATAGCGGAAACCTGGCCGGCCATTTGCTGGTCCTGCGTGCGGGGCTTAGGGAAATGAGTTCTCGGAAGATCATCTCCGCGAAGATGTTTGACGGGCTGGGAGATACCCTGGAGATCCTTTATCAAAGTGTGGCGGAGTTTGAGAAAAGCCGAAAGAGCACTGTCGTCGAACCCCTTCGGGGAGTTTCCCAAAGAGTCGAGCAATTTCAGGAAAAGTGTAAGTCTTCTCCCGCGCGTCTTTCGGAAATCTATACGTTTTTGCGCCAGCTTTCAACGGATATTTCCAAGGTTCTCACGGGCTTGGATCAGAAACACTATGACCAATCTAAAAAATGGGCCCGCGCCTTGGAACGGCAGTGTTACGATTTTCTGGAGGATATGTCTTTTATCGCTCCCTGGATTTTGCTTGCGCCGGAAATACCGGGTATGTGGGAGGCAGGGGATGAAAAACAGCAGCAGCGACTCGGTCAGCTCCGGGAGGCTCTTCGGTCTTTGGACGAGATCCCCGCGCTTGGGGAAGTGGCCAGGCTTGAGCAGAAGCTAGTTCCGCTTATCGAGGAGATCACCGGGGCCATGCTGGTCGCGGATGATGAGTCAAAAAGGGCCCACGAATGGTTTTTAAAACTCCGCGAGACGATCAAGGATGCCGGAACACGGTCCGCCGAACGGATTAAAGCCATCGATTATATCGTGCTGCGGTGTAACGAGATATCTGGCATCGAATATGAATTCCTGTATGATAAGGGTACACACCTTCTTTCCATCGGATACAATGTCAGCGAGCATAAGGTGGATCGGGGTTGTTATGATTTACTGGCGTCCGAGGCCCGGTTTTGCAGCTTTGTCGCGGTCGCTCAAGGGAAAATGCCTCAGGATCATTGGTTCAAGCTTGGTCGGATGATTGCAAAACTCGAAGGGGATCCTGTTCTGATCTCCTGGGGCGGGTCGATGTTTGAATATCTCATGCCTCTCTTGGTGATGCCGACCTATGCCGGGAGTCTGCTGGAACAGACCTACAAGGCCGCGGTTAGCGGTCAGATCCGGTATGCGGCCAATAACAATATTCCCTGGGGGATCTCAGAGTCCTGTTACAATAAGTTCGATGCGAATATGGTTTACCAGTATCACTCTTTCGGAGTCCCGAATATGGGTTTCAAACCGGGACTCGCGGAGGATCTGGTCGTGGCCCCCTATGCTTCGATGCTGGCCCTGATGGTTGAGCCGGAGAAGGCCTGTGAGAATCTCGAGCGCTTATCCTCGGAAGGGGTCGCAGGGATATATGGTTTCTATGAAGCGGTCGATTACACGCCTGCGCGTCTTGCTCCGGATCAAAACCGGGCGATCGTGAAATCCTACATGGCGCATCATCAGGGTATGAGTTTCTTGTCTCTGGCCTATGTGCTTCTGGACCAACCTATGCAAAGGCGTTTTCTTTCCGAGCCGATGTTTCAAGCAGCCGAGCTGCTTCTGCAAGAGCGCATCCCGGTCAGCGAACCGTTCCTCTACGATTTTGAAGTAACCGGAATGCTGAGAAAATTCGGAGACCGGGAAACCCTTTTGCGGGTGTTTACGACTCCTCAAACTCCGGTGCCTGAAGTCCACCCGCTCTCCAACGGCCGCTACCACGTGATGGTAACCAACTCCGGAGGAGGCTATAGCCGCTGGCAAAATGTCTCCCTGACGCGCTGGTGTGAAGATGCGGCTCTGGACAATGACGGGACATTTGTTTATCTGCGGGATGTGGAGTCTGGTCAGTTCTGGTCTTCGGCATATCAGCCGACACGAAAAAATCCAAAGAGCTATGAAGCCTTGTTTTCTCAGGCTTGGGCGGAGTTCAAGCGCAGGGATCAGCAGATCGAAACGCATACCGAGATTGCGGTTTCTCCGGAAGATGACATAGAACTACGCCGGGTGACGATCACCAACCGTTCACGTAATAGGCGTGTCATTGAAGTGACCAGTTACGCGGAAGTTGTGTTGAATGATCTCTCAAGCGATCAGGCCCACCGGACATTCAGTAATCTGTTCGTCCAGACCGAAATTATCAGGTCTCACCAGGCGATCCTTTGCAAGCGGCGTCCGCGCTCCGATAAAGAAACATTCCCCTGGATGCTGCACCTGATGGCAGTCCACGGGAATGCGCTCGTGGGTGCTACTTATGAAACTGACCGCAACAAGTTCATCGGACGAGGCCGCACGCTGGCGGATCCCGCAGCGATGGAGGGGCAGGACAATCTTTCGGACAGTGAGGGTTCTGTGCTTGACCCGATCGTTTCGATACGCAGCCGGATCGAACTGCTGCCAGAGGAATCAGCCACGATCGATTATGTGACCGGAATATGCGAGAGCCGGGAATCCGCGCAGGCGCTTATGGAAAAATACAGGGACCGGAATCTGGCCGACCGCGTTTTTAACCTGGCGTGGACTCACGGGCAGGTTGCCTTGCAGCAGATCAATACGACGGAGGCTTCCGCTCAGCTTTACGGCCGTCTGGCCAGCGCCATTTTGTACGCGAATCCCGCCTGGCGGTCGAGCGCGAGTATTTTGCGGCGGAATAACCGGGGCCAGTCTGATCTTTGGGGGTACAGTATTTCTGGGGATCTGCCGATCGTTCTCGTCCGCATCGAAAGCCAGGACAATATTAATCTCGTCGTGCAGATGCTGCAGGCGCATGCCTATTGGCGGATGAAAGGTCTGGCGGTTGATCTGCTGATATGGAATGAAGATAGTTCCATTTATCGCGATAGCCTGGGAGAGAGGATCATCGGGTTGATCGCCGCGAATGCCAAGGAGATAGCGGGCCAGAATGGCGGTATTTTTTTAAGGCGCGCCGATCAGATATCCGAAGAGGACCGGATTCTCATACAAACGGTCTCCCGGATTATTATTTCGGATCGCGGGGGGACGCTGGCGGAGCAGTTGGAGGATATGGTCCAGCCAAAGGTGAATTTCCTGCCGTTCGTTGCAACCAGGCAGGATGATCCGCAAGAAGAGGCCGAGGGTCCGGCGGAGCGTTCCGATCTTGTTTATTTTAATGGTGTAGGAGGATTTACCGGGGATGGGAGGGAATATGTGATCAAGACCTCGAGCTCGAATACCACTCCCGCTCCGTGGGTCAATGTGCTGGCAAACCGGAATTTCGGTACGGTGATTTCCGAAAGCGGGAGCGCCTACACCTGGAGCGAGAACGCGCATGAATTTCGCTTAACGCCCTGGAAAAACGATCCTGTTTCGGACGCTTCGGGAGAGGCGCTCTATATTCGCGATGAGGAGAGCGGAAGGTTCTGGTCTGCGACCCCTCTTCCCGCGACGGGGAAGACCGGTTATATCTCGCGCCATGGATTCGGGTACAGCATTTTTGAGCACACCGAAAACGGGATAGTTTCGGAATTAACGGTTTTCGTTTCCCTGGAGGATCGGGTCAAGTTCTCTGCCCTGAAGATCAGGAATATCTCTGGGCGCCGTAGGCGTCTTTGCGCGACGGCGTTTGCTGAACTGGTCATGGGGACGTTCCGGGATAAATACCACATGCATATCCTGACCGAGATCGATCCCAAAAGCGGAGCTCTGTTTGCCCGCAATCCTTATAACAAGGAATTTCCCGACCGGGCTGTTTTTTTGGATGTGAGTGAACCGACGCGATTTGTGACCGGGGACCGGGTCGAATTTATCGGAAGGAACGGAACGCTGGCATCGCCTTCCGTGATGCGAAGGGATAGGCTTTCCGGAAGAGTGGGCGCGGGGTTTGATCCGTGCGTTGCCACGCAGGTAAAATTTGAGCTTGATGACGGCCAGCAGAAAGAGATCGTTTTTACCTTGGGCTCCGGAAAAACTCCGGATGACGCCAGGGATCTCATCCGGCGTTTTGGCGGTATCGATGCGGCGCGTGATGAACTTGAAAGGGTGTGGGAATATTGGAAACGGACCCTTGGTGTTGTGTATGTGGAAACGCCCGATGCCTCGATCAATATTCTCGTCAACGGTTGGCTGCAATATCAGGTTATAAGCTGTCGTCTCATGGGGCGAAGCGGTTTTTATCAATCCGGCGGGGCTTTCGGCTTTCGGGATCAGCTCCAAGATGTGATGGCGTTGATCCATTCGAAACCGGAAATGGTCCGGGAGCAACTGCTGGACTTTGCCGCGCACCAGTTTGCGGAAGGAGATGTGCAGCACTGGTGGCATCCGCCATCCGGCCGAGGAGTCCGTAGCCGGTGTTCGGATGATTATTTATGGCTCCCCTTCGTGACCTGTCTGTATGTCGAGAATATCGGGGATACGGGGATTCTTGATGAAACGGTCGGGTTTCTGGAAGGGCCCCTGGTTAATCAGGAAGAAGAATCTTACTACGATATGCCCAGAGTCTCCGTCCGTTCGGGGACACTGTACGAGCATTGTGTTTTAAGCGTGAAAAGGGGGTTGCAGTTCGGCGCGCATGGCCTTCCTCTCATGGGAAGCGGGGATTGGAATGATGCAATGAATCTGGTTGGGCGCGAAGGGAAAGGCGAAAGCGTCTGGCTTGCTTTTTTTCTCTTCGATGTTCTTCAGTCGATGGCGGTCTTGGCCGCTCAGCGTGGGGATAAGGTCATCTTGGAGCTCTGCGCTGAGGAGGCAAGGAAACTATCTAGGAATATTGAAGAGCATGCCTGGGACGGCGAGTGGTATCTCCGGGCCTATTTTGACAATGGGGATCCTCTGGGATCTTCCCTGAACAGCGAATGCCGGATCGATTCGATCCCCCAATCCTGGGCGGTGCTTTCAGGCGCGGCTCAGCGGGAAAGGGCCAGTCGGGCCATGGGTCAGGTGGATCGGCAGCTTGTCGACAGGAAGCACGCGCTGGTGAGATTGTTCGACCCTCCTTTTGATAAGGCTTCCCCTAACCCGGGATACATCAAAGGCTATGTTCCCGGCGTGAGGGAGAACGGGGGACAGTACACGCATGCTGCGGTCTGGGTGGCGATCGCGTTCGCGGTCTTAGGGGATACAAAGCGGGCTTGGGAGTTGTTTCATATGATCAACCCGGTGCATCATTCTGATGACGCGGATAAGTGTGCCGTTTACAAAGTGGAGCCGTTCGTGATGGCCGCAGATGTGTATGCCTCTCAGGGCCTTGCCGGACGCGGGGGATGGACCTGGTACACCGGGTCCGCGGGTTGGATGTATCAGCTTATAGTGAAGCATTTGCTGGGGGTTCGGTTGAAAGTGGACCGGATCTATTTCGAGCCCTGCCTTCCAGCGGGTTGGCCCTCTTGGAGGCTGCATTACCGCTACCGGGAGACCTTCTATCATATTACTTTTGCGTGTTCAGGATCGTCAAATCATATAACGTCTATTGCGGTGGATGGTGTCGCGCAGGAGGAAAAGGTTGTCCGGCTCATTGATGATCGAGTAGAGCATTCAGTGGAAGTGCAGATTGAATGATCGCGGGATGGCCTGAAGAAATTTGTTGAGCCTGTTTTTAAATGAACACAGAAAATAAATCTGATCTCCACCCGTATATAGACCAGTAAAGATAGTAATTCTTTAAAAAACATAATTATATGGTATAATAACATACATAAGCGGGATTAACGCCCAAACCTATCGGATGGTTTGGTGTAAGCTTGTGCTTAAGGAGGAGATATTGGCGAGAGATAATTATTCATATAAAAAGTATCAGAAAGAATTGGCCAGGAAAAAGAAGGCAGAGGCAAAGAGACAAAGAAAACTGGATAAAAAAGCGATTGAGGCTACTCCTGAGTCTGTACAGGTCAACTCAAACTTAAATCTTTAGCAGAACTAATACCCGGCCATATCGGATTGGCCGGTATGCACTTACTGTGCAAGGAGGGAGCATGGCATATCAGGGTGGTGGTGGGTTCGGCGGGTCACGGGAGATGCACAAGGCAGTTTGCTCGGAGTGCAAAAAAGAGTGCGAAGTCCCGTTTAAACCCAGAGACGATCGTCCGATATACTGCAGGGATTGCTATATAAAGCGCAAGAACGAAGGCCGCAGGTAACCATAGATTCCGCAGACGCAATACTTAATTGGCGCACAGCCTGATACCTAGAATATGAAAGGTATTACCGATCCCAATCTTATTTATTCTACTGACAGTGGCTCAATCTGTCCTGATTGTTCTAAGTCGCTCAAGGAGTGTATCTGCCGTGAAATAAAAAGGAACGCTTTACCCGAAACCAGCGGCAAGGTGAGGATACGGCATGAGACTGCTGGTAGAAAAAATAAAGGTGTAACCATAATTTATGGTTTGTCTTTAAACCAGGAGCAGCTTGAGAAGTTGACTAAGAAATTAAAGAGCACCTTTGGCACAGGCGGAACTGTAAAAGATTACACAATTGAGCTGCAGGGTGACCAGCGAGGAAGAGTCAGAGTTGAATTATGCAGGCTGGGTTATAGAGATCTCTGAATAGCGAGAGGTTTTCATACGAGAGGGAACACATTTTCAACTAATAAATATGTTGACAAATTCCGAAAATGATGTTATAGTAACCACGTAGTAAATAGAGGAGAAAATGTCTAAGCCGTCAGGCCGAAAAGTATTCGCCTTGCGGTTTTTTTTGTTTCTGCTGTTATTTGCTATAATTTAGCAAGAAGGAGGTGTAGTAAATAATGGTAAAAGGAACAGTTAAGTGGTTCAGTAACCAGAAGGGTTACGGTTTTGTTACCCCTGAGTCAGGAGAAGATGTATTCGTGCATCATAGCGTAATCCAGGGTGATGGCTATAAGTCTTTAGATGAGGGTCAAGAGGTCGAACTTGAAATCGAAACAGGCCCTAAGGGCAAACAAGCCACAAAGGTAGTAAAGTTGTAATTCGTATCAGGTACAGGTCCGGCAATTATGCCGGGCCTTATTTTTAATCCTTCGACTTCGCTCAGGATTGATGGCGAGCAGAGTCGAAGCATCAAGGAGGTTGGATATGCATAAAGGACAAATAAAGAAGCTTATGCGCGAGAGGGGCTTTGGGTTTATCAGCGACACAGACGGAAGGGAAGTATTTTTTCATCAGAGTGGCCTGGTAGAGACTAAATTCGATACTTTGAATGAAGGCCAAGAGGTTGAGTTTGAAGTTGAAAATTCTCAAAAAGGCCCTCGGGCGATTAATATAAGTATTCTCAAATCCTAAAAGCAGGCAAGGCTGTCTGCTTTAATATCCCAAGCAAGATTTTGCTTGGGATATTTTATTTTTAGTAGTATAATCTGACTATAGAAATTTAAGTCTGCCTTTAGTCCTGCCTTGCGGAAGACAAAATATGCTTGATGCGGCCCAAAAAAGATACAGATTTAGGGTTGTTATTCCCGCCTATTCGGCATTTAACATTTATTCTGATATTGCCAAGCGGACTACGGCCTTGGGGCCGGTGTGTGTTGCCAGCAGCGTAAACGAAATGCAAGGCTGGGATGTTGAGGTTATTGATGAGAATAACCTCCGTAGATACGGACCAAGAAGCGATTCAAGAGGGGCTGACCATGAATTCTTACAACGGCAGAGACCTGCGGATGTCATCGGCTTATACGGGGGATTGACCAGTACTATACCCAGGCTTTATAAAGTAGCCTGCTTTTATAAAGAGAAGGGTGCTGTGACTATTGCCGGAGGCCAGCATTTTGTGGGAGATAATATTGTTGAGGCCTTAAATTCTTGCATTGACTATGTAGTTATTGGCGAGGCAGAAGAAACGATTAAAGAGCTTCTCTTGGCGATACAAGGTAAGGCAGATGTAGGCAAAATCAAAGGTATTGCCTATTTAAAAAATGGTCAGGTTTTCTTGACTCCCGAAAGGGAGCCCCTGAATGATTTCGACAAGTTGCCCCTGCCGGATTTTTCCTTAGTGCGTTACGCCAAGATTAAGCTTTATCCTGTTGAAAGGATACGCGGTTGTGGCATGGATTGCGAGTTTTGTACGGTTAAGGGCAAGCCAAGATTTGCTTCTCCCGAACGGCTGCTTGAGCGCATCAGCTTCCTTTTGGAAACAAAGGATGCCAGGCACTTTTTTATTGTCGATGACCTTTTTGGGCAACAACGTGATGAAACAATCAGGTTCTGCAGAATGCTTGCGGATTATCAGAAGGGCATAGGCAGAAGGCTGGATACGACTGTCCAGATAAGATTGGATAAAGCCAAAGACACTGAGTTACTTTCTGCTATGCGGCAGGCGGGAATTAACACAGTAGCCATCGGATTTGAGTCACCCATTGAGGAAGAATTAAGGGCTATGAACAAACATATCAGACCCGAGGATATGCTATCCCTTACAAAGATATTTCATAGATTTGGATTTTTGGTACACGGCATGTTTATCTTTGGCTATCCGGTAAAAGAAGGAGTGAATTTTAAAATGTCCGCACCTGAACGAGTAAAGCGTTTTAAAGATTTTATTAGGAAAGCTAAAATTGACACTATACAGGTTTTACTGCCCGGTCCTTTACCAGGGACAGAATTAAGACATAGGCTTCAAACACAAAACAGGATTTACCCGGTTCAGGACGTGGGCTGGGAATATTATGATGGTAATTTTCCCCTATTTGAGCCTGATCAGCCCATGAGCTCTGAAGAGATGCAGGCTTCTATCAGGCAGATTATGGGCAAGTTTTATCAGTTTAAATATATGTTTATGATAGTCTTAAATATATTTTCTTTTTCCAGTTTAATCTTCTTTTTACACAATATTCAGGCAGGATGGAGGAGATGGTATCGCCCTTGGCGTAATCATTTAGTTCGTTTTGGCGGTTGGATCCTTATCAGGAAGTGGTCTTCAGCGTTAAAAAGGGATATGTTCTCGCAAAAATTGCAAAAGGCAAAAGAGCACCTAAATGAATGTAACTTAAGGAGAGGGCATTCGGCAAGGACAGGGCATGGCTGTATAAGCCAGCCCTTTAACAAGAGAGGTCAAGATTAAATATAATCACGCCTTATTCCTTAATCCGTATATTGCAGGAAGCGCTACGGATACGATGTTGCTTTTTCCGCCCATAGGGCTGGAATATATAGCTACGAGCGCTAAGGGCCTGGTCGGTAAAATCACGCTTTTGGATCTGAGGTATGAAAATGATTTTGCCGAAGATACGGATAAGCTTCTTAAGTTTATATCCGAATCGGTTGATATTATCTGTGTCACTATCGGCTGGGACAGGCATTTTGAAGAAATCTGCCAGCTGCTTAACCGCTTGCCGGCTGGGATACCCTTAGTCATAGGCGGTTATAAAGCTACGGAAAAGGTAGAAGAACTTTTTAAAATTTGCCCTGCCATAGATATCATAGTCAGGGGCGAAGGCGAAGAGACAATACAGGAAATATTAAAGGGCATAGCGCCAAAAAATATCCTGGGTATTTCTTACAGGCGGGGGGAGCGGGTTATACATAATGCTAACCGTCCGCTTCCGGATGTTGATAAGCTACCGGTGCCTGACCGAGCCCTCAGGCACAACGAATACATGATGGCAATAAACGGCATCAAATTAGGGAATCTTACTTTTGATTCGGTATTAAGCGCCAGGGGGTGCCCCTTTAATTGTAAATTCTGCACATTCAGTTTAAATCCCCTGGGTCAGAAAAGAAGCTATGCCGCGCGCCGCGTAAGCGACGTGGTTGAGGAAATCCAAAGCTTGAAGGCAGACGTAGTGCTCTTCAGCGATGATAACCTTTTCGTCGATCCCAAGAGGGCAGAGGAAATTTGCGACCAAATCATTGAACGCAAGATAAAAAAGCGCTTCATTGCTCAGGCACGTATTGAAATTGGCAGGCATCCAAGGCTGCTGGAGAAAATGGTGAAAGCCGGATTCAAGGCATTGTTGATCGGGATAGAATCTCCTCACGACTGGATACTGGAGCAGCTGAATAAAGGCTTCAATCAAGCAGCGATAAGAGAATATTTTGCGGTACTCAGGAAATATCCGATTTTATACAGCGGTTATTTTATATACGGTAACATAGGGGAGAGCAAAGAGGAGATGCTTTATATCGCACAATTCGCCAAGGAGATAGGAGTCGATATTATTGCTACCAATAAATTAAGGATCGAGAAATTTTCCCCTTTAAAGGAGCTTGCCGAAAAAACACCGGGTTATCATGTAACCGCAAAGGGAGAACTGTATTCCGATACGTATAGCCACGCGGCCTTGAAGAAAATAGGCAAAAAGATAAAATTCTCTTTTTATACCCCCTCCAGATATCTAAAGATAGCCTGGAAGAATGTTTTCGTAACAAGGTTCTATACCTTTAATGAGGTACTGCTGATTTTAATTGCCGCGCCCCGTCTCATTACGAGCATCATTGCCAGGGAAAGGCGTAGAGGAAAGCTTAAGGATTCCTTAAGGCGCACCTTTATTAGGAATAGCTGAAAAGCGCATTCAATTTCGCACAAGTCCGCTTTCCAGGAAAATTTTGCTTGCGGGGTTTTATTAAGGGTATAATTTGACTATAGAAATTCAATTTTTTTGACTGAACCTGACTTTAGAAGGGCTTAATATGCCCTGTGCAACTAAAAAAGCTAAAGACAAATTCTTGGCTTGAGGGAAGAATTGGATGGATAGGCAAGAGGCAGCGGAAGAATTTCTCAATAGTTTAATCAGAACCTTGAATAAGGCTTCTTTTTATGCAAATGACCACCCGGCATTTTTAAAAGCTGTTGATGATTTTAGAAATACAGTAGATTCAACCCACCGTTTTATAGACCCCATCGTAATCGGCACTACCATCAATTCTATATTCGTCGACCAAAGAGAATTTTCTGGTCAGCATTACGAGGATTTAGCCAAAAGGCTTCATCAGCGCAGAATCAAAATCATGCAGATTAGAAAAGGCACAACACTTGAAGAATTATCGCTTTTCTTAAATAAAATATCAGCTCCTCTTAAAGATATCATTAAAAGCGGAGGCATAGCCCACATTTTAAATAAAGAAAATATGCCCCATCTGTCCATAGAAGAGCTGGACTATTCCGAATTATTAAAAACAGATACAGGCGAATATAAAGATATATGGGTATATTTATTAGGCGACGCCCTGGAGAAACAGGATCACTCTAAAGTTATCCAGCTGTCAGATATTTTTGAGAAAATGACGAGATATTACACAATCAAGGAGCTTTTAGAAAATGACGAGCTTAGAGAAACCCTGCAAAAGTTTTTTAACTACATCAAGGATAGGGATAAGGAAAGATTTTCGCAATGCTCCCTGAAAATAGCAGAGCATATATTCGTTATCAAGGATGACGCTTTTCAGGTAGAGCTGGAGAAAATGAGAGCATTATTCAATAGTTTTACCGAAAGTGATTTTGCCGAAATGTTAACCAATGAGGTTTTGAATGTAGATGCATTTGATAGCTCCGGCCTGGACCTATTCTCTAAAATTACCAGTGCAGAGATACACCCCGCTATTGCTTCTTTAACGGCAAAGTCGCTTAATCAGAGGGTTCTTGGTGATAAGCAGAAGATAAGAAATAAAATAGAAAGCCTCCTGCGCGATAGCGATAAATCCTCCTGCTCCCAGGTATATCTAGATACCCTTTCTTCATTCTTAAAGAGTATCTCCGGTGCAAGAGGCTTTTCCTTTGACCACGATTTGGCATATGCCAATTATCGCTTAATTCTGCTTGATCTGCTTCTTCGATGGCAAAGCAAAGACAGGTTAGAGGCAATTATAGAAGAAGCCTCAAAGATATTGAAAAATAAAGACCAGGGTGTGGACGTTACATATATTAAGCTTCTTGCGGACATTATAAAGAAGAAAAAAACGGAGGCTCCCCAGATGTCGTTACTATTGGACGGGCTGGATAAACAGATAACCCATTTTGTAGAAAACAATATCTGGGACGAAGAGCCTTCTGCGGATTTTCAATATCTCTCAGATTATTTAGAGTCCAGCACGTTGGGGGTTGATTTATACCTCAATAGGATATTCGATGAAAATAAAGTGAATGCCGCAGTATTGAAATTATTTTTAAAATTTTTTCCGGACAGCCTGCATCTTTTTAACATGAATTTAAAGAAGAGAATTTCTGATATAGACTTCATCAGTAATCTTATCAAGAGCTTGAAAGCAGTGGATAGCCCTTTGGGCTTGAATATATTAGAGCAAATATATTTATTCTCTGAAAATTACATTAAGATAGAGGTTTTAAGGGCGATGCAGGACATGGGTGCATTCGACAAAGAGTTCTTATTATCAATTCTACAAAAAGATAATGCCTTTTTGAAAAAAGAAGCCCTGCTGGCGTTAATGAAAGATGAAAAGGCCAAGGGACAGGCTCTGGAAGTTCTTTTCTCCACCAAAGGTTCCCGGAGAACCGTAAATAGAGCCTTACTGGAAAATATAATACTGGTTGAGGAGATGGGGTTAAAAGAGGCAAAAGATTATTTGAAGGCTGTTAGCAAAAATCTCTTTTTCTGGAATTGGGGCATAAAAAGAAGAATCAGGGAGATTCTCAGTAAATGGAAATAATAGAGAAGGTTAAAGAACTGATTGTCGATTTGATTGCCTGCACGCAAATGATTAAGCTTTATTCCGGCAGGCATAAGATATTTGAGGACTCTATTGATAAGTTATATGAGAGTGCGCAAGAAACTTTAAAAGAAAGGGATGAGCTGGTTATAGGGATTGTTGGCGATGAGTTCGTCTTTGAAAAAGAGATTTTCTTCGAGCTGAGTAAAACATCTCTCGCCGGGATACTAATCGCCTCTCTCAGGGCAAGGGGTATAGAGAGAATTATTTTTTATCCGCAGCTGCATAAAGAGGAGCTGGAAATGTTCATTACTTTTGTAGTCAATCCCCTAAAAGAACAAATTGAAGGCAATTCACAGAAATACCTGGCTGCCCTAGGGATTCGCAACATAGCCGTAGATAAGATTAGGACACCTAATGCCCCTGCGGAAACCGTGATAAAGAAAAAGTTACAAGAGGCAACAGAAAGTTTTGGAATATATGAAGATTATTCTAATAAAGCCTCTGAATATTTGGAAGCGCCGTTAAATAATGCTGTCATAGACCACCTTGCTTTAAGGATTGTCCTGCTCAAGATTATTGAGAATTTATCTGTCCGGAAGGAGTTTTTGAAATTTTCCGTAATAAAAAGGGACGAGGCAGCAAGATTTTTGCATTTCGTAAATGTTTCGATTTTGGCAATGTATTTATCTTCTAAACTGGGATTTTCTCAGAATGATACCCTGGATATAGGCATCGCAGCATTATTCCATGATATCGGCAAGATTTATATTTCCAGGGAGTTGCGCAGCAGTAATAATAGATTAACAAAGGAGGAATCAGCCGATATTAAAAGCCACACCCAATTGGGGCCAGCGCTGCTTTTAAAATATGTTGATACTTTGGGCATTTTGCCGGTGGTAGTTTCGTTTGAGCATCATTTAAGATACGATTTAAAGGCTTATTCTGAATTATTGTCTGGATATAAACCTCACATTGCCTCTTTGATTATTTCTATATGCGATGTGTACGACGCTCTTTGCCAAAGGCGAAGTTATAAATACGGCTATCCCCCGGATGCCATCTATAACCTGATGATGAAGGGAAGGGGCAGCGCCTTTGAGCCGGATCTTTTGGATACCTTTTTTAGAGTAACAGGAGTATGGCCTATAGGCACAGTCGTATTATTAAGTGACAACAGAGTTGCCATAGTGCGCCAGGAAAATGAAGACGACATATTCAGGCCTAAAGTGGAAATTGCAGAATCTCAGGACAAAAATGAACTTATTGATTTAAAGGATAAGAAAGCTGAGCTCAAGATAGAGCGCGCCCTCAATCCTTTAACAGAAGGCAAAGTTTATCTCCGCTTAATTTAAAACCTGGTCGCGAGGCGCCGGGAAAGTTTTTGAAATTAAGAAACATAAGGCCAGGCAAACAATCAGTGGCCTAAGAGGCGTTCAGATGAAAAGAAATTATACGATATTAGCCTTAATTTTGATAATTTCCATAGTATTTTCTTATCGCGCAGGGAGCAATACAAGGCAGGCAATAGCCAAAATTCATAATAAAATATACAGATTTGAATTAGCAGAGACCACTGAGGAAAGATCTAAGGGGCTGATGCATAGAGAGCAGCTTGATGATGACGGCGGGATGCTGTTCATTTTTAACAAGAGCGATTATTTAACCTTTTATATGAAGAATACCTTTATTCCCCTTGAAGTCGCCTTTATTGACGAAAATTTTACGATAGTCGATTTCCGGGCATTAAAGCCTTTGGATTTAACTTATATCACCTCCAGGGCTAAGGCGCTTTATGCGCTTGAAGTAAATAAGGGATTTTTTGAGAGGGTAGGCTTAGGGGTCGGGGATAGGCTTGAGTTTGTGATTGCTGAATAATTCCGCCCCCGAATTATTCCATTGCTTTTTTGATTATTTCACGGTAAAATAAATCTGCACAAATGAGTAAAGTTACGCAGGCAAAAAAATAGGTCAAATTGACAATGGCAACCCTTTAAAGGGAGAGAGAGTTGCCATTATGTTTAGAAAGGGGGGTGTTGTCGTGAAAGGGTTATCATTCTTGGCAATAGCGCTGGTTTTTTCTTTCAGCGTGCTTTTGAGCGGTTGCGCGCAAGAGAAGGCTGCGTCGAGCAGAGAGGCAATAGAAGCCGCTAAAGCAATGGAAACCATGGAGCAAAAGGCAGCATATTTAATACAGCAAGCCAAAGCCTTTTATAACTCGCAAGATTTCAAGAATGCAGTTAATACAGCTCAATACATCTTAAGTTACGTAGACAAAGATTCACAGGCGGCAAAAGACCTGTTGGAGAAAGCCAAGCAGGCATTGGCTTCTGCGGCCAAGGGCGCCATGGAAGACGTAAAGAAGGTAATGCCCGGCATGTAGGCAAGCTAGATAAACCCAAAAACTAGAAGGGGGTGGAAATGAACGGATTGATAGGCCTCGTAGTTTTGGTGCTGGATATTATTGCCATAGTTGATGCCGTAAAGAGCAAAATGACATCGGGCAAGAAAATCCTTTGGATTATCCTGGTGCTGATTATACCTGTCGTCGGTATGATTCTCTATTTCCTGGTAGGCAAAAAGAAATAGCGCGTAAAGCAGGTTTCCAGCCGGCAAGAAAGACAGATTACACAAGAGAGCAAGGGAGTGCTATGCCAACAAAGATTATTAATTTTATTAAGCACGATATCTGGAGAATCCGTTCAAAAGACCTGCCGCGAAGAAAATCATTTTTGATTAAGCAGTTGAGAGTGCTTCTTCGGGCTTTGCACGGTTTTAATGAGGACAAATGTCAGCTAAGGGCCTCGGCCCTGACATTTTATTCCCTGCTCTCTATTGTGCCTGTACTTGCTATGGCTTTTGGTGTAGCTAAAGGGTTTGGTTTTGAGAAGCTTCTGGAAAAACAGCTCGTGGAAAAGTTTGCCGGTCAGGGAGAAGTGATCGCGCAGGCTGTTAACTTCGCCCATACGCTACTGGAAAATACCAAAGGGGGCATGGTTGCCGGCATAGGAGTGGCCGTGCTTTTCTGGACCGTGATAAAAGTCTTGGGTAATATCGAGCGTTCGTTTAATGACATCTGGGGAATAAAAGAGGCGCGTAAATTAGGTCGCAAGTTAAGCGATTATCTTTCCGTGATGCTGATTTGTCCTTTTCTAGTAATTGTTTCAAGCGGAATTACCGTATTCGTTGCCACTCAGGTACAGCTGATTACCGAAAGAATTGCTTTATTAGGTGCCTTAAGCCCTGTTATCTTCCTTGCCTTGAAATTGCTTCCTTACTGTATAATCTGGGCGCTATTTACGTTTATTTACATCTTTATGCCTAATACCAAGGTTAATTTCAAATCCGGCTTATTTGCAGGCATACTGGCAGGCTCAATCTACGTGGTTGTCCAGTGGGCATATGTTGTTTTCCAGGTAGGGGCAGGCAAGTTCAATGCTATCTACGGAAGCTTTGCTGCGCTGCCTTTATTTCTGGTCTGGCTTCAGATGAGCTGGCTGATAGTGCTTTTTGGGGCGGAGGTTTCTTTTGCCCACCAGAATGTAGAGATGTACGAGTTTGAGCCGGACTCTCAGCGGGTGAGCTACTCTTTTAAAAGATTGCTTACCCTAAGGGTAGCGCATTTACTGATCAGAAACTTTCAAGAAGCAGCCAAGCCCTTTACCTCTACCGAGGTTTCCCGTCTCCTGGAAATTCCCATTCGCCTGGTGCGCCAGATACTTTTTGAATTGGTGGAAAGCGGAATCGCTTCAGAGGTAAAGACCGAGGATTACAAAGAAACGGCTTATCAACCTGCCCGCGATACGCAACTGTTTACCATAAAACGCATTATCGATATGCTGGAACAGAAGGGCATTGATGATATTCCGGTTGCCCAAAGCCAAGAATTGAAGTCAATTTCGGAGAGCCTGCAAAGGTTTGCCGATACCCTCGAGAAATCCCCCGCTAATAAGCTTCTCAAGGACATATAATACAAGGAGGCAGGAATGAAGAAGATATTAATTATCCTTGCGGTAATAATCGTTATTCTGGCGGTTGCCAAGGATCAGATAATAAAGTCTACGGTGACGGTTGTAGGCAGCAAGGTGCTCGGAACACAAGTTAAGCTCGGCGGTTTTTCTTTGGGCGTAGTCAAGCGGGCAATCAGGATAAAGGACTTTAAAATATATAACCCCGAAGGGTTTCCCAAAGGCGCAATCATAGATATCCCAGAGATAAGCGTTGATTATAGCCTGCTGGCTTTATTAACGGGGAAGCTGCATGCCAGGAGCGTTGTCTTTGAATTAAAAGAAGTGAACGTGGTTAAGAATAAAGAGGGGAAATTAAACGTAGATTCATTAAGGGTTGCGCAAGCAGGGAAGGAGCCTGCTGCCGGCAGCGAGAAAAAGCCAGGGCCCTCCAAGGCAATGCCGATTCAGATAGATACGCTCAACTTGAATATGGGCAAGGTGGTATATACGGATATGACCGCCGGAGAAAAGCCCTCTGTTCAGGTTTTTGAAATAGGCATTAATAAGACATATAATAACATCAACAGCGTCCAGCAGTTGGCCGCGCTTATATTAACAGAGCCGATGAAGCAGACAGCGATAAAAGGGGCTAAAATTTACGGAGCCGCTACCCTGCTCGGAGCAGGCTTTCTGCCCGTAGGCATTGCTGCCACGCTAACCGGCAAAGACAGCTCCCAGGCGGATTTTGATGTTGCCTACGACACTGTTTACCAGGCGAGTATTGAAGTCACCAGGCAAATGGGCGAGATAACCAGCGAGGATAAAAGCTCAGGCATCATAAAAGGCGATGTGGATGGTAGTAGTGTAACCATTAGGATAACAAAGACAAGCGAGAAGTCTACTCAGGTTATTGTGGCAGCAAGAAAAATTATGCTGCCTAAGCCGCAGATAGCAGGAGGAGTTTTGCATCAGATTTCCGGAAAATTGGGAAAGTAAATTAAGCCGTAATTATTTGCCCTCTGCAAATCACAGCTTGCAGAGGGCTTTTTTCGATGTATAATAAAAGCGAAAGGGGGTGATGGGCGGATTAGTCGCGCAGGAAAGAGAAGAATTCACAAACCATGGAGGTGATATAATGGATTGGGAGATTCTAATTATTGAACCGGTCAAGGAGATGCTCACGAAAATAGCTAATTTTATTCCTACCCTGATCGGCGCTTTGGTTATTTTAGTAGTAGGCTGGATTGTAGCGAAAATATTCAAAGGCCTGGTGAACCGCATACTTGTAGTGATACGTTTTGACATAGTGGCCGATAAAGCGAACGTTTCCGAAATCTTAAGCAAGGGCGGCATAAAGATTAGCGCGCGCCAGATGATTTGCAACCTCGCTTACTGGCTGGTAATGATTATGGTTCTGGTGATGGTAGTTAATGCCATCGGTTTAACAGTAGCCTCTCAGCTTTTGGACGGCCTGCTTGCCTATATCCCCAAGGTTATTGCGGCAATATTCGTTCTCATCCTAGGTATGTTCCTGGGTAACGTGATCTCCGGGGTAGTGCGCACAGCAGCCAGTAATGCCAATCTGCCCAGAGCGCAGATGCTCGGCAGTATAAGCCATTGGGCAATCGTGATCTTTGCGGCTACTATTTCATTGGGGCAGCTGGGCATTGCTCCTCTGTTGGTAACCTCCACCTTTAATATTCTTTTCGGCGGGATTTGCCTTGCCCTGGCCTTGGCCTTTGGATTGGGAGGCAAGGATGCTGCTGCGAAGTATATTGAAGAATTAAAGAGAAAACAGTCTAGGTAAAATATTAGTTTAATCAGCAAGTTTCAGGAAATACCGGGCTCCGCTTTGTTGCTTGGAGCAGCAAGCGGAGCCTTTATTGTTCGTTTCGCTAACAGGGTTGATTATGGATAATAAAGAATGGAAGAAATTTTCACTCGTTTTTAAAGAACTCTTGGATTTGGAATTAAGCCCCGTAGCGGTAGCCCGTTTTAAAAAGCCGCTTTTGGAATCTTTTGATCAGAAGGTGCGCATCTGCCGGGCAATTCTGGAAGCCGGCAGAGGACAGACGCTGCAGGTGTCGCGTAAGAATAATGCCTGTTTTGGAGCGGCCTGGCACCTCGGTTTTCATCAACTAGATGACCCGAAGACCGTCAGTATGATAAAAAAATTCGTAGTTGAAGGCGAGAAGCTCTTTAGTTCCTATCGGGCCCTGGATAACCTTATGCCGCAAATGGGCGAGGTCGCTGATAACGCAGACTCCTTTTTTTTATTGTCTCCTATGGAGAAGTGCGAATTTAAGCCGGAGTTGGTAATCTTTATTTCTGACGCGCAGGCAACCTGCCGCTTACTTACTCTGGCGACATTTATTGACGGCTCAATGCCAGAAATTAAAATCGGCGGCCCTACTTGCAGAATGGCGGTGATGTATCCCTTGATGCAAGATAAACTCAACATATCCTTCTATGATTATACCGCAAGAAAGATGTGCAATGTGCCAAAAGACAAGCTATTGGTAAGCATCCCTTATAAAAGAGTTACAGAGATGATTAAGGCAATCGATAAATGTTCCGCAGGAAAAGCAAAGATAGAATATCCTCAGGAATTCAGGGAATTTCTGCAGCGTACGGCGCAATGTCAGGATAAAAATCCCGCTGATTCACATATCTAACTTACTGTAAAATATGAAGTTATAAAAGAAGAACCCCGGTTTTGTTCTCCCTAAGAGAATTATTTTTATAACCCTCTTATGGTGCTTTAGTTAGATTCAGGAGAGCTGAAAAATAAAATTTTTTTTGGAAAATTTTTTGAAAAGGCATTGCTGAAGTGTTATACTTTAACTGGTTATGAGTATTTACATTACTTGATAAAATTTAAGAAGGCAAGGCAACCCTCGGAGGTTTGAGGGTTGCCTTTTATTTTCGGCTGTTAGCCGTTTTTTTTAAAAAGGTTTTGAAAGCGTTTTCTTTTTTGTTGGTGTAGCCATTGAAAACAGCCTAACTGAGTCTTATATTTTAAGTAAGGGAAATTATAAAATGGATGAAAGGACAAGACAAGAGCTTCTTCAGGAATTAAAGTCCCTGCAGGCGAGGATAGAAGAACTGGAAAGGGTCAGGAGCGATTCACTGGAGACAGAGGAATTGCTGCATCACGTAGAAGAGAAATGGGGTTTTCTCTTTGAAAACATACCCGATATCGTCATGAATGTATCCCGTGACGGAACTATCCTGGCAATAAATCACGCAGTCGGAGACTTCACCGTAGAAGAGATAGTTGGCAGCAGTATATATAAATTCGTAGCTCCCCAATATTGTAGCCCGCTAAGGGAATGCCTGGAGAGTGTTTTTAGAGCAGGTATCCCAGATAGTTATGAGATTATGGGAACCGGACCCGCAGGCCCCGGAAGCGCCTGGTATGAAACCCGCCTTATGCCTATTCGGCTGAACCAGCAGATTCACTCCGTTACCTTAATCAGCGCGGACATAACCGAGCGCAAGCATGCTGAAGAGGCCATGAAGGAGAGCGAGGAGAAATACCGCACCCTGGTTGAGAATATCAATATTGGCGCATACCGCAATACCGGAGATTTCCCCGGCCGTTTTCTTCACGCAAATCCCGCTATCGTAAAGATGTTTGGTTACGGTTCGGTTGAGGAATTTATGCAGATTTCCGTTTGCGAGCTTTATCAGAATCCGCACGAAAGAAAGCTTTTTCTGGAAGACCTCTTAAAAAACGGTTTTGTCAAAGGCAAGGAACTGCGCCTGCGAAAAAAAGACGGTACGCCAATCTGGGCTTCCTGTACCGCAAAGGTTCAATATGACGAAAATAAGAGGATCAAGTGGATAGACGGCGTGGTAGAAGATGTCACCGAACGCAAAAAGGCAGAGGAGGCGCTGCAGGAATCCGAAGGTAAATACTCTTCATTGGTAGAGCAGGCGCAGGAGGGGGTAGTTATTCTGCAAGACGGCGTTTTTAAGTTCTGCAATAAAGCCATGTCCGATATTACGGGATACTCAACTGATGAATTAATCGGCATGGATTTCCTGCCCGCGATTCTTCCCAAATACAAAGAGCTGATTAAAAAAAGATATGAAGCCGATATAGCAGGAAAAACAACGCCCCAGACGTTTATAATCAAGACCCGCAGGAAGGACGGCAAAATAATAGATATCGAAGCGACCGGTTCGACGATTTATTTTCATGACCGGCCGGCTGCTATGTGCGTTCTGCGCGATATTACAGAGCGCATTAAAGCAGAAGGGGCGTTGCGCGAGAGCGAACATAAATACAGGACGCTGCTTAAGAATATTCCCCACGGCATATTTTATAAGGATTTAAACTCAGTATATATGCTATGTAATGAAAGCTATGCCAGTGATTTAAACATAGGTCCGGCTGAAATAAAGGGCAAGACGGATTATGATTTTTATCCCAAAGAATTGGCAGACAAATACAGGGCTGACGATAAAAGGATTATTGAATCTGGAAGGTCAGAGGAGCTGGAGGAGGAGTATCTCCGGGGCGGGCAGAGGGTTGCCGTACAGACCTTAAAATCTCCGGTAAGGGACGAACAGGGCAATATCATCGGCATATTCGGCATCTTTTGGGATATTACCGAGCGCAAGAAGAATAAGAGGAGGCTGGAACTATTGAACCGGGAACTTGTCAGGACGAATAAAAGGCTGAAGAGTATCTCGGTCAGGGATATGCAAACCGGACTTTATAACCACCGTTACCTTGAAGAGGTTCTGGACGCTGAATTTTACCGCGCAAAGAGGTATGGGCATCCTCTTTCAGTGATAATGCTGGATGTTGATTATTTCAAATCCATAAACGACGTCTACGGCCATAAATTCGGAGACCTGGTGCTCAAGCAGCTTGCCAGGCTGTTAAAGAGGATGGTACGCCGCTATGACGTGGTAATACGTTTCGGGGGAGAGGAATTTCTGATTATCTGCCCGGGCATAGATTATTCACCGGCCTTAATCCTGGCTCAGAGGATTTTAGACGCGATTAACCTGTATAGTTTCGGCAATAAAAAGCATATCGTCAAGGCGAGGCTAAGTATGGCAGTGGTTAACTATCCGCAGGACCGTGCAGTGAACCAGAGCATGGATTTGCTTGAGCTGGCCGAGCAGGTTCTGGACAAGGCAAAAGAACACGGCGGTAACTGCGTTTATTCCAGCGCGGATATCAATAATAGAAAGGAATGCGCATCCATAAAGGATGAAGGCTCAAGCGATATCTGTTTTCTTAAAGAGAAGATAACCAAGCTTACCAAGCGTTCCAACCAGAGCCTGGTCGAGGCGGTTTTTGCTTTTGCAAAAACAATAAAATTAAAGGATAGTTATACCGGAGTACATGTGGAAAGGATAGTCGGCTATGCAACCGAGATTGCCCAGACCTTAAATTTGTCCAAGGATGATATAGAGCTTATCAGGCAGGCTGCCATCCTGCACGATTTAGGCAAAATCGGGATAAGCGACAGAATTTTACTTAAAGCGGGACCGCTTAGCAAGAGGGAGTTCAATAAGATTAAGCATCATCCGCAGATCGGCGTGGATATTATCAGGCCGATTCAGTTTCTGCACAGCATAATCCCCTTTATCCTTTATCACCATGAGAGATGGGACGGCAATGGTTATCCTAAGGGTTTAAAGGGAGAAGAGATTCCTGTTGGAGCGCGCATTGTTGCGATTGCCGACGTTTATCAGGCACTGATATCCGACCGCCCTTACCGCAGGGCGTTCTCCAAAGACAAGGCAGTAAAAATAATTCAGGGCGGTTCAGGCACTCAGTTTGACCCCCACATAGTCAGCGCCTTTCTGAAAATTATCAAACATAATAAACATA
This sequence comes from Candidatus Omnitrophota bacterium, assembly GCA_042570305.1. GTDB lineage: Bacteria > Omnitrophota > Gorgyraeia > Gygaellales > JAHJCI01 > JASFIK01. Next base: position 42,174 of record JBHPGP010000002.1, read on the forward strand.
CCACCTAAGCAATTTCGCGAATTACTGGTTTCCCGCCTTTAGATTTTCCTTTACAGATTTATCCCGACAGAGTAATATATTAAGTCATAAAGGCATTGCCATTACAACTCTTTGCCGTTATTGGGGTTATTTGCAATTGACCCGCGTTCAATGAATAGAAAGCCATACATTTCAATCATTATTCCAGCCTTTAATGAGGTTAAGCGACTGCCGGCCTTTCTCCAGCTTGTCATTTCCTTCTGTAATAGCAGCCAAAGGGCATACGAAATCATTGTAGTGGACGACGGAAGCAGCGATAATACGTTCGAGGTTGCTCAATCGTATAAAACCCGCTTTGCCAATCTGCATATAATCAGACTCAGAAAAAATATGGGTAAGGGCTACGCAGTTAAAAGAGGGCTCTTGGAGTCCAGCGGGGAGGTATCAGTATTTCTTGACGCTGATGGTTCTGTTGCCCCCCAGGAAATAGAGAAAAACCTGCATTATATTACACAGGAGGGTTATGATATTGTTGCCGGTTCAAGGGTTTTAAGGAATAAGAGCCAGATTTTGCAAGTTAAGTGGCATAGAAAGCTTATCGGCACAGTATTTAATTTCCTTGTGCAGACCTTACTGTTTAAAAATATTAAAGACACTCAATGCGGCTTTAAGATGTTTAAAAGAGAAGTGGTAAAGCCTTTGTTTTCCAGAAGTTATTTAGCAGACTTTGGTTTTGATGTCGAGATTTTATACCTTGCCCATAAAATGGGTTACAATGTTAAAGAAGAGCCTGTTTCCTGGAGTCACGTTAAAGGCTCAAAGGTGAATCTGTTCATCGATTCGCTCAGGATGTTCTTTAATATATTACAGGTGAGGAATTGGCATTGTACGCCGATTAATCCCGGTTCCCAGTATATGGGTCCGGATGAATACAGATATATGTATGATTTGGAATGCTACCACTGGTGGTTTACGAGCCGCAGGAAGCTGCTGGCAGGATTGATGAAGTCATTAAAGATCGCTTCTCCCAAAATTCTGGATGTTGGTTGTGGCACAGGTGCTAATATATTGTCGTTTAAAAAGTTAGGCGATGCATTCGGCATTGATGCCTCCAGGCAGGCAATTGAATTCTGCAGGAAGAGGGGGATTGAGAATACGACCCAATGTCCGATTGAGAAGCTCGGGTTTGCTGATAAAACCTTCGATATTATTACCTGTATTGATGTTTTAGAACATGTGTCCAATCCGTCAGAGGCATTGTTAGAGATTAAACGGGTCTTAAAAGATGAAGGCAAGCTGATTATCACTGTTCCTGCTTTCAGGATTCTCTGGAGCCAGCACGATGAGGCATTATGCCATCTAAGGAGATACGAAAAGAGCTCGCTTTTATCTGAACTATACGAGGCAGGATTAAAGGCAAAGAAGACCGGCTACTTATTTTTTATCTCTTTTTTTGCGGTTGCCCCGATAAGAATAATCAGGAGATTCCTCATCCTTAAGCAAGAAAATGTCCATAGCGACACTACTACATTGCCGCCCAAAATCTTAAACGAGTTTTTAAAATTCCTCTTTAATATAGAAGCCCAATTATCGCTTTGTTTCGGGCTTCCCTTTGGTACGACTCTTTACGCGGTTGCCTGTAAAGAGGCAAATGCATAGGCGCAAGCCGGATACCTTCGGGTTAGATTATGAAACATAAACAGAGAAGATATATTTACATTTACCTGTTGATTTTTTTGGTTGCCTTCTTTGTGCTTACGCCTATGATTGTTCCCCGCACCTGGCCAGTCAGCCATGAAGGCACACGCTATATTATCTTGCTTGACTATTTCAAGGATGCAGTCAGCAAAGGTGTCTTATATCCCAGGTGGCTCCCGGACGCATATGGCGGATACGGCTATCCGCTGTTTCTTTTTTATCAGCCTGGATTATTCTTTGCCGCGCTGCCCTTTTATTTCCTGCCCGGTTGTCCTCTATATAGTATGTATATTTTTTTGATTTTCTTGTTTTTCGCAGGCGGTGTAGGAGCCTATAAATTATGCAAAGAACTTTCCGGCCATCTTACAGGATTAGTCTGTTCGATTCTATTTCTGCTGACGCCGTATTTATACGTCAACCTGTATGTCAGGGGGGATTTAAGTGAATTAATGGCCATGCTGCTTTGCCCGTGGCCTGTATTTTTCCTGGTTATGCTCAAGAAGCGCATACAGCAAGGCTCTCAATTATTATGGTCAACCTTCGGAATTGCTTTCTCTGTCGTAATGATAATTATTTCCCATCCGGCAGTCTCAATGTTCTTCCTGGTTATTTTCTCTATTATTGCCATTTACTTCAGCCTTGATATGGGCGGGTTAAGAATAGCTTTTTTGTCCAGGGCAGCTGTTTCTGTTATGTTGGGGGCTATTTTGAGTTCACCCTATTGGTTTACCATTTTTCAGATGAAGAACTATGTAAACCTGGAACCCGCATTCAGCGGCTCTTATTATTCGGCAGAGCTTCATACTGTTTACCCTCTTCAGCTCTTTTCGCGCTTTTGGGGATTTGGACCGTCTAATATAAATACCCCCGCCGACGGAATGTCTTTTCAGCTGGGTTTACCGCATTTCATTCTGGCGACGGCGGGATTTTTCTTCGGTAGGAAGAAGCGGATAATTCAGGTATCCTATGCCTTATATATTGCATTTATCTTCTTAATGACGCAAGCCGCTTCAGCATTATGGAAGGAGTTTCTTTTCCTGCGCTACGTGCAGTTTCCCTGGAGGATTTTATCGGTAACCGCTCTCTTACAGGTTATCTGCATCAGCGGCCTTAAAAAAATTATACCCGCAGGGATGCCTATTCGCAGGGCGGTAATCATTATATCGGCTTTGCTGGGCGTGGTTGCCTTATGGCACTCTAATCAGTTCCAAATCAGTAAAGGCATTGATGCCTGCCGGGAATTAAGGCTTGATAGGGAGCATAGGCTGGAAAGATTTCAGACCTATTCAGTACTTAGTGAGTTTATCCCCAAGACAGCATTAGGCAAGCGCATCGCCCTGCCCAGAGGCGATAATCCCATGTTGGTGCTTAACCCTCCCGGTGAAATCAAGGAAATAAAGGGCAATAGCAAATACCGCATACGTTATCAGATTAACTGCGAAGTTCCTACTGATGTTTTGATTAACCAGGTTTATATGCCAGGATGGAGGGTAATAGTTGACGGGGAAGACATCCCTGCTTCAGAGCTCGAAAGGCATTTAACTATAGACGGGAGAATGCAATTCTCGCTATTGCCTCGGGAAGAGATTATTGTCCAGGCGTTTTATGACGGCCCTCCCGGGTGGCGTGTGCGCAATCTTCTGATTGGGGTTATATTTTTGGGCTTCGCAGTCTTTTGTTGCTATGATAGGAGGCAAGGAAAAACCACGGCAAGCAGGTAGGCAATTGATTAATCACTGCCTTCTTCGGTTTGCAGCATCATATAGATTAATTGGTGAATCTGCTGCTCTATCATTTTAGATTCTTCGCTGTCAGGATTAAGTCCGACAAATTTCTGCAGGTATTCTACTGCCAGACGGTAATCCCCTTTTATGTTTGTATATATGGCACCCAGATTAAGGTATGCTATGCTGCTTTCAATTCCGGGATTAATCTGAATCGCTTTCTTATACATAGCAATCCCTTCTTCCGTGGAGCCTTGATTCATGTAGGCATTCCCCAGGTTGACATATGCCAGGGAGTACTCAGGGTCTAGCCTTAAGGCTTTCTTGAATTCGCCTATGGCCTTATCATGTTCCCCGGTCATCCCGTAATTAATCCCCCGTTGAATGTGGTATTGGGCTGTTTCTTCTCCTCCTGTAATATCCGGGAGAATAACCGCATATTTATCTGTCTGGCTTGCCATTTCTTTTGCCGGGCCGCTGAGAAAAAAATCAGGGTTGAGTTTTCTTGCCTTATCCAGGACAATCCGTGCCTTCTGATTATCCTGTTTTTGCAGGTATAGCTGCCCCAGGTTAAACAGGCTGGCAAAATTCTCAGGATTGAATTTTAGCGACTCTATGTATTCTCCAATCGCATCGTCAATCCGCCCGTGGTTGCTGTAATAGAGACCCAGATTATTATGACCTTTACTGTAGGCCCGGACTATCTCCTTTACCATATAATCCTTATGTATGCCCCTATCAAGAAGCCCCCTTTGGCTGTAGCCTTTCCAGAGCGAAGCGTTGGCCTGCGCGACATCCTCAAAATCAGAAACGGATTTTAAGGGGGCGATTTTGTAAACCAGGCCGTAGGGAATATTTTCATAATCCCCCAGCATTAAAAATGTCGAGAATACCGGGGTCTGGAGAATATTGGAATCGATGAAATGATGGAGCCGTTCCTGGCGCGGCACTGAAAGAATGTCCTCAGGCATGATGTTGCCGCGGTGTTTAAGCAGGCTTTCGCAGCCCCAGTCCCAGGTGATTAATTCCCTGTCGACAATGGTTACATCCCCGCGTAGTCCTTTGGATGCCTGCAGATATAAAAGCGGACCGAAAACAGCATCTCCCGTGGACAATAAAATTGAGCCTTTGGGGACAGTATTTAGAACGTCAGTCGCGTAATCCGATATAATAAAATTTTTACTCCTGTCATTTTTATGATAGTTTGCAACAAAACAGGCCAGGGGTAGCAGAATCAGGGGCAACCAGGCAGCCAGGCGTAAGCGGGCCCTGGTTTTTAAATAAATATAAAAATAGTTGAGCCCGCAGCCAATCCAGATAGTTATGATTATGTAGCTCGGTAAAAGGTAGCGGAATAAAGTGAAAAGGTCTTCCTCGTTGCCGTAATAAATCATCAGTAAGAGATTACCGATTACCAGAAGGCAAGATAAAAGAAATATCCTTTTATGCCTTCTCCAGTGTCCGATTAATCCCAGAATAAACACCAGCCCCAAGGGGGTAAAATCCAGGATAAATAACTTCATAGCCGTAAGCAGGACCCTCAATGAGCCTGCGGTACTGCGTACCCCCATCTTAAAGGCGTATTCCCTTTGAGTTATATAGTTGAAGAAGCTGACCAGATTAGTGGGGTTGCCCCAGTTAACCACAGGGTCCCTGGAGGCGGCTATCGGTAAATAAAAATATTGCAAACCGCTCAAGGCAAGCGCTATGAATACCGCCAGAACAAAGGCCGGCCTTAAGAATGTCCTTGGTTTGGTTACGGCTATAGCGGCTATCGCCATAGGAATAACCAGGATTACCATTGCATGGGTAGCTAAGGCTAATCCCAGCATCACCGCAAATAAGAAAAGATACTTGTCTTTTTGCTTTATGTTCCATAAAAATATTATCCAGACTAACAGGGCTATAAAAAACCCTGCCAGCGTATATACCCTGGCAGCTGTAGCATGAGACCAGAGGGTGGCAGAGAAGGCAAAGGATAAGGCAGACGCAAAGCATACAGGCCTGTTAATTGCCAATGTGCGTAACGCCAGGTATATTACTCCCGTAGATAATGAAGCAAAGAAGGCAGAGAGGATGTTAACCCTATAGGCAATATCGCCGAAAGGGATGATTATAGTAAACAACCTGCTTAAAAGTATATAGAGAGGAAAACCCGTAGGATGCGCAACCCCTAAAGTAGCTACCGCTGCCAGGAGTTCTCCGCTGTCCCCTTCGTATACAGTAGGGCAGAGGGTTTTAATATAGGTCAGAAAAGAGGCCAAAAGCAGTACGGCTATTAACAGGCAGTCATTAATTTGGATTAATGATGCCGGTTTCTGGGCTCGGGTTTTATCAGAGGGCTTTATCATAATCAGAGGACTTGCCGATAAGATGCAGAGTCCGGGCAAGCCTGAAAGAATAATATCACTTATTCAATTATTGTCAAGAATATCAAGCCCGATTAACGTCAGTTTTTCCTTTACAGTTTTGTCCCGAAAGAGTAATATAAGTCTATGCAAGCCGAATTCTTCTCAAGGCTTAAGGAATGCCTGGGCAGCAGAACTGCGATAGTCGGCATAGGCAATACGCTCAAGGCAGACGACGGTTTAGGGCCCCTGTTGGTTCAGGGCCTGAGAGGAAAAACCCCTGCCTGCCTCTTTGACTGCGGTGAGGTACCGGAGAACTATACCCGTCCGATTATCAGGTCCAATCCAGAAACAATTATTATCGTTGACGCTGCTGACTGGTCAGCTGCAGCCGGAGAATTAAGGTTCATAAAAGCCGAGGAAATAAGGAATTTCAGCCTTTCCACTCACAACGCATCGCTTTCGATTTTCCTGGATTATTTAAAGGGTGAACTTCCCCGGGCAGAGATAATTATTGTAGGGGTGCAAACGGGAAACAGGCAGTTGATGCAGTCACTTAGTCCAGGAGTGGAAGCTACGCTTAATCAATTACTGGATTTTTTTAAAGGCTGCGGGTGAGATTTTAGTTTGATAATCAGTATCTTCTGTGATAGAATGAGCAAAACACAGGTTGATACGTAAAGAGAAAAGGAGGGTAGTACGTTATGGATTGGGATAAGATTCGTAAGCCAGAAGACATTATTGACGCAGGAAAGGCTAAATTCGGAGATTCAGGCAGATTTCTTCCCTGGATTATGATTGGCTTGATAGTCCTAGTCAGCCTGAAGGGGCTGCTTTATTCTATCGGTCCGGAAGAGGTGGGCGTGATTCAGAGATTCGGAAAATATATGCGCCTGAGCTCTCCGGGTTTGCACGTAAAGATTCCGTTCGGCATCGAGAAGGTTACTCCTGTGCCGGTAAAGAGGGTATTAAAAGAGGAATTCGGGGTAAGGACAGTGCGCCCCGGAGTGCGCACGCAATATTCTCCCCGCGAATACCTTGAGGAATCACTGATGCTCACCGGAGATTTAAATATACTCGACGTTCGCTGGATTGTGCAGTTTAAGGTCAATGACCCGGTAAAACTGCTTTTCAGTGTCCGCGACCCCCTGGAAAATATCAGGGATGTTTCCGAGGCAGTGATGAGGCGTTTTGTGGGAGACTACCGGGTGGATGAGGTGTTGACTACCAAGAGAGAAGAGGTAGATGATTTGGTCCAGCAGGAGATGCAGGCAATATTAGATACATACCAGACCGGTGTTCATATCGTTACGGTTAAGTTGCTGGATGTGAACCCGCCAGAGAAGGTAAAGCCGGCATTCAATGAGGTAAATGAAGCAAAGCAGGAAAGGGAAAAGCTGATTAACCAGGCCTGGGAAGCGTATAATAAGGTTATCCCCAAGGCAAAGGGCGAGGCAGAAAAGACAATCAGCGTAGCAGAGGGATACAGCCTGGACAAGGTTAACCGGGCAAAGGGAGAAGCGGAAAGGTTCCTGGCTGTACTTGCCGAATATAAAAAAGAGCCGATGATAACTGAAAAGAGGTTATATTTAGAGACCTTATCGCAGATTTTGCCTAAGGCAAAGGCAAAGTATGTGATTGACCCGCAGCAGTCTTCGATTCTACCGCTGCTTAAGATTGGTCAGGAAGGAGGCGGACAATAATGAACAACGCCCTAAAGAATATTTTTGGTATTTTCGTTGTCCTGGCCATTTTAGCGATTCTTGCATTTATGAGCGGCCTTGTCTTTACCATCGATGAAACTAAGCAGGTGGTGATTACCCAGTTTGGCAGGCCTGTTGGAAAACCGATTACTGAGACAGGGCTGCACTTTAAAACACCCTTAATCCAGGTGGCAAATTATTTCGAGAAGCGCATTCTGCAGTGGGACGGCGACCCCAATCAAATTCCTACCAGGGACAAAAAGTATATCTGGGTGGATGCTTACGCTCGTTGGAAGATTTCCGACGCATTGGTATTTTTGCAGTCAGTCGGCACTGAGTTTAATGCCCATGCCAGGCTCGATGACATTATCAATTCCGCGACCCGCGATGTAATTACCGCGCATTTGCTGGTTGAGACAATCAGGGATACCAACCGGATACTGGAAATAGAAGAAACAGATATCGATGTTTCGCTTGCCGAAGAAGCGCTGGAGCGTATTGAGGTAGGGCGTAATACATTAGAAAGTTTGATATTGGAGAAGGCAAGTAAGCTCGCTCCCCAATACGGAATCGAGCTGGTTGACGTGCGCATCAAGCGTATCAATTATGTCAGGGATGTCAGGGATAAAGTCTATGACCGGATGATTGCCGAAAGAAAGCGCGCTGCTGAGAGATACCGCTCGGAAGGCCAGGGAAAGTCAGCGGAAATTTCCGGGCAGTTAGCCAAGGAATTGAAACTGATTACCTCCGATGCTTACCGTAAGGCGCAGGTAATTATGGGAGAGGCAGACGCCGAGGCGGTCACCATTTACGGACAGGCTTACAAGCAGGACCCTGATTTTTATTCATTTGTCAAGACGCTGGAAACATATCAAGGCACAATTGACGAGAATTCCACGATAATCCTGACCACTGACGCAGACTATTATAAGTATCTTAAGGGCATCAAATAGCCTGCCCTGTGAGATAAGGTAGCGAGGCAGATGGCAAAGGGATACCGGTTTTTAATTGTTTTTTTGGCGACGGCCGCCATATTCAGCACTGCAAAGTATATCCAGTTAGCCTGGGAGAAGCGGCAGCTGCTAAGCAATGTAGAGCAGATATGGAACAAGATATCATTCCTGGAACAGGAAAGAGACGGCTTAAATCAGGAATTGAAAGAAAAGGGTCTGCTTGAGGTTTATTTAGCCACGGCAGAGGATCAAGTTACTCAGATTAATAGCAAGCTGATTGAAGCGAAAAATACGATTATTGAGCTTCAGCTTGGTATGGCCGAATTAAAAGGGGAAAAGGAAAAAATCAGTCAGGAAGCGGCCATGCTGCGCAGCGAAAAGGCGTGGCTGGAAAGAAGATTTCATTCGGTCAGGGAATTAAAGAAAGCAATCAAGGAAATAAAAAGAGAGATGCATTTTGTAAAAAGCGATGTGCGTAGCAGGATAGAGTCACTCGCTACGCTTGGAGGAAACCGCGGCTATCTGGTCAAAGACGGGAAATCCACTTATAAAAAGAAGGTTAATATAAGGGTATTGCCGGTTACTCAAGAGTAGCCGCCAGTCCGCAAGTCACTCTCCCTGAAACCTAAGCTCACAACTTAAAAAACGGAGGATAAATGCCAGGTTTTGATCTTTTACTGCTTGTCCCTTTGGGTGCTGTTTTGGCGCTTTGTTTTGCTGGCCTGTTGGTCTTAAGCATATTAAGGTTTGATGAAGGCACAGAGAAGATGAAGGAGATTGCCCTGGCAGTAAAGGTTGGGGCAAGGGCCTATCTTAAGAGGCAGAACAGCATTGTCGCAATATTCTTCGGCATTGTATTCCTGGTTCTCTTGTTTATGGCTTTGCGCGGCTACCTTGTAATGTTCGTGCCTTTTGCTTTTCTGTCGGGTGGCTTTTTTTCCGGGCTTGCCGGCTTTGTCGGCATGACCGTGGCTACCAATTCTTCCAGTCGCACGGCCAATGCGGCAAGAAACAGCCTGAATTCCGGACTGCGCGTGGCTTTTTCCAGTGGAGCGGTGATGGGTCTGGTAGTAGTAGGCTGCGGCCTGCTGCATTTATCTATCTGGTACTATCTGCTTGACTGGTATTATTCAACGCATGCCTTGCCAATGGGAATGGAGAAGCTGATGGTGATTACGAATACATTACTTTGTTCTGGAATGGGGGCAAGTTTTGTTGCCTTGTTTGCCAGGGTTGGCGGAGGGATTTTTACCAAAGCAGCTGATGTGGGAGCTGATTTGGTTGGAAAGATTGAGGCAGGGATTCCCGAAGATGATCCGCGTAATCCCGCGGTAATCGCGGATAACGTCGGAGATAATGTCGGAGACGTGGCAGGCATGGGCGCTGACCTTTACGAATCATACATCGGCTCGATTGTGGCTACGGCTGCCTTAGGGGTGGCTAGCGGCTTTGGGGTGAAGGGCGTGTGGCTGCCGATGCTGATTGCAGCTTCAGGAGTGCTGGCAGCGATTATCGGCAGTTTTTTTGTGCGTAGTAAAGAAGATGCCAAACAGAGTGTTTTGCTGGCTGCTTTACGCAGGGGCATATTCATAAGCTCAGGACTGGTTGCTTTGCTTTCATATTTTTGTGTCCGTTTCCTGTTTGGCGATGGGGGTATGGGGATTTATTTTTCTGTGCTTTTGGGTTTAGGCTCAGGTTTGCTCATCGGGCTGTCTACCGAATATTTTACCTCAAGCAGTTTTCGGCCTACGCGCCTGATTGCCGATGCATCTCAGACCGGACCCGCCACAGTGATTATCGCAGGAATAGCCACAGGGATGTTCTCTACTTTTTTCCCTGTATTTGTCGTGGGCCTGGTTGTCCTGGCGAGTTATTTCTTAAGCGGCGGTGCGAGTAATTTTGACAGCGGGCTTTACGGAGTGGGAATTGCCGCAGTAGGAATGCTTTCTACTTTGGGAATTACCCTGGCTACTGACGCTTACGGCCCGGTAGCGGATAATGCAGGGGGTAACGCGGAAATGGCAGGGTTGGGACCGGAAATACGCAGGAGAACCGATGCCTTGGATACCCTTGGCAATACCACCGCTGCTACCGGCAAGGGTTTTGCTATTGGCTCGGCAGCCTTGACTGCCTTGGCATTAATCGCTGCTTACCGGCAGCAGATTGCAAGTCTGGGAGCTGAACTTAATCTCAGCCTGCTTAATCCCAATGTACTGGTAGGTTTGTTTTTTGGTGCAATGCTGCCTTTTCTTTTCAGCTCTATGACCCTGCAGGCAGTAGGCAGGGCAGCCGGCTCAATCATTAAGGAAGTAAGAAGGCAATTTGCGGAAATCACCGGCATTATGGAAGGCAAGGCAAAGCCGGATTATGCCCGTTGCGTGAGCATAGTCACCGGCGCCGCACAAAAAGAGATGATTCTGCCTTCTTTAACCGCAATCATTGCCCCGATTCTGGTTGGCTTGTTAATCGGGGTAGAGGCAGTGGTTGGGTTGCTGGCCGGAGCAACGGTTTCCGGATTTGTGTTGGCAGTAATGATGGCCAATTCAGGCGGCTCCTGGGACAATGCCAAGAAATTCATCGAAGAAGGCAATCTAGGAGGCAAGGGCTCGCCTGCGCATAAAGCATCAGTGGTCGGAGATACCGTAGGAGACCCTTTTAAGGATACATCAGGCCCCAGCCTGAATATTCTGATTAAGCTGATGTCCATGGTTTCCATAGTCTTTGCCGCCTTTATCCTCACCTACACCCTCTTCAAATAAATACCCCTTCTTAAGGGACACCCTTTTTGCTGTTCGAGGGACACCCTTTTAGCTAATCGGCAGGGTGTCCCTTGTAGGGTTTAATATATAACTTCAGGTTGGCTTAAAATACTAAAAGCATTATCTGAAAACATTCTCTCTTGCCAGCTACTCCATGAATAACCTCCAGGGGAAGAGGCCAAACTTGCCCTGACTGGATTTAATTCTATATATTTCAGGCAATCTATAAGATATTTGTCTTTCTGGATTACCATACTTTTGAATCTACCTTGCCATAAACGCCCCACCTTATTATATTTATTGTTGAACCAGGAAGTATAAGTTTGAGTTAAGCCCTGCATTATTTTAGCAAGGTCATTAGTTTTTTTAATATCAATAATTAAATGGATATGATTAGGCATTAGGCAGTAAGCGTACAATTTAAATTTGTATCTGTTTTTGTAATGTTTACATATTTCCAAGTATTTTTCAAAATCTGCGCCTTCTATAAAGATTTTTTGTTTTTGGTTACCACGATTGATAATATGGTAACAGGCATTTTCTAAAAGCATTCTTTTGGTTCTCGGCATATTTATCACCTCCTGCTTAAATAGACGAAGAAGAGCAGAATTTCTCACAAAATTTTTGCAATTGGGGACACCCTTGTATTCAGCTAAAAGGGTGTCCCTGCTTTGGGTGAAAGGGTGTCCCTAAAATTTTGGAAAAAAGGTTGGATTCCCTGCATTATTTCATGGTATAATTATTCGCTATGAGTGAACGAGCATTTATCCAAAGGTGCCTTAAGCATGAGAAGGCGGCCTGGGATGAATTCGTGGATAAGTATTCCCGCCTGATTTACAATTATATCTACAGCGTGTTTAAGATTAAGGGCTTGCGTTTTTCTGCCGATACGGTAAACGATCTTTTCCAAGAGATCTTCCTTAATTTGACCAAAGATAATTTCAAGAAATTACGTCAGTACAAAGGCAAAAACAACGCCAGTCTTGCCAGCTGGCTAAGGATCATTACCATAAATTTTTGCCTGGATTATGTAAAGAAAGAAGGAAAGCCAAACCTGTCTCTGGAAGAGAAGCTAAATGAGGAGGGTTTTTCTTTAAAGGATATCCTGGCTGACAATAACATGCAAGCCAGGGAATTGCTCAACAACCAGGAAAAGATACAGCTTCTTTCCGAGTGCATCGAAAGGCTAAGTAATGACGACAAATATTTTCTAGAAATGCATATTTATCAGGGGGTGAACCTAAGGGATTTACGGGTTAATCTGGGTATTTCCCGCAGTGCGGTGGATATGCGCAAACTGCGACTGATTGAGAAGCTCAGGGATTGTTTCAGGGATAAGGGATTTCAGTTAGAATCTTAAGGTTCGCTCGTCTATTGTTATTGGGGAGTTATGAGAAAAATTAAAGAGGTAATCAGGATGGTTTACGGATTCTATCGCAAAAGGCAAGACCGCGGGGACTCTCCCTGCCCGGACGAAGAAATGCTGGCTTGTTTTTCTGAGGGCAAGCTCTCAAAGAGCGAATCAAAAGAGATACAAGGACACCTTCTTTCCTGCAGCCGTTGCGCAGAAGTCGTTTCTTTATTGTATCATCGACTTGGAGAGGAAAAGACCGTACCCGAATTTCTTATTCAGAATGCAAAGGGGCTGTTGGCCGGCAGTTCTCCTCCTAATATCCTTAAGGTTATTTTGGCCTTGAAAGAAAAGGCGATACAGATTCTGAAAACTAGCGGGGATATTATTCTTGATAACGAGATAATGCCTTTGCCGGTTCTGCGCAGCCGAAAGATAAGCGATTTTACCGAGGATGTAAAGCTGATTAAGAAATCAGGAGATTTAGAAATCAGCATGCTTATCCAAAAACAAGATAAGGATAGAGTAAGGCTCAATTTGAACCTGCTGGATAAAGCGAGCCTTTTGCCTGCAGAAGGGTTGCGCCTCACGCTATTTAGAAACGGGGAGGAAACCGAATCCTATGAGGCTGTATTCGGTAAGGCAATGTTTGATAATCTCGGTATCGGCAGATATGTCATTGAAATATCGCGCCAACAAGATAAATTAGGGACGGTTGATTTGGAGATTAGATAAACATGCAAGCGCAGAATACCTGGATTCTGGAAATTACCTGCCAGAATAAGCAGCTGAGTATGAGCCTGTACGAAAAAGAGCAGGTTTCCACACTTAAAACGATAAGTACCCTCTCTGTGGATTTTGCGAGGATAGGGCGTATAAATAATGAGATAATCGCAATTATAAATAAGGCCAATCAGAGAAGGCTGCCTGATGATAATTCCATAGTCGAACTTCAAAAGAATACAAGGCTTCTTTATGAGCTTTTGCTTACGCGTCAGGTTAAGAACAGATTGTCTTCTCTGGGTTCAATAAATTTACTGCTTTCTCTTGATGAAAGGTTGATTACTCTTCCCTGGGAGCTGCTTTTTGACGGAAAAGATTTCCTCTGTCTCAAGTTTGATCTTGGGCGCAGCATCCGTACACAGGCTTTCCCGCTTCAGCCGCAACGGCCTATTATTACAGGCAAGCCGAAGATGCTGATTCTGGTTAATCCTACTGGAGACTTGAGGTCTGCTTACCGTGAGGGTTTATATATTAAGGAACATTTGAGCAGAAATGATAATATCAGTGTAGATTTTAAATCTCAGGAAATCGATAGCGCTTATTTGTGCAAGAACTTACATATTTACGATATCGTTCATTTTGCAGGGCATTGTGAATATGACACCCGTAATCCCGAAGAATCCGGCTGGGTATTGAGTGACGGAATTATCTGCGCCCGGGATTTTCTTGCTTTGGGTGAAAGCACAGGTTTGCCCAGCATAGTTTTTGTTAACGCCTGCGAATCAGCGCGCACAGCCAGTAATCTTATAAATACAGACATGCAGAACAATATCTACGGATTAGGACAGGCATTTTTATTTGTCGGCGCAAGGCATTATATAGGCAGTTACTGGAATATTGAAGACGGTGCAAGCCAAGAATTTGCCGAAGAGTTCTATAATCAAATTGCGTCTGGTTGTTCAGTTGGTCAGGCAATAAGGTTAGCACGGCTAAGGCTGTTTAAGCGTAAAGGCATCTCAACGATTGCCTGGGCAGGGTACGTGCTTTATGGAGACCCCGCGTTTGTTATGTTGTCTAGCGTTTCCAAATCAGCGTTGGCGAAGATGCGATTTGAGCCACGCATTCCAAAGATTACTAAAAGAAGGGCGGCTATACTTGGTTTGGTTTTGGCGGCCATTGCCTTTAGCTTTGCCCTGGTTAAGATTTTACCAGCATTTAATCCGCAAGCATCTTTCTTATACTCTCAGGCAGAAGAGCTCTATGCACAGGGGAAGAACTCTAAGGTAATTAGCTTGCTTAGCAGGATTATCTCTGGAGATTCTCAATACTTGCCTGCATGGAAGTTGCGAGGAGATATGTATTTCCGGTTAGGCAGGTTTTCTGACGCTTTGGCTGATTATTTTGATTATGCCCGTATTAGCGAGAAAAGCGGCCAGTATAAACATTTAGCTTCTGCTTACATCAAGATCGGCTGGATCTATCATATGTGCGGAGATTACCAAAAGAGCCAAGAATTTTATCAAAAAGCCTTCAATCTCAGCCGCAAGCATGAGGATAAACTCAATGAGGCTGATGCTATGGCGCGCCTGGCTGTCTGGCATATCGATAAGGGCGATAATGAAGCCGCCTTTTCTTTATTGATGAAGAGTTCCGAAATCAACCGGCAGAGAAGTAGCGATATCGAACACAGGTTTAATTTAGCCTGCGACTATTTCAATATCGGTTTTCTTTATACAGAGAGAGACGATTATGCCGCTGCCAAGGAATTCTACAGGAAGAGTGAAGATATTTTTCAAGGTCTGGGCGAAATTCCCGAATTAAGCGACTACTACTTTAACATGGGAGAGATAGCGTTATTTGAAAAAAGATATGACTCAGCGTTGGAATTTTATCAAAAGGGTTTGGCTTTGGACGAACAACTCGGACACAAATTTAATCTGAGTTCAGACTATTGGATGCTGGGTGAATTCTACTGGGAAACAGGCAAATTGAATCGCGCAGAGAGTTACTTTAAACAAGGCATCCTCGCCTGCCAGGAGATTAATAATTATCCGGTCTTAGCCGGGATTTACTATGACTTAGGTCTAATGTATAAAGAGATTGGTCAGAGTCAAAAGGCAAAGAATTTTCTCTCGCTTGCCCTTAAGCTCTACAAGAATATAGACACGCCGGATTACCAGGAAGTCCAGAAGGAATACCTTGCCTTGGAATAAAAGGCTTACCTCCAGCATTACTAACTTTAAATTACCTATAGGCTTGCGGTTTCCGTTGGGGACACCTTACCGATTGGCTCTGTACCAGGCTTCCGATTGGCAAAAAGGATGTCCCTTAAGAAGGGGTTGACAGGGATTTTTTATTGCGTAGAATAATGGTAATAATAAGGTTGAGCAGTCAGTTTAAATAAAGGATTTTTTAAACGGAGGTGCACAGATGCGTAATGTTCTTATTTTTACAGGGCTGTTTTTAGTCCTGGCAGCAGGTATCTGTCTTGCCCAGGAGGAAGTTACCATCACTACCTATTATCCCTCGCCTCACGGCGTGTATGATGAGCTGGAATCAAACAAGGCAGCGGTAGGTGATACCAATGGAGACGGGCAGTTAACTTCTGCTGACCTGCCTCCTGAGGACGGACAGCTGCATACTGCAAGGAGCGTTATCTTTGAGCCGCAAACTAGCTTGGCTACAATACAGGCCATGCTTAACCCACAGCAAGGCGAGTTGGCTTATGCCGCCTCAGAAGACGAGTGGTACTACTACAACGGTGCCGGCTGGACAACACAAGCAGGGGGAGGCAAGGCAGTGATTTCTGTAAAATGCGGATGGTATACCGTGGGTGGTGCGCATAGTTGTGTTCCTCCCACTTGTCCAGCTGGTTGGACTCCATTGGCACCAGGAGCTACTAGTTGTGCAGATATGGGCTCGGCTTATAATTCAAGTGCTAACCAACTGTGGTATGTTGGTTATTGCGAGCGCTGGTGTCAGGAACCGTAAATTTTTTAGTTGACTAACGGAGGTGCACAGATGCGTAAGGTTTTTGTTTTTACTGGCCTGTTTCTATTACTGGGAGTAAGTATTGCTTTTGCCCAGGAGGAAGTCACTATTACCACCTATTACCCTTCACCCCATGGAGTATATGATGAACTGGAGTCCAACAAGGCAGCGGTAGGTGATACCAATGGCGATGGGCAGCTGACTCAAGCTGATCTGCCTCCTGAGGATGGACAAATGCACACAGCAAGGAGCGTTATCTTTGAGCCACACGCAGATAAGGCAACTATAGATGCTCTACTTAATCCACAATCAGGCGAGTTAGCATATGCTGCTGCAGAAGACCAATGGTACTACTATAATGGCGCTCTCTGGACAACACAGGCAGGAGGGGGGAGTTCTTACTATTATACCTATTGTCAGTGGTTTTGGGCATGTACGGTTGCTGGTGGTTGTGGTGGTAATTTAACGTGTACGCCTCCAAATTGTGATGCTGCAGATACCCCTATTAGCACGGGGTGCGTATTTAATGGAGGGTACATTGGTAGTTACGGGGGTACAGAGCGTATGGGCTATGGCGGTCATTGCGTAAGAACCTGCCGCGGAAGTTGATTATTATAAAAAAAGATTTCCAGACTTTTTCATTAATATTGGATATTGGTTCTCATATGCGGCTGCTGATTTTTGTTTTTTTCTTTCTCAGTTCTACTCTTAGTTGTTTTGCCTATGATATTCAACCTTATTCAGAAGAGCAGCTTGATAAAACTAAAGCTGCTCTTAATCTTGTCTTCTATGCTTTGAATTATCCGGAAGAACAGGATTCCTCCGAAGACATTGATGTCATTTTAGAGAGCCTGAAGAAAACCAAGCCATTTGACGAATTCAATAATTTTGCCATCTGGTATGCAAATCTACCCAAAGAAGAAAAAAACAGCATCTTTAAGTCGACCCCAGGGTTTCCTCCCCTTAAGGTTCGCCAGGATTTTTTAGACTACATTTCCGAACGCCTTAAGTCAAACTACAAACTAATCATCATTGATTATTCTGGTTCTCTTTCCTGCGCTGAGTTATCCTCGATAGACAAGCTGTCTTTAATTATCTTAGGCAGGAAGAGGTACACAAGCAGCGGTAGTTTTGCCAAGGGCTTTTTACATGAATTAGGTCATTCGCTCGGCCTTAGAGAAGAATGTGTTCGTTGTAATCAACTCTGTGCTCCCGGA
Organism: Candidatus Omnitrophota bacterium; assembly: GCA_042570305.1. Lineage (GTDB taxonomy): Bacteria > Omnitrophota > Gorgyraeia > Gygaellales > JAHJCI01 > JASFIK01. Next base: position 59,620 of record JBHPGP010000002.1, read on the forward strand.
CCGCCGAATTGCGCTACCACACAAGAAGACGCTCAAGAGTGGTGGGGCGATTTAGCCAAAAATTACTCGCGGGTAAGATTTATTAACGGCTGTTGCGGAAACAAAGATTATATCCGTCCTACCATTGCTTCGCTGATGAATAATACTGACAAGGCAGGAGATTTTGGCCCGGTAAATGAGAGATTCTTAAGAGAAGAATTAGGATTGTCAACTCCCGATAAGTAACCTCGCTTTTTCTATCAGTTCTTTTTGTCCCCGCCTTTTCTTTAAAACAATCAACTCCGAGAATCCCAAAAAATCCTAGTGAGATTTTGCCTTTCCTTTCGTCTATTTAAGCGAGGACATAAGTTATGGAGCATAAGCGAACATAACTTATTTGTCGGGGCTCATTGTAGAAAGGAGGGGCGAAATGAAAAACTTATTAATCATAATCATGGCGGCAGGGCTATGTTTTCTGGGTGGGGTATTTTTTCCCGAAGCATACGGGGAAAATTCTCAGGAGATGTTTTGGGATAACATCGGCAAGGAGATAGTTGAAGTAAATACTGTTTGGGTGGATAGCCAGAATCCTAAAGTAATTATAATAGGGGCTAATCGGGGAGTATTTAAGACCAAAGATGGAGGCGATTCCTGGCAGGTAGTATTAATCGGCACTAACAAAAGGGTAAATTTTTTATACGCGGACAGACAGAACAACAATTTAATCTACGTCGGCACAAGCAGCGGATTGTTTCTCAGCCGCAATCAGTGTAAAACCTGGAAGCGAATCTATCAGAATAACTCTGAAGAGGAAGTTAACTGTTTAGGTATAATAGAACCGGAAAAGAGAATAGTTTATTTAGGCACACAGGCAGGTTTAATAATCAGCCAAGACAATGGCAGGACCTGGAGCAGATTCAGCGGAAGTTTGGGCAAGTTGCCTATCCTGGCAATTACAGAAGACAGAATAGGCAGATTTATTTATCTGGTTACTTCTGCTGGGGCCTATCAAATTGACCAGCTGGGAGGAGCAAAGAGGATTTTTGCCACTCCGTTTGCTGATTCGCAGGATAATGATTCTTACTCGAATACAGGCCAAGACACAGAGTCAGAGGAAACCGATTCCGATGACGGAGGATTATCCAGGATAAATTATATTAGCATTGATCCAGTTAATCCCCAAAATGTATATTTAGCCACTGACCAGGGTGTGTTTATGAGCAGTAATAAGGGTATTTCTTGGAGCAAACTTTCGTGTTCCGGATTGCTGAAGAAAGAGGTAGACTTTATTGCTATTACAGCAAATTCGCTTGTATTGGCAGGGACCAGGTCAGGCATATTTGCTTATAATCAGGAAGTATGGCAGGAGGTGTCTTTAAGATTAACTATGCGGGATATTCGCTTTCTTGCGCTTGATAATTCGGGCACAATCTATGCTGCGGGGGATAAGGGCCTGTTTAAAGGCAGGCAGTTACTTAAGAGCAATGCTTGTTTTCCAAAGGAGGCTGACCAAGAGCCTCCGATTCAGAGAATCCAGCAGGCGGCGATAGAATACGCTCAGGTAATTGCTCCTCGGCAGATTGCCGCTCACCGAAGATTAGCCCGCCTTAAGGCAATATTGCCAGACCTAAGCTTAGATTACGATAAGAGTATTACTTCGTATAATAATTCTACTTGCACGAGGTTTTCTGTTGGCCCGCTGGATTGGGGAGTTTCCCTTAAATGGAGTCTGGGCGATTTAATCTGGAGCGAGCAGCAGAGGCTGATCGATTCCCAGGTCAGGTTGATGGTTAAGCTGCGGCAGGATATTCTGGATGAAGTAACGCGTTTGTACTTCCAACGTCAGAGGCTCAAGGCAGAGCTCAATTCTGCGGAATTAGCATTTAACAAAAGGCAGGAAAAGGAGTTGAGGTTCAAGGAGCTTACTGCCTTGCTTGATGGCCTTACAGGGGGATTGTTTTCAGAAGGGATTAAATAGAAATCGGTATTTGTTCTCTTATGGCGAACAGCGACGGATTATTTTTTCTGTTGCAGAGAGGAAAAGATGTCCATTAATTTAAACCCTCTTCTTCTCCGGGGGTTTAGAAAAATAGACTTGACAGAATAAATATTTGTTTTTATACTAAAAAAGAAAAGAAAGAGAGGTGAGAGTTGATAACCAAAATTGGAATTGTTGCGGGAGAGATTTGGCATTTCCTTGACCAGCGTAACCAAGTGTCCCTGTCTGAATTACTGAAGAACATAGAGCAACCCCGGGATATGATTCTGATGAGCCTGGGTTGGCTGGCTCGCGAAGGCCACGTGGTTCTGCGTGTCCTTGAAGATGACCATATAATATCGCTAAGAAGAGGGAACCGTTAAGATATGAATTCCAGGGGCATAACTTTGGTTATACTAATATCGTTTATTATGGCTGTGGTAGTAATTGCCAATATTGCTTTAGTTCTCATGTCCAACCAAGGTCGGTTTGGCCATCTTCAGGTCAGCCGTATCCAGGCTCATTATGCAGCTCTGGCAGGTATAAATTACGCGCTGGAGAGGTTAAGGGTGAATGATGCTAACTGGCCCATACCGGATTCCAGTTCTCCGTACTCTCACGATCTCTGCAGGGGGTGTATTTCTCCTGATATTAATGAGCCTGATCTTCCCGATTCAATTGTTGATGTTACAATTTCGGTTTCTGATTCTGATGACGACGGCATTGTGGAAATCAGCGCCACGGCTGACTACACCTATAATTAAATCCAACCCGCGTTTCCTTCCAAATAGCCCAAATTACAAACAGTTATAAAATTTTATCATCTGAGTAAAAATAAGTAATTGTAAGTAAATCTGCTTGATTAAGCATATCGACGAGATTCTCGCCTTTCTTTAAGCTATAGCAATCCGTATGTAAAAAATGCTTGACAAATCTAAAAAAGATGTTTTACTGGTATATAATATGAAATAAGGTAATCCAAGTAAATCTAAGTAAATACAATGTCATTGAACAGGTTAATGGATGTTGATGAACTGGCCGATTATTTAAGGCTCAAGCGCCAGACTATCTATAACTGGCTTAACCAGAATAAGATCTCCGGCATAAAGATTGGCGGGGTCTGGCGGTTTAACAAGCGGGATATCGACAAGTGGTTAAAAAGCAAGCAGAGAAAAAACACAGGTTAATGGATGTTGATGAACTGGCCGATTATTTAAGGCTCAAGCGCCAGACTATCTATAACTGGCTTAACCAGAATAAGATCTCCGGCATAAAGATTGGCGGGGTCTGGCGGTTTAACAAGCGGGATATCGACAAGTGGTTAAAAAGCAAGCAGCGTTAGGAGAAACGGATGTCTGAATTTGGCATATATTTTGGTACCGAAGTCATCAGTATAGCAGAATTCAAAGGAAGGAAAGAGGCTGCGCGCTTTTTCTCCGTGCCAAAGACAGGGCTCCTCAAGTCTACGCCGGAAGAGAAAGAGGCCAAAGGATCAAAATTGGCATCTATCTTAAAAGAGGCGTTTGCGAAAAACAGCATTGCCCCAAATAATGTCAATATTGCACTTTCCGGAGAAAACCTGATTATACGCACCTTTGATTTGCCGGTCTTCTTATCCAGGCAGGAGTTGGAATATCCTGCCATTGCCTTTGAAGCCAAGAAATACATCCCCTTTAAAATAGAAGAGATTGTATTTGATTTCCGTCTTCTTCCTGACAAAAAAAATAAGAAAATCCTGGTATTGTTCGCCGGCATAAAAAACGAAACCCTGCGCAGGTACTTTGCCCTTTTTGAAGAACTGGGGATTAAGATAAGGTTGATCGAATACTCCGGCTTTAGCATCTTACGGCTTTTAGACTTGAGCAGATTTAAATATAAGGGCGTCCTCGGATTGCTCAGTCTGGACTTTCAGGAAGAGACGAACTTCATAGTTTGCCAGGACGGCTTCCCGCTGTTTACACGCGATATAACCTTAACCTCAAAATCTCAAGGAGAGGATAAGGCAGACCTGATAAAAGGATTAAAAAGCGAAATCCGAATTTCCCTGGATTACTTCCGGCGTAAATTCCCCACCAAGTCCCTGCAGAATCTAGTTATTCTCAGTCCGCCAGAATTTCACGCAGAGATAGGCACACTGACCAAAGATTTAGGTTTATCGGCAGCGCCTTTAGAAATATCCAAGTTTTTAGGCAATCAGATAAAGTTTAGCAGTGCGTTGTTGAGGTCCTACTCCACAGCCGTAAGCCGTACTCAGAAACTCCGTTTTCCAATTAACCTCCTGAAACCGGCAATGAAAAAAGAGGAAGTCAAAGGGTTATCGATTCAGGCAATCCCGGCATTAATGAAAATGATAAAGATAAACCCGAAAGTAGCGCTAATTGCGTTTTTGATTATAGCTGTCACGGCGGGATGGGGATTCAGCAGGATACTGCCCTTGGAAAACACCTTAAAGATTGCCAGGTCTAACCAGCCGGTAATACAAGGAATTTCCGCAGGGGGTAATTTGAAGTTTCTTGAGCAAACCGAGGCTGAATATACCGGCAAGATGAAGGTTATGAAAGAGATACTGGGCAGCAGGTTTTATTTGACCGAAGCCTTCGATATTATTCCTTATCTTATGCCGCAAGGCGCCTGGTTGGATGCAATCTCTTTTAAGGCCCAGGAGAATGCTCTCGAATTAAAGCTTGAGGGAGTGGTTTTTCTCCGAAATTCAAATAAAGAATTTGAAGCGGTTAATGATTTTATCCTGGCATTAAAGAAAGATTCCAAGTTTAGCCGGAATTTCAGAGAAATAAATGTGTTTTCCATGGAGAGGGTCGCGTTTAAAAAATTAGATTCAGAAGTTACTAAATTTAAGCTCTTATGTCGTTAACAGAATTAATCAAAGCAAAGAAGGTCGGCCCCAACCAGATTGTGAGCCTTGCGCTCTTGGCCTTGGCTTGTCTGATCGCGATAAATATCTATCAGAAGCAGAGTAAGAAAATTACCCAGGTTGAACAGCTTTATCAAGAGCAGAATAAGAAGAACGCGGTATTGCTGCGCATCGGAGACATAATGGCAGGCATCAAGGTTTATCAGGAGCGTTTACAATCCCAAGACATAAGGCAGATTATTAATAAGATTACGGATATAGCACGTTCCAGCAAAATAGATATTACTGCCATAAAGCCTCAAGCGCAGACCAGCCAAAGTAAAAGCAAAATATACGATAAGACCTTTTTTGAAGTTTCCTTAAGCGCCGATGGGTATCATGAATTAGGCGAGTTTATCAGCAGGTTGGAAAATGATCCGATTGTATTCGTAGTCGAATCCCTCACCTTAAACAGGGGGACAGATCTCAATCAAATTCAATCGGATACAACGGAAGTGAAGTTAAAGGCGAGATTAATTATCAGCCAGCTGTTTTTTATTGATTGATGGTTAGAGAGATGAAATACCAGGTTATTGCTGAATTTCGGCCCGCTATCATCGCATTATCGTGTTTGTCGATACTGCTGGGATTTTCTTTAGCCGGATTTTCGCAGAGCGATGACGGCCTAGTGCCGCAACCTCCCGGAAAGCAAAAAGTAAATGCAAGAGGAAAGCCCATAGAGGAAAATAGCGTCGACTACACCGCCTCCGGACTCAGGGACCCCTTTTACTCTCCACTCTTTGCTCCTGTGGAGAAAGCAAAGCCTGCGCCTATGTCTATGTCGGAAGGAATGCCAGTAGAAGTAGTAATTCCCCGCAAGATCTCAGAAATGTTTTCATTTTCAATCCAGGGGATAATCTGGAATTCTAATAATCCAATCGTGATTATCAATAATCAGGTATTAAGAAAAGGAGATACCCTGATAGTGACTACAGGCAAGGGTGCAACCGAGGAAGTTACCGTTGAAGATATTGTTAAAGACGGTGTGACCATAGGTTATGCCGGGCTGAGCGAAAAATTCGCTCTCTCCGGTATTGCCCGGATTTCGGGTATTAGAAAATAAAGAATAAGCAAAGACGATGTTTTCATCAGGATAAAAACATACAGGCCTGAATATCCAAAGGAGGAAGAAATGAAAAATTTTAAAATCCGCATCGCAATCATGAAATTTAATTTTTTAGTTCTGCTTTTTGCTCTTGGGTTTTTTATTTCTTGCGCCTATGCCCAAGAAAGCCAGGAAGGTGCTCAGGGGCCTTCTGGTTCTCCCCAGTTGATTTCAATGGATTTTAAGGATGCCGGCCTTAAAGACGTGCTTAAGGCGCTTTCCATTCAGTCAGGGGTAAACTTCATTGCCTCCCAGGAAATTGAGGACCGCACGGTGACCCTATACCTTGACGGGGTTTCTGCAAAGGAAGCCATGGATAAATTATTTAAGGCCAGTAAGTTAGAATATGAGTATTATGAAGAGGACAAAATCGCCCTTATAAAAAAGGCAGAGCCCATAGTCGAAACAATGACTAAAGTTTTTCCGCTTAAATACGCGCATGTTTCCAGTTCATCCATAGAGAAAGACCTGGGAGAGGGGGATCTGGAGGAGCTTACGAAAAAGATCAGCTCAGGGCAAGGCTCAGGAGAGCAGCTGGCGGGAATAAGCACAGTAGTGCAGGAATTGCTTTCAGCGCAGGGTAAACTAAACGAAGACCCGCGCACCAACAGCCTGATTATTACCGACCTGCCTAACCGCTTTCCGATAATTGAGAAAACCATAAAAGAATTGGATATTGCCGTGCCCCAGGTTATGTTAGAAGTCGAAATACTGGATGTGAGTAAGGACATAGTTGATAAGCTCGGATTTAATTTTGAAAGCGACGGTTTCGGTGAGAATCCCCTTACCGTGATACTGCCCGGAGACTTCGTGCAAAAGGATGCCAGGTTCTTTATGGGGAACAAGAGCCTGTATGGAGTAAAAAAACTGGCGACGGCAGGAAGCGGTTCGATGATTTTCGGGAATACTTTCGCAGGGGTTTTGGACTTGCTGCGTACTCAGAAAGATACGAGATATTTAGCCCGCCCGCGCATACTCACCTTGAGCAACGAGATAGCAGAGATCAATATTACTTCCAATATAGTGATGCAGGTTAAAAAGGAATATCAATACGATGATTCTGGTAACGTTACGGAGGTGACCTGGACTCCTGAGAGAAGCGATGCGGTAGGCAGGAGAAAAGACCCGGGAATAACGCTTAAGGTTATACCGGTGATAAACAGCGATAATATGGTGACCATGCGAATAGAGCCGGCGATAAGGACTATTACCTCTTCGACAATAGTGGCAGATCTGGAGTCGGAGGTCGGCAGGTATTACGACCTGGATGAACGAACTACCAAAACTACGGTCAAGGTTAGCGACGGAGAGACCGTGATTGTGGGTGGGCTCATCCATAAAGACAGAAGCGTAGAATTAAACAAAGTGCCCATTTTGGGAGATATTCCGATTATCGGCGCTTTATTCAGGCATAAGAACAAGGACAAAGATATCGAACGGGAATTGCTCGTATTTATTACTCCGCGCATAGTGGAGAATGACTCTGCCAGATGGGCAGGGGATAACGGTATGGATTTATTTTCGGATGCGCAAGCTTTTGCCCCGGAGGAGGCTCGCTTGTCTGCGATAGAGGATGCTCTCGACAGCTTCAGGGACGAACGCTATTAATTCTTATGAAAGACAAATATCTCAAATTGGGTGAGATTTTATTGCAGGAAGGCGTCATTACGCAGGTTCAGCTTGAAAAGGCAATTGCTGTCCAGAGAAAGGAAGGCGGGCGTTTAGGTGAGGTATTGCTTAAATTGAAGATAATCAGCGAAGAGCAGCTGGTGATTGCAATTGGCAAACAATTGGGCATTCCCTATTTTTCGATTGGCACGGGCATGCTCAAGCCTGCGACAGACCAAAACCTGGAGGAATTAATCCCGGTTGATGTGGCAAAGAAAAACCTGGTTTTACCTTTATCGCGGACATTAAATTCATTAACCGTAGCGATGACCGATCCGCTAGACCTCATTTTAATGGATAACCTGAAGAAGCTTACCGGTTGTAACGTTAATCCGGTTATTTCCACGAGATCAAATATCGCCAAGGCAATCGAGCAGTATTACGGGAAATCCAGCTTTTTTAAAAAAGCCGTCGAAGATACATACGACACCGAAGAGCCACAGGTTGTTACCTCAGTAGAAGGGGATAAGGTCAGCGAAGAGGAATTAAGCCTGGATAAACTCATTGCCCGCGCGGAAGAAGCCCCCTTAGTAAAATTAGTTGACCTGATTATCCGTCAGGCAATTGATGAGCGCGCTTCCGACATTCATCTGGAGCCGTTTAAAGAAAAGCTCAGCTTGAGGTACCGTATTGACGGAAGGCTTTATGAAATACCTCCCCCGGCCCAGCACCTGCATCTTCCGATAGTCTCCAGGATCAAGATACTCTCCAAGCTGGATATAGCGGAAAAGCGGCTGCCTCAGGACGGGACATTCACTGTGAAGCTGGAGGACCGCGTTATCGATTTGAGGGTTTCCACAATCCCCACGATATACGGAGAGAAGGTTGTTTTACGCATTCTTGATAAAAGCAAGATGATACTGGACCTTTCCCAACTGGGTATCGACCCAAAGCAATTGGAGGATATACGCAAGGCTATGCTCATGCCCTATGGTTTGATTCTTATGACTGGGCCTACGGGAAGCGGAAAGACAACAACTTTATACGGCATAATCAATGAACTCAAAGATCCCTCCAAGAATATCCTTACTATCGAGGATCCCGTAGAGTACCATCTTGAGGGGATAAATCAGGTACAGATCAAGCCTGACATCGGCCTGACTTTTGCCGCGGCAACTCGCAGTTTCGTGCGCCAGGACCCTGATGTAATGCTCGTGGGAGAGATTCGTGATTTGGAAACTGCCGAAATTTGTATACGCTCTGCCCTTACCGGGCATCTGGTTTTCAGCACCCTGCATACCAATGATGCGCCTTCGGCAATCAACCGCCTTTTGGATATCGGGGTACAACCTTATCTGTTGACCCCTTCATTGCTTATGGTTGTTTCGCAGAGGCTGGTGCGCAAACTTTGTCCTAACTGTAAAGAGGCCTACGAGCCAGATAAGAAAAAATTAGGCATAGAGTTCAAATCCGAGTTGATATACAAACCGCACGGTTGCCCTGAGTGTAATCAGATTGGTTACCGCGGCAGAATTTGTATTTGTGAGGTTATGATAGTTAATGACGTGTTGCGCCAGCTTATGACCGAGCGCGCTCCTTATGACAAACTCAGGGAGGTCGCGCGTTCACAGGGCATGCAGACCCTTTACGGCTCAGGCTTGAAAGGCGTTGAGACAGGCGTTACCTCTATTGAAGAGGTTTTATCCGCAACCCTGGGGGTTGCCAGAGGCTAAGCTATGCCCAGATTTGTTTACGAGGCAAGAGATAATACCGGCAGGAAGGTTACGGGAAGCGAGCAGAGCGGTAGCCAGGATGAACTGATTAGCTACCTGCAGGCAAAGGGCTTTGTAGTAACCAGCGTTAAACTCGAATCAAAATCAGAGGTAGCAAAGGCCAAGACACAGCGCTTAAAAACCAAAGCAAAATTTGGACATAACCGCATAACCGCAGCAGACCTTACTTTATTCTGCCGTCAATTAGCAACGCTTCTGGCTGCAGGCGTCTCCATATTAGAGGCACTGGGAATAATTTCAAAACAGATTTCCAGCCGGCAGTTTTACGATGTGCTTCTTGATTTAAGGAGAGGCATGGAGGCGGGATTAAGCCTTCACGAGGCAATGGGTAAGAAGCCTAACGTTTTTTCCTCGCTATGGGTAAATCTTATTGAGAGCGGCGAGGCATCAGGCAATCTGGCTATCGTGCTTTCCCGTTTAGCCAGCTACCTAGAAAGAAATATGCAGTTTCGTTCCAAGCTCGTTTCTGCCCTGATATATCCGATAATCCTTATGACTGTCGGTATCGGCGCACTGCTTTTTCTCACCATAAAGATTATTCCTACCTTTGCCGAGCTGTTCAGCAGCTTTAAAATGGAATTGCCGTTCCTGACGCAGATATTGATTATAATCAGTAATTTTACCAGGCGCTATATCCTCCTGATAATCGCCGGATGTGCGGTAATCGTTTTTCTTTTTAAAGGATACATCAAACAGCCGGAGGGGAGAAAACAGTACGAAAGTTTCTTATTCAAGCTTCCTGTGTTCGGTGACTTTTTCCACAATCTGATTATTGAAAGGTTTTCTTCCGGGATGGCTACCCTGATTGAGAGCGGAGTGCCGATTTTATACGCCCTGGAGATAAGCGAGCGCAGCGTGAGTAATATAACCGTGTCCGAATTTATCCATAAAATCAAGGAGGACGTAAGGCAAGGGCATACACTGAGTATGACAATGGAAAAGAATGTCTTCTTCGAGCCGATGATAGTGCAGATGGTGCGTATCGGTGAAGAGGTGGGCGATTTGGCCGGCATGTTTAAAAAGATACACGCATTTTACCAGGAATACGTTGAGACATTTTTAAGCCGCTTTACTGCCATGTTCGAACCGATTATGCTCGTCTTTATCGGAGGGATTATCGGCATGATGGTGGTGGGGATGTTTCTGCCGATATTCCAACTCAGCAAAATCGGGATGAATTAGCCCAATATTTACCAAATATCTATTGACAAATAAAAATTAATAATGTAAAATTAAAAAAATTTAGAAAGTAAATGTAAAAAATGCATGATTCAGAAAAAGGAGGTGGGTATGAGAAAGGGTTTTACGCTGTTGGAATTAATGGTGGTTATCATTATCCTCGGCGTATTGGCAACGTTAGGCGTAATGCAGTATCAGGCAGCCATTGAGAAATCGCGTGGCGCTGAACCGCGTCAGATAATCGGGCAATTACGCAGCCAGTGCGCGGCTATTTTTATGGCTGATGGAAATACCACTAACTGTACTTCTGGAAATCTCGGCCTTGACACAACAGGTGCCTGTCTAGCCGACATGATTCCTAATGCTGCCTGTTGCGGTACGCACTTTTTCACCTATGCAGTAGGCGGACTCGGAGGAAGTACCGCTACCTATACTGCGACCAGGTGTATTGCCGGAGGTAAGTCTCCAGATGGAACCACGGCGAATACGCTGGGCTTAGCCACAGATTATGCTGCTGGTACAGACGTATGGTCTAGCACCGGTGGTTATTAGTATTGAATAGAGAGTAGGCCAAAGCAAGCTTAATCCTGCGATATTGAGATTCTTGCCGGATTGCCGGATGAAATATAGTTTATCACCAGGCAGAGGCAAGGGTGTAATTGAAGAGAAACTCATTTATCAGTTGTCGCATATAGCGTGCAACCTGAAGGGGGGAAGCTACAGATTAGGCCAGGCAATAATACCGTGATGAACCGGATGAAAGCCGTTACCTTATTGGAGTTATTAATAGTGGTTATTCTTATCGGTATTATTGCAGCTGTGGGTTTGCCGGGATTTGCAACAATGCGGGAAAGGTCATTGGATAATGAGGCAAAGGTCAGTCTCAAGCTTATTCAGGCAGCCGAAAAGATCTATCGAATGAAGGTAGGCGTTTACTGGCCGGACGCAGGCCTTGCGGATACTGCTTCGCTGAATAACGAATTAAAACTTGATTTGTCTGAATCAGCTCAAGCAAGCTGGACCTACGAGGCTTCTTCGAGTGGGGGCAGCGCACCTTTATCCGCCCAGGCAACGCGCAATAATAATCCGGCTAACTGGGACAGGGATTATTACATTGACGAAGACAACGACGAGGCTTGTTGCTGTCCCAAGAGTTCCGTCTGTCCCTCGCAAGATTGGTGCCAGGCTTGTCCTCCTCCTCCATATTGATGAATAAATCCTGCCGATCGGGATTGTCTTTAGTCGAGATTCTTATCTCGATGTTAATCTTCTCGCTTTTGACAACCGGGCTTGCCAACCTGTTTTTCACGACTAAGCGACTTTCTGCGTTTTACCGCTTCCGGATAACTGCGGCAGAGCTGGGCAGGCATTTTTTAGACCGCCTGCAAATGGAGGTAAGAGAAGACGAAATAGACAAGGTTAATTCTCTTGCAAATAACCCCTTACCCAATAATCTACTCAGTTTCGACTTTCCTCCCAGCTCTCCCCGTAATTACAAAGCATCTAACCTTCCGGTTGGCGCCGGAGAATTTCCGCAATACGCCGCCTACCAGTCTGTGACTGCGGCAGAAGAAGCGGGTTTTGAAGAGCCGAACAACATTATCACTTATTATCCGGTTTACTCAATAACCAACAAAGACGGGGTACGCAAAGTAAGGTTGGCGGTTTGTTGGATTGAGCCCAATTAGATTCTTTCTTGCGCCAGGAGCGTTCTCAAAGGCGGTATAGGCTAAAAAAGATGAAGATTTTTTTGCAAGATGCACTAACGCTGGTTGAGTTATTGATTGCGGTTGCGCTGATAGGAATTTTGACTGTCGCAATTTCAAGCCTCGCTACTTACGCTAATTTTAATTTGCTTCACTCCGACCGCAGCAAGCAGATGCAAGACGAGGCTTATTTTGTTTTAGAGCATATGGCAGGGAGATTAGGACAGGCAATAGGCAGCGTTGGCAGCCCGGGCGTGATAATATCCGGAACTGACAGAATAAAGGTCAGGTTGGACCGAAACGGAAACGGCCAGCCGGATGATGACGGGGTCGATGACTGGGTAGCTTACGAATATGATAGCGGGCAGAATCGGGTTCATTTCTACCCCCAGTATCCCGGGGGGGCGGTTTGGCCTGTCAGGGACAGTGAAATCCTCACTTCAATGGCATCCAATTTTAGTATTGGCTATGTTGCAACCGAGAATTATGCATCTGTAGATATTTCTACCTGTACGGATCCCAGCAGCCTTGATTGCGGCTCACGCGATACTCCCGAGATTTCAATGAAAGTGCGCATCAAATTCCCTGCAGTTTCCGTTAACTAGGCTGATATTTTTATTTAAAGCGCTTACCCCGCCACTGGCGGGGTTTTTTATTGCTAACCGTGTAAAATTGTGGTAAATTGTAGTCAATCAGGAGTTAATTTTCAGCCGCGGAAGGTCTTGATTTGGGGCTGTAGCTCAGAGGGAGAGCATCTCGTTCGCAACGAGGGGGTCGAGGGTTCAAATCCCTCCAGCTCCACTTGGCAAGATTTGAACCCTTCTTTTTGCTTCCGATAACAGGAAGCGAATCCGGAAACCCATGAGAAGCACGTCATTCAAAATAATCCCGGGACTGGCCCTATTTTTCGCTTTAATTAGCCTTTCTATTTTTTTGCCGGGATTTTTTGCCCAGGAGAAACTAAAAGAGGCTTATTTTTACCAGAAGCTGGATAACAAAATAGTAAACTGCCGGCTCTGTCCAAAATTGTGCGTGATTAGACCCGGCAAAAGGGGTTTCTGCCGCGTGCGCGAAAACCGCGACGGCATTTTATACACGCTGGTCTATGCCAAGCCCTGTGCCATACATATCGACCCCATAGAGAAAAAGCCTCTTTTCCACTTTTTGCCTGCAAGGCCTGCTTTTTCGATTGCCACAGCCGGTTGTAATTTGAAATGCGTATTTTGCCAGAACTGGCAGATATCGCAGGCAACCCCGGAAGAGGTGAATTATACTTATCTTGAGCCGGAAGATTTGATAAGAAAGGTAGAGGAATCTGGTACGCCGGTAATTGCCTATACCTATACCGAACCTGTGATATTTTATGAGTATATGGTTGATACGGCAAAGCTTGCCCGCGCCCGCGGCATAAAGAACGTTATGCATTCAGCCGGGCAGATTAATGAAGAGCCTTTAAGGCAATTGTGCGAATACTTGGATGCCGCCAATATCGATTTGAAGGGTTTCAGCGAGAAATATTATAATAAAATGTCTCTCGGAAGTCTTGATTCTGTGCTCAGGACGCTCAAGATTTTAAAGGAAGAGGGCGTCTGGCTTGAAATAACCAACCTGGTTCTTCCCGGGTATAATGACGATGAAGAGACTCTTATCAAGATGTGCCTGTGGATTAAGGATAATCTGGGAAACGAAGTGCCGTTGCATTTTTCCCGTTTTTATCCGACCTATAAATTACTCACCCTGAACCCTACTCCACTGGCGACCCTTGAAAGGGCGCGCAGGATTGCGCTGGATTGCGGGTTGAAATATGTTTACATCGGCAATATACCAGGGCATGAAGCAGAAAGTACCTATTGCCCAAGCTGCGGCAAGGCAGTTATTAAAAGAAGCGGCTACAGCATACTGGAGGTTAATTTAGATGAGTATGGGAAATGCAAGTTTTGCCAGCAAGGCATTGCCGGCATCTGGAAATAAACAGTATCTCAGGCTACTCGCAGTAGCAGGTATGCTGGCTTGTTTTTGGGCCTTTAGCTTTTGCTTTGTTTTCGGTATCAGGTTTGCTTACGCGGAAATAAAACAGCCCAATGTCAGCGGAAAATTCTATCCGTCGAATCCCCGCGAACTAACCAGGGTAATAGAGGGCTTTCTCTCTCGGGCTGAGTCACCTGAAATTCAAGGGGATATCCTGGTATTGATAAGCCCCCACGCCGGCTATGAATACTCAGGCAGCACAGCTGCCTACGGGTATAAGTCAATAAGGGGCAGAGATTATGATACGGTGATTATCCTCGGTCCCAGCCACTATGTTGATTTCAAGGGAGCAGCGCTGTGGCCTAAGGGGTCCTGGCATACGCCGTTAGGCGATGTCCCCGTAGATGAATTATTGTCTTACGGCTTAATGCAGGCATCCGGGCTTTTTTCTTTTTACCCGGAGGCATTCAGTCGCGAGCATTCCCTGGAAGTACAGCTCCCCTTTTTGCAGACCGTATTGGATGATTTTAAAATCGTTCCAATTGCCTTAGGCAGTGTTTCTTACCCCGATTGCCAGAATTTAGCCGAGGCGATCAGCAGGGCGATTAAGCATAAAAATTGCCTGCTGATTGCCAGTTCCGATATGTACCACGGGTTTAATTATCAGGAGGGAGAATTAAAGGATATTTATACCTTGTCTCTAATCAGGAAGCTGGCTCCCGAAGAGTTTTATCAGCGCGTCCAGGAAGAAAAGTCACAACTCTGCGGATGGGCAGCAGCGGTTATTTCAATGCTGGTTGCAGAAAATTCGGGATACGAACAGGTTAAGGTTCTTGATTATACTAACAGTGTACAGGTTACGGGCAAGAAGGCAATAGGAGAGTATTGCGTAGGGTACAGTTCCGTAGTGATATATAAGCAACCCAGCGACGGAGGAGCAATGTTAAATCAAGACCAGAGGAAGAGATTACTGGAAATTGCCCGCAATTCCATCGAGCATTATTTAAGCAAGGGCAGAAAAATAGAATTGGGCAGTCCAGGCGAACCTGTCTTATCAGAGGAATACGGGGCATTTGTCACCTTGCATAAACATGGCCAGTTGCGCGGGTGTATAGGTAATATGGTAGGCCAGCAGCCGCTGTATCTGACAATCCGCGATATGGCTGTTGAGGCAGCAGTAGGCGATCCCCGCTTCCCGGCATTAACCAAAGATGAGCTTGCCGATGTCGAGATCGAGATTTCAGTGCTTTCGCCATTGGAGAAAATAGACAGCCCTGAGGTGATTGAATTGGGAAGGCACGGTGTTATGGTCAGGAAAGGCCTTCGCAGCGGTGTTTTCCTGCCCCAGGTGGCTACTGAAACCGGATGGTCAAAGGAAGAATTTCTTTCCAGCCTCTGCGCGCATAAGGCAGGATTAAGCCCTTCGGCCTGGAGAGACGACCCCTCAACGGAGATCTATATATTTACTGCCGAGGTATTCTCTGAATAACATTGTCCTTTCTTTATTCTTGTCCGGTTTAATTCTGGGCTCCGGTCCTTGTCTGGCTACTTGCGGGCCAATACTTATCTCTTATATTGCGGCAACCAGGAAGAGCCCGGGGCAGGGAATTATGGTCTGGCTTTTGTTCTCTTTGAGCCGGATTTCGGTCTATCCTTTACTCGGCGTAAGCGTATTTTTTCTGGGAGAATTTCTGGTTAAGGAAAAACTAACCTATATCTCCCAATATGTCTATATTACGGGCGGTGCAGTTATTGTTGCAATAGGCATCTTAACCATTATCAGAGGCACAGGCTCGCACAGTCGTGCTTGTGCGGCAGTTTCTCAATGGGCCAGCCGCAGGCTTTCCGGCATCCAGCCGGTTGCCCTGGGGTTAATTTTAGGCTTGCTGCCTTGCGCTCCGTTATTAGCGGTGCTTTCTTATATCGGCTTGATATCTTTTAGCTGGCAGCGTTGTATTTTTTACAGCCTTATTTTTGGCTTGGGTACGCTTATCTCGCCTTTAATCCTGCTGGCCTTGGGAGCCGGGGCAGCCTCGCAAATGTTATTCAAGCGTCCCAGGGTTTACAATATACTGCGCCTGCTCTGCGGACTGATTATTCTCTTTTTTGGCATACAGTTAATCTTAAGGACAATCTATGGCTAGATTACATTGCCCGGAAATACCATTTGGGCAAGACAATATTGTTATTAATCAAAGCAAGCAGATTCATTACCTGCGCGATGTTTTGCGGCTGAAGGTAAATGACGATGTTTTTGTCTTTGACGGACAGGGCAATGAATATCATTGTCAAATCCTGGCAATGGCACCCAGAAAGGTAACCCTGCAAAAAAGGCAAAAGGCCGCAACACGGGTCGCGCGCCGGCTGAGCCTGGCAATTGCCTGTGCCTTACCCAGGCAAAAGAGCAGGTTTGACGATTTGGTGGATAAGCTTTCGCAACTCGGCGTCGCCAGAATCATTCCGATGGTCACCGAAAGGGTGGTTGTACGCTGGGATTCCAGAAGCAAAGAGAGGCATCATCAGCGCTGGTGCGAGATTGCCAAACAGGCCTGCATGCAATCAGGCAGGAATAATCTTCCGGTTATCGAACCGGTGAAGGAGATGGGTGAGGTTTTGACAGATGCCGTAAACTGCGAATTAAAACTTATCCCCACGCTTGCAGAGAAAAAGAAGAATTTAAGGGATCTGTTTTGCGATTCCCTTCCAGGGAGTGCGCTGGTGCTTATCGGTCCGGAAGGAGATTTCTCGCCGCGGGAATTAAGAGATGCCCGAAAGGCAGGGTTTGTTCCTGTTTTTCTTGGCGAACTCGTCCTGCGCGTGGATACTGCGGCTATTGCCGTGGCGGCATTTTTCAGCTTAAATCCCCCTGCGGATTAAGAAATGAGAACTGTGAAATTTTATACCCTGGGCTGCAAGGTCAACCAGTATGAAACGCAGTCAGTCAGGGAGCAATTCCAGAAAGCCGGTTTTTCTGAGACAGAGAACGGCACCCCTGCCTCTGTCTGCCTGATTAATACCTGTACGGTTACCCACCGGGCAGAGAGGGATTCCCTTTACGCTATTCGCCGTGCACACAGTGACAACCCGCAAGCCAAAATCGTGGTCACAGGATGCATGGCAGAGCTCGATAAAGAAAGGCTCAAGGGCATTGCGGGCCTGCATTCCATCATAAAGAATAAAGATAAGAACAGGATTGTTCCCCTATTGGGCGATATTCACGGGCGCAGCCTATCGCAGGCAGGATATCAATCAGGCATCAGCTACTTTAAGAATCACAGTCGGGCCTTCTTAAAAATCCAGGACGGCTGTAATTATCAATGTTCTTACTGTAAGGTGCGCCTGGCGCGGGGTAAATCGCGAAGCAGGATGCCGAGGGAGATTAAGGCCGAGGTCTCTGTTTTAGTCAGGGGAGGTTATAGAGAAATAGTCCTTTGCGGAATATGCCTGGGTTCATATGGCAGGGACCTGACTCCAAAATCCGACCTCCCTAAGCTGCTCGCAGAATTAGAGGCAATAGAAGGCGATTTTCGTATCAGGCTCAGCTCTATCGAAGCCAACGATATTACCGGTCAGCTGCTTTCCATGATAAGCGGTTCGCAACGTTTTTGCCGGCATCTGCATATCCCTTTGCAAAGCGGGGATAGCCGGATATTAAAACTGATGAACCGCGCTTATTCTCCGGGAAAATATCTGGCGCTGATTAAGCGCATTAGAAGGCGCATACCGGAAATCGCCATAACCACTGACGTGATGGTGGGCTTTCCGGGAGAAAAAAATGAAAATTTCCTGAATACGGTAAGATTAATTGAGCGCATTGCGCCCATGCGCATGCATATTTTTCCTTATTCAAAGCGGGCGAATACCCCTGCTTCTAAACTGGGGGGCAATGTTTCGCAAGATAGCATAAAATCAAGGATAGCAATTTTACAAGCCCTTGGTTGGGGTTTGGGTGCGGCTTACTCTAAGAGGTTCATATCCAGGGAATTACGCGTTTATTTAGAGAGAAGGATTTCCGGCTGCCGGGATTTATGGGAGGGGTATACCGATAACTATATAAAAGTAAGGGTAAAGGCCGGCCCGGAGCCTAAAAGAAAATTTATCCGCGTAAGGTTAGGCAGCGTATGCGATGATTTTGTCTGGGCAGACTCGATTCCGGGCATTAAGCAAGCGGAATAATCTTTGTGAGATTTTTTCTCTTTCAGCGTCTATTACCCTTAGAATGGCTGATACGAATATATTGACAGTTATTTGATTGAAGAGTATAATTTAATTTTGAGATTTTGGAATTTCAAGCAAGGAGGCAAATATGGCACACGAAAAAAAGAAGGCAGAGCTTAAAACCGAAGGCGCGGACATTTCTGATCGTCAAAAGGCCCTGGAATTAGCGTTAGCCCAGATAGAAAAGCAGTTTGGTAAGGGTTCGATTATGAAATTAGGCTCGCAGACCAGGCTGGACGTAGAGGCTATCCCTACGGGGGCGCTT
Source organism: Candidatus Omnitrophota bacterium (assembly GCA_042570305.1). Classification (GTDB taxonomy): domain Bacteria; phylum Omnitrophota; class Gorgyraeia; order Gygaellales; family JAHJCI01; genus JASFIK01. Next base: position 78,330 of record JBHPGP010000002.1, read on the forward strand.
TCCCTGGACGTAGCCCTTGGCGTGGGAGGGTTTCCGCGCGGCAGGGTAATCGAGATTTTCGGTCCGGAGGCTTCGGGAAAAACAACGGTAGCCCTGACCGCAATCAGGGAGGTACAGAGGAAGAAGGGGGTAGCCGCGTTTATCGATGCAGAGCACGCATTCGATTCTGTTTACGCCAAAAAGATCGGCCTGAATTTAGACGATTTGCTGATTTCCCAGCCCGATACAGGAGAGCAGGCATTGGAGATCGCCGAAACCCTGGTTCGTTCGAATGCAGTGGATTTAATTGTGGTTGACTCGGTAGCCGCCCTCACTCCGCGCGCAGAGATTGAGGGAGAAATGGGGGATTCCCATATCGGCTTGCAGGCAAGGCTGATGTCCCAGGCGTTGAGAAAATTGACCGGGGCAATCAGTAAGTCGCGGACCTGTGTGATTTTTATCAATCAAATCCGTATGAAAATCGGAATAATGTTCGGAAACCCCGAGGTGACCCCCGGCGGCAGGGCGCTTAAATTTTATGCCTCAGTACGCCTGGATTTGAGAAGGATAGGCGCAATAAAACAGGCAGATACCGTAATCGGCAGCCGCGTAAGGGCGCGCGTGGTAAAAAACAAAGTGGCGCCTCCTTTTCGCGAGACAGAGTTTGAAATACTGCATGACCAGGGTATTGCCCAGATTCAGAACACTCTTGATATAGCCGCCAATTTAGGCGTAGTCTCCAAGTCAGGCACATGGTATATTTACCAGGAAGAGAAGCTTGGGCAGGGCAGGGAGCAGGCAAGCAAATTTTTAAAAGAGAAGACTCAGCTTGCCGAGAAAATTACCAAAGAGGTAAGAAGCAGGATAGCTGTAATTTAGGTAAAAGGAGGCCAGGATGAGAAGGAAGTCGTTTTACGTAGCCAGTTCATTAATCGCCGGTTTAATTGTCGGGTTGGTCATTGCCGCGCGTTTTGATTTTTCCAAGCCTGCGCCGGCAGTTACAGAAGAGATGGCGCAGAAGATGAGCTCTAGCGGCGGTTTTCAGGACGCGGTAGTGAACGTAGTCAATGCCGTAGGCGAATCCGTAGTTTCCATAAGCTCCGAGCGCACTCAGCGCCTTGGGGGAACTCGCAGATACTATTTCAACTCTCCTAATGAGGATTTCTTCGGAGGCAATGATTTTTTCCAGCGCTTTTTTGATGATTTCTTCGGGGATATGCCGCAGAGGGAATATAAGCAGGTGGGCCTGGGTTCCGGCACGATTATCGATACAGACGGCTATATCCTGACCAACCAGCATGTGGTTGAGGGGGCAGATAAAATCAGCGTGACCTTGTTCGACGGAAGAAAGCTGGACGCAGAAATTAAAGGCCAGGACAGGCGTTCGGACATGGCAGTGATTAAAATCAATGCCAGCAATCTTCCTGCGGCAAAGCTGGGCGATTCGGGCGCAGTACGTATCGGAGATTGGGTAGTGGCAATCGGCAATCCCTTTGGGTTTGCCCTGGAAGACGCAGAGCCTACGGTTACGGCAGGAGTAATCAGCGCCCTGCACCGCTCTTTGGGCAGGGTATTGGCGCGCGACCGCGATTACAGCGATTTAATGCAGACTGACGCTGCTATCAATCCGGGCAATTCCGGAGGCCCGCTGGTTAACCTGAGGGGCGAGGTGGTGGGGATAAACGTAGCAATTTTTTCCACTACCGGAGGCTATCAGGGTATTGGTTTTGCCATACCAATAGATAATGCCAAGCGCATTATCTCCCAGCTGATTTCCGGCAAGAAGATTCTTTACGGATGGCTGGGCGTGACTGTCCAGGACCTGACTGAGGAATTAGCCGAGCATTTTGGCCTTACCGATACTAAGGGTGCATTGGTTGCCGGAGTCCTGGAAGGCAGCCCGGCTGAAAAGGGCGGTATGCAAGAAGGGGATGTGATCAGAAAGGTCGCGGCAAGCCCAATTGATAATGTACGTCAGCTGGTTTCCTTAGTATCGAAAATCGAAGTCGGCAAGAAGATAAAGGTTTTGCTCTTGCGGGATAAAAGGGATGTGACTTTAGAGGTTGAGGT
>JBHPGP010000003.1:0-78688 GCA_042570305.1 Candidatus Omnitrophota bacterium
ATTTTTTCTGCCGCAAGGTTATGTTCCTTAAATACGGCAAGGCATTCGTTATCTTCCCAGGCGGGTTTGGAACCATGGATGAGTTGTTCGAAAGCCTCAACCTTATTCAGACTCAGCGCGTGGAAAAATTCCCCGTAGTACTTATAGGCAGCAGTTATTGGAAGGGGCTGATTGGCTGGTGCAAATCAATGGTTTTAAAAAAGGGCTGCATATCCAATTCAGACCTTTGCATTTTCAGCATAGTCAATACCCCTGAGAAAGCAGTATCCACGATTAAGAAATTTTACAATTCAGATCGAAGGTAAATCCGGTTAGACCTAGTCTTTCCGCAGGAATGCGTTAAAAGAGGTCTAGGGGGGCTCGAAGGAGGAATTATGCTTACTTATAAGAAGGCCGGTGTAGATATAGACAAGGCAAGCATTTTTAAAGGCCGTATTGCTTCCTTAATAGGGAAATCAGCCGGTCACCAGGTACTTAAGGGGATTGGTGGGTTTGGTGGATTCTTTGCTTTTCCCAAGGAAAGGTATAAGAACCCGGTACTGATTGCCTCCAGCGACGGAGTGGGGACAAAACTGAAGATTGCGGTTTTAGTTAACCGGCACGATAGCGTAGGCATTGATGCCGTGGCAATGAACGTAAATGACATTCTCTGCACCGGCGCAGAAACCTTATTTTTTTTGGATTATATTGCCTACAGTAAACTGGACTCAGATATTTTGCTGGACATAGTCAAGGGGGTAAACCGTGGTTGCATCCAGGCGGGTTGTTCTTTGATTGGCGGAGAAACCGCTCAGATGCCGGGGATGTATAAGCAGGACGAATATGACCTGGCAGGGTTTTGCGTTGGGGCGGTTGATAGAGATAGAATTGTTGATAGTTCACGGATTAGGGTCGGGGATGTTTTAGTTGGCATTGAGTCTAACGGGCTACATTCCAATGGTTTTTCTTTGGTGAGAAAGGTATTTTCCAGAAATGAGTTAAAACGCCATGCTTCTGAATTACTAAAACCCACACGGATTTATGTTAAGCCCGTTCTGTCTTTATTGCGCAGGACGCAGGAGGAGAAAGGTATAACAATAAAGGGCATTGCCCACATTACCGGGGGTGCTTTTTACGGAAAGATTTCCAGGATTCTTCCTGATAATGTTAATGCCGAGGTGCATAAGGATTCCTGGAGGGTGCCCAGGATATTTAAACTGATTCAGAATAAAGGCGACATTTCTGATAATGAGATGTATAAAACCTTTAATATGGGTGTGGGTATGGTTTTGGTTGTACGGCCGAAAGCAGCAGCAAAGGTAAAATCCTTGCTTTCCAGATTTAATCTGGATTCCTGGGTAATCGGCAGGATAACTAAAGGCAAAAAACAGGTAGCGATTATATAAGTTATAGGAATGGCATGAAGATTTTGGTTATTGGTTCGGGAGGCAGGGAGCACGCGCTGGTTTGGAAGATTGCACAATCAAAACTGGTGGACAAGGTTTTTTGCGCTCCCGGCAACGCAGGCATAGGACAGCTCGCTGAGTGTGTTGCTATAAAGGCAGATGATATATCCGGGCTCTTGGAATTTGCCTTGCAAGAAAGAATCGACTTAACCGTAGTTGGGCCGGAGACTGCGTTATCTTTAGGTATTGTTGATCAATTCGAGAAATCTAATCTCAAGGTATTTGGTCCAAACAAACAAGCAGCTAGGCTAGAGTCAAGCAAGGTTTTTGCCAAGGAATTGATGAGTAAATACGGCGTGCCTACGGCGGCTTTTCGCGTATTTGATAATCCTGACAAGGCGAGTGAGTTCGTTAGACAAAGGAAAGCGCCTTGCGTGGTCAAGGCAGACGGTCTGGCTGCAGGCAAGGGAGTAGCAGTTTGTAAAACAATAGATGATGCGCAAAAGGCAATAGATTCCATGATGCGCAAGAAGGTTTTTGGCCAGGCAGGCGAAAGAATAGTTATCGAGGATTGCCTCCAGGGCCAGGAGGCCTCAATAATTGTTTTGACTGACGGCAATGAAGTCATCCCTCTGGCTTCCAGCCAGGACCATAAAAGGGTTTTTGACGGCGACTCCGGCCCTAATACCGGAGGAATGGGAGCTTACTCTCCGGCCCCAATAGTAACAGAGGAGCTCAATCAGCAGATTATTGAAAAGATTATTTATCCTACGATTAAGGGATTGAATCAGGAAGGGGTACCATACAAAGGCATACTCTATGCAGGAATTATGATTACTGCTGACGGCCCAAAGGTCCTGGAATATAATGTGCGTTTCGGAGATCCGGAGACACAGGCAATACTGCCAAGGCTTAAGTCTGACCTGGTTGAGGCAATACTGGCAACAATAGAGAAGGGTTTAAATAAGTGGAAAAATAAGAAAAGCGCACTGGACTGGGATAAGCGCTCCTGTATCTGCGTGGTTTGCGCATCCGGTGGGTATCCGGGCGCATATGAAAAGGGCAAGGAGATTTCTGGCCTGGATGAAGCTGGGCGCATGGCGGATATAGTAGTTTTCCATGCAGGCACAAAGTCAGATACGGCAAATGGCAAATCGTATATCGCAACAAACGGCGGCCGGGTTTTGGGCGTTACCGGATTAGGCAATTCGATAAAAGAGGCAATCAGCTTAACCTATAAAGCAGTGGAAAAGATAAGATTTGCAGGCATGCATTATCGCAGGGATATCGGATACCGGGCAATATAAAAAGGCGAGGGGAGCATGAAGAAAACAATCAGTATAATCATCGGCAGTAAATCTGATTTGGAGACAGTGAGGCAAGCGACCGAGCTGCTTGGCGAATTCAGGGTTAATTTTGACCTGAAGGTTTTGTCTGCGCACCGCCAGCCAATGAAGCTGGCAAGGTACGTACAAAAGGCATCTGCCGCAGGAATAAAGCTTTTTATCGCTGCTGCCGGAGGCGCAGCGGCCCTGCCGGGGGTGATCGCCGCGCATACCACACGGCCGGTGATCGGAGTGCCGGTAGAAACAAAAAGCCTCAAAGGCCTTGATTCGCTATTGTCTATCGTGCAAATGCCTTCGGGCGTACCGGTGGGTTGTATGGCAGTCGGCAAGAGCGGTGCTAAGAACGCCGCAATATTCGCTTTAGAGATTCTGGCCCTGAATGATAAAGGCATAGCGGATAAGCTGCTTGACTTTAAGAGGAGATTAGCGGCTCCTGCTAAGAAAAAATAAAAATGAATCCGCGTATTTTAAAAATTGACCCTCAAGAGCCGCAACAGGATAAAATCAAAGAAGCGGTAAAGGTACTCAGCAACGGCGGCCTGGCGATTATTCCAACGGAAACAGTTTACGGCATCGCTGCTGATACCAGAAATCCGCAGGCGGTTGAGCGGTTGTATAAAGTCAAACAGAGACCAAAGGAAAAGCCGTTTTCCCTGCTGATCGACGATAAAGAAGGGGTAGAATATTTTTCCGCCGACTTAAGCAGCGCGGCCTGTAAATTGATTGACCGCTTCTGGCCCGGCCCTTTAACCGTGGTCTTACCTGGTAAAAACGGTGGTACCGTGGGTTTGCGCATGCCGGATAACAACGTTGCGCTTAGGCTGATTGCCGGAGTAGGTAGTCCTTTGCTTTGCCCTTCGGCCAATCTTTCCGGTATGCCTGCGCCCAGGAATTTCGCTGAAGCAATAAAGGGGCTGGGCGAGAAGGCAGACATAGCCATAGATGCAGGGCAGGCCCGGCTAGGAGTAGAATCTTCTGTAGTTGATTTAAGCGTTACGCCATACAGGATCCAGCGGCAAGGGGCGTTAGGCGAAGAGCAAATCCGGGAGGCTGCCGCAAAGAAAATTGTGCTTTTTATCTGTACCGGCAACTCCTGCCGTTCGGTAATGGCAAAGGGCTTTTTGCAAAAGAGGCTGGCCGAGCTTAATCGCGAAGACATAGAGGTTATATCTGCCGGGATTCTCGGCCTTACCAATTTAGGGGCAAGCCCGCAGACAAAACAGGTCTTAGAAAAAGAGGGCATTAATGCAGATTCTCACGTCTCCAGCAAGGTGAGTAACTTAATGATCAGAAAATCAGATATCATCCTGGTGATGGAGAAGATGCATGAGGAAAGGATTTTGGAAATGGTGCCGCAGGCAAAAACAAAGCTTTTCCTCTTAAAGGAATTCGCTAAAATAGAAGACGGCTCTCTCGATATACGTGATCCTATCGGCAGGAGCGCGGAATTTCACGAGCAGACTTTTTTCGTAATTAAAGAGGCCATTGAGAGGGTAGTAAAATTATTATGAAAAGAATAATTATCGCAAGCGATCACGCAGGCTTCCGGCTTAAAGAGGCATTGAAGTCCTATCTGATTAAGTCGGGATTTCAGGTAAATGACGCAGGCACGCATTCTCCCGAGCGCTGCGATTATCCGCAGATTGCCTTTGGGTTGGCCAGGCAGATATCTTCCGGCAGAGCGGGCAGGGGTATTCTTATCTGCAAGACAGGCATCGGTAATTCAATAGTGGCAAATAGATTGCCGGGTGTGCGCGCTGCGCTCTGTTATAGCCTCAAGGCAGCCAGGCTTTCCCGCCAGCACAATGACAGCAATGTTCTTGTTTTGGGAGCGGCGTTTGTTAAACGCTCCAATGCCCGGAGGATAGTCAGGGCGTGGCTTGAAACCCCCTTTATGGGAGGAAGGCACAAAAGAAGGCTTAACCAGATAAAGAGAATCGAACAGGATATCAGGAGGTAGAGGTTTGAGTTACCTTAAAAATCTTGACCCCCAGATTTATCAGGCAATCAGAAGGGAAATAAGCAGGCAGGAGGACAATCTTGAGTTGATTGCTTCTGAGAATTTTGCTCCCCTGGCAGTACTGGAAGCACAAGGTTCCGTGCTTACAAATAAATATGCCGAGGGCTACCCTGAGAGGCGATGGTACGGAGGCTGTGAATTCGTCGACCAGGCAGAGTCCCTGGCAATCAGCAGGGCCAGGGAGTTGTTTGGAGCCGAATATGTCAATGTTCAGCCTCATTCGGGAACACAGGCAAATATGGCAGTATTCCTTGCTGCCTTGAAATTCGGCGATACAATTCTGGCTATGGATTTATCCTGCGGAGGACATCTGACGCACGGGCATCCGCATAATTTCTCCGGGATGTTTTATAATGTAGTCACTTACGGCGTAGATAAGAAGACGCAAAGAATAGATTATGCTCAGCTCAAAGAGTTGGCCGGCAAATGCAAGCCCAAATTGATCCTTGCCGGAGCCTCTGCTTATCCGAGAGAAATTGATTTTGAGAAATTCCGCTCCATTGCCGATTCGGCTGGCGCATATCTATTCGTGGACATGGCTCATATCGCCGGGCTGGTTGCAGCAGGCATTCACCCCTCACCCGTACCTTACGCTGATTTTGTCAGCTCAACGACGCATAAGACCCTGAGGGGACCCCGCGGAGGTTTTATCATAGCTAAGCAGAAATTCGGCAAGAAACTGGATTCCCTGATTTTCCCCGGGACGCAGGGGGGGCCATTAATGCATGTGATCGCTGCCAAGGCAGTTGCTTTTGCCATTGCGCAAACAAGAGAGTTTAGGCTCTATCAGGAGCAGGTGGTGAAAAATGCCCGCCGGCTTTCGGCACAATTACAGCAAAAGGGTTTTACAATTGTTTCCGGGGGCACGGACAATCATATTGTCTTGCTGGATTTGACTTCCCGTAAGATTACCGGCAAGCAGGCACAGGATACCCTGGGTAAGGCCGGTATTACAGTAAATAAGAATCTTATTCCCTTTGACAAATTAACTGCTTCTGTAACCAGCGGTATGCGTCTGGGAACTGCTGCACTTACCACGCGGGGTATGGGCGAGAGAGAAATGGATGTCATCGCAGGCTTCATTGACCTGGCAGTAAAGAAGCGGGATAACCTCAAAGAATTGGAGGAGATAAAAAATCAGGTGTTGGTTCTGACCAGGCAGTTTCCGCTCTATCCAGAATTGGAAAACAATGAGTAAGAACTTGAATTCAAAAAAGAAAAGCAAACCTAAACTAGAGAATAAACGCCCAAGCTGGGATGAATATTTCTTAGATATGGCAAGGCTTGTCTCCGAGCGCGCTACCTGTTTACGCCGCAAGGTAGGGGCGGTGCTGGTTAAAGAAAAAAGAATACTCGCAACCGGATATAACGGCGCTCCCTCAGGACTGGCGCATTGTTCGCAGGTCGGGTGTTTAAGAGAGAAATTAAAGATACCTTCGGGAGAGCGCCATGAGTTATGCCGCGGCCTGCACGCTGAGCAGAACGCCATTATCCAGGCTTCGTTATACGGAGTCGGCATTAAAGGCGGAACGCTTTATATAACTAACCAGCCCTGTACAATCTGTGCCAAGATGCTGATTAATGCCGGGATTAAGGATATTGTAATTACCAAAGGTTATCCTGATAAGAGGGCAACCGAACTGCTCAGGCAGGGCAGGGTCAAGGTGAGAATAATCAAGAGATGAATTGTCCATTTTGCGGATTTAAGGAAGATAAGGTGGTTGATTCAAGGGCAACTGCTGAGAACTCCGCTATTCGCAGGCGCCGGGAATGCGCCAAGTGCGGACAGCGCTTTACCACCTATGAGTATATCGAGGATATATCCCTGATGGTTATAAAGAAGGACGGACGCCGGGAGACTTTTGACAGAAAAAAGATACTGGGGGGCGTGCTCAAGGCCTGCGAAAAACGGCCAATCAGTATTGATAAGATGGAGGATATGGTTACTGCGATTGAGAGGGCGATTCAGAAGAAATCTGACCGCGAGGTATCCAGCCGCCTGATTGGCGAACTGGTAATGGAAAGATTAAAGACCTTGGATGACGTTGCTTATGTGAGGTTTGCTTCGGTTTACAGGCGCTTTCAAGACATAAGCCAGTTTATGAACGCACTAAACGAGATATTGCACAGAGAGGACTCGCATAAAGGGAGGAGGCGCTGATGGTTGAGATGGAATTGAATAAAATCGTGATTAACGAGAAGAGGCACGACCAGTTAATTGTCTTAAGGCAGAAGAACGGCGAGCGGCTCCTGCCCATTGTGATCGGGTTAAACGAGGCTTCGGCAATTAAGCTAAAAATCGGCGGTTTTAATCCCCCGCGCCCCCTTACCCACGATCTATTGCACTCGATGATTGAAAACCTCGAGGCCAGCCTAGAGAAGGTGGTGATTGACCGGCTGGAAGAAAATACATTCTTTGCAAAACTGGTGATCAAGACCGGCTCCGGACAGACAAAGATGATCGATGCCCGGCCATCAGACAGCATTGCCCTTGCAGTAAGGGCGGCCGTTCCCATATTTGTCGATGAATCCGTGCTTAAACAGACCGAGGCATTTAATAAATGAGGATGCGGGAGGAAAAACGCATCTTAGGCAGTATCCTTAGATTTAGCCGAGCCAGGAAGATTAAGCTTTATATCGTGGGAGGATTTCTGCGCGATATGCTTCTCGGCCGGAAGGTGACCAATACGGATATCGATTTCGCTGTAAAAAAAAATGCAATTAAATTTTCTGCGGATTTAGCCGGCAGACTCGCTGCCGGCTTTGTTGTTTTAGACAGGGCATGCGGCTGCGCGCGGCTGGTTAAAAAAAGAGGGGATGGCGTTTATACCCTGGACTTTACCGATTTTCGCGGCAGGGATTTGCTGCAGGATCTGGCAAGGCGCGATTTCACTATCAACGCCCTGGCAGTAGAGCTTAAGGCGTTCCTGACGGCATTAGACAGGCAAGGTAGATGCAGGCTCTCCCTGTTAAGTGATTGTCTGATCGACCCTTATCAGGGCAGGAGGGACTTATGCCGCGGCGTAATCAGGGTATTGGACGCGCGCGCCTTTGACGATGACCCGCTGAGGATTTTGCGTGCCTTCAGTTTCTCCTCTATGCTGAATTTCAGGATTGAGCCCCGGACCCTGAGTTCTCTCAGAAAAAAGCGGATTAAGTTAAAAAGGGTTTCCTCCGAGAGGATCCGCGATGAATTGTTTAAGATATTGGCAAACCCCGGTAGCGATGCATTCCTGCGCTTACTGGACCGTTACAGGTTATTAGAGCTGATTATACCTCAGATAAAGGCGATGCACCGTTTAAATCAAGGACCGTATCACCATCTTGACGTCTGGAGGCATACCTTAGAGACGGTCGCGCAGCTTGAGAGGATAATCAAGAGTTACGGCCGCAGGCAGGATATACGCGATTATTTAAACGAGGAAATTACCTCCGGCCGCAATCGCCTGGCATTAATCAAGCTGGGGGCGCTGATGCATGATATAGGAAAGCCCCAAACCCTGCGCATCGAGGAAGGCAAGGTGATGTTTCACGGGCACGAGCGCGTGGGCAGCGATATCTTCGAGAAGGTTGCAAAACGCCTGAGGCTCTCCAACGAGGAGACAGGCATGCTGAAAAAAATAATCCGTTTTCATCTGCGTCCCGGCTATCTGGCCGATAACCCGGTTTTGACTCGTCGGGGGAGGTTCAGGTTCTTTCGCGACGCGGCAAGCGAGGCAGTGAGCGTATTGTTAATCTCTCTGGCTGACCAGCGGGCAACCAGAGGACATTTAACCACACGCCAATCCCGAATGCGCCAGGAAAGGGTGGTCCGGCGCCTGATCAGAGAGTATTTTCAGAAAAAAACAGAGAAGAAAATAGTGCGCCTGATTAACGGCAATGATTTAATCAAGCGTTTTAAACTCAAGCCGTCTCCTTTAATCGGCAGGATTTTATCGCAGGCAGAAGAAGCCCAGGCAATCGGCAGGATTAAAAATAAAAGGGAAGCTTTGAAATTAGCAGAGAGTATAATGAAAGGAGAGGGAAGATGAGCAGGGTAGAAATCCAGAAGCCAAGGCGTGAAGAATTACAGCAGATGGGGGTTTTCTCCTGGCCTATCTGGGAAAAGGAGGTTTCTAATTTTGATTGGCATTATGACCAAACTGAGGTATGCTATCTTCTTGAGGGCAAGGTTGCGGTAAAGACCCAAGACGGCGCAGAGGTAACATTCGGAGCCGGGGACCTGGTAACCTTTCCCAAGGGCTTATCCTGCGTCTGGGATATAAAAGAGCCGGTGAAAAAGCACTATAATTTTAAGTAAGGAGGTATTGTTGCTGTTAGGGGTTATGCTTTTGGCTGCGGGAGTTCTCATTGCAATATATCCGCCTCTTTTGTCATTGGTAGTGGCAGCTATATTAATCTTCTTGGGAATTATCTTGATTCTCATAAGTTATCATTATAAGAAGATGTCCCGGCATATCGACAATCCTTTTGTTGATTTTTTCTTCCGTTTTTGATAAACTTTAAGTGGCAGGCAATGATTGATATGATAAATAAGGAGGTTCGTATGATCAAGGAAACCCTAATCGCCTTAAGTGTGTTGGTTTTATTGCCTTGCGTAGTTCACGGCTCGGAGTTGCTTTCCGAGGAAGCACTCAATTATTATAATGAGGGAGTGAAGGCACAAAGGATGGGTGATTTTTACAGCGCCGAAACCAGCTATCAAAAAACCATGATTATAGATAAAAGCAGTAAATGCAAGAAAAGTATTTTTAATAACATGGGCTTAATGAATCTGAAGAGGGGCGAGGCGGCAAGGGCGGAAATGGCCTTTAAGGAAGCGTTAAAATTAGACCCAGAATATAAAACAGCTGCTTCCAACCTTGCGCTTTTATACCTAAAATTGGCTCTTTCTTATAAAGACAGAGGCAACACGATAAAGGCCCTGGAGAATTTCGAGAAGGCATTTGCCTATTATCCACAGAAAGACTTTGTTATAGAAGGAGAGAAGAAGGCAGTCGACGAAGAGAATTAAGGCCTGTGTTTGAAAAGGGAGGTGAGTGATGCCGGAACAGGAGATCGGAGTAATCACACATTATTACGGGCATATCAACGTGGCGATAATTCAACTTTCCGATGTTTTAAAGCTTGGCGATAACCTTCATATAAAAGGCCACAGCTCTGATTTTACCCAGGAGATTTCCTCTATGCAGATAGAGCATAAGGATGTTTCCGAGGCAAAATCCGGAGATGCGGTTGGCATTAAGGTGAATCAGAAAACCCACCCCCACGATAAGGTATATAAGGTTACCGGCTAAATACAAGAGGCATGCCAGCCGGTTCTATGATTTACCGCTGCGCGGCAAGCGATAACCGAGAAGATGGGGAACAATTATACTGTATCACCTTCATCATTAAATCTCTTCCTGGAATGCCCGCGCTGCTTCTGGCTTTATCTTAAACAAAAAATTTCCCGCCCGAGACCGCCTACTTCGACCCTTCCGACAGGCATGGATAACTTAATTAAAAGGCATTTCGACAGGTATCGTAGTCTTGGAATGCTTCCTCCGGAACTGGAAGGTAAAATCAAGGCTAAGCCGGTCCAGCAGGCGCTAATGGATAAGTGGCGTAACTGGCGCATTGGCCTGAGCTACCAGGAAGAAGGGGTTTGCTTAAGGGGCGGGCTTGACGAATGCCTGCTAGAGGGAGAGATCTATATACCGGTTGACTATAAAACCCGGGGTTTCCCTTTGAAAGAGAACAGCGCGTCGTATTACCAGAACCAGTTGAATCTATATTCCTTTTTATTGGAGAAAAATAATTTCAGGGTCAGCCCGTTTGCATACCTTGTTTTTTATATCCTGCAATCGCTTTCGGATAACGGAGATGCAAAATTTGATATCCAGTTAATCAAGATGAATACAGACACGCAAAAGGCATATCAGGTATTCAGGCAGGCAGGCAATCTCTTGAGGCAGGCTGGTGTGCCTGAGGCAAGTATGAATTGCGAATTCTGCGCCTGGGCAAGGAATAATTTACATGCCGGCAGGAGCGGTTAATTATGCGCATAAAAAATTGCGAGATTAAGATAGTGCAGGGCGATATTACCGGGCTTACGGTTGATGCGATTGTGAATGCCGCCAATAATAAACTGGTGATGGGCGGAGGCGTTGCCGGAGCGATCAGGAAAAAGGGCGGTAAATCAATCGAGGATGAGGCAGTCAGCAAGGGCCCGATAGAAATCGGCCAGGCAGTTCATACGCGGGCTGGAAACCTGCCTGCTAAATTCGTGATTCACGCCGCGACCATGGGCATGGATTTTGCCACTGACGAGGCAAAGATCAGGCATTCTTGCGCAAGCAGCCTGGATACGGCAGAGGAGCTGAAAGCCCAATCCGTTGCCTTTCCTGCTTTGGGCTGCGGAGTGGGAGGTTTTGCGTATCTTGCCTGTGCCAAGATTATGGCGCAGGAGGTATTCAGGCATTTAAGGGAAACTCCGGATTCTTCGTTACGCGAGATTGTCTTTTGTTTATACGGCAAAGAGGCATACGATGTTTTTGATAAAACCTTAACGCAATATCTCAGACACATTAGAGAAAAAATAGAGCAGGGCCCATTTGTTACGGTTGATGCGATTATCGAGATTGACGATAGCATTGTGCTGATTCAAAGGAGCAATCCGCCTTTTGGCTGGGCGCTTCCCGGAGGTTTTGTGGATTACGCAGAAAGCCTGGAGAGGGCAGTGGTACGCGAGGCAAAGGAGGAGACGGGATTGGATCTTGTGGATATCAGGCAGTTCCATACTTACTCTGATCCCGGGCGCGACCCGCGCTTCCACACGGTATCTACGGTATATATTGCCAAAGGAAAAGGAAAGCCTAAGTCAGGAAGCGATGCGGCCAGCCTTAAGCTCGTCAAGATCAGCGAACTCAAAGAATACGAATTTGCCTTTGACCATCAAGAGATTATCCGGGAGTATCTGCAGGGAAAAGGAAAGAACCCATAGCGGTTGGCCTTTAAGCAAAATCCACATTCGCTTGACCAAAAAACAAACCACATTTATATCTGTTATTTTGATCACCATCTTAGGATTTGCTGTCTATGCGAATTCGCTCAATAGTAAATTCCTCTGGGATGATCAATATTTAGTAGAAGAGAATACCTACATAAGGAGCTGGTCTAATATACCTAAACTATTTACCCAGGATATAGCAGCTGGGGCAGGTGAGCAATTCAACTTCTATCGTCCATTTCAAACCCTTACCTATATGATAGATTACTCCATTTGGAAGTTAGATGTAAGAGGCTACCATCTAAGTAATATCCTGTTTCATATCCTGGCATCCTTAAGTATCTTCTGGTTAGTTAACCTGCTATTTAATGACAAATTTCTTTCTTTGCTCACCAGTATCTTCTTTGTGGTTCATCCTGTACATACCGAAGCAATATCATATATATCTGGTCGTTCAGATCCTTTATCAGTTCTGTTTTTGTTGCTATGTATTATCTTTTATATTAAATACCTTAACCTGGGGAGAGGCTCTTGGCTTATCTTTACTATTCTAAGTTACATATTAGCGGTTCTTTCCAGAGAAAACAGCCTGATCCTTCCAGCATTGCTATTGCTTTATCACTACAGCTTCAGAAAAAAGATTAAAATAACTCCCTTTTTATCTATACTAACCATTACCCTTATCTATATCATCCTAAGATTCACTGCCTTAAGAGCGCTCCTGTCTCAAATAGATGCTCCATACACATTAGTGCAAAGAATACCCGGATTCTTTGTGGCAATAGCCACTTACTCACGACTCCTGCTTATGCCAGTTAATCTGCATATGGAGTATGTTGGTAGATTATTTGGCCTTACACATCCCAAAGTAATCATCGGAATTATAATACTTTTTTCACTATTAACTTATATGTTTAGAGCAAAGAATAACAGAAGACTTGAGTTTTTCTGCATCTCCTGGTTTTTATTAACCCTGCTTCCGGTATCCAACCTTTACCCAATTAATGCCTATATGGCTGAACACTGGCTGTATCTTCCTTCGGTTGGCTGGTTTATCCTCATGGCAAAAGGCTTAAGTTATTTTTATCGAAATAAGCAATGGCGGATCCTTGCCCTAATTCTTCTCATCGGCATTGTAGTCATTTGCTCTTTGCTTACAATCAAGCAGAACCTTTACTGGGGAGAGCCGTTAGTTCTATACGAGAGAACCTTAAAATATGCTCCCGATAGCGTGCGCGCGCATTATAATCTCGGTGTTATATATGAGGCGATTAATAAGGAACAAGAGGCAGTAGACCTATATAAAAAAGCAATAGAAATTAATCCAGATTATGCAAAGGCATATAATAATCTTGGCACGATATATAATAGTATGGGAAAAAGAGAAGAGGCAGTAGGCCTATATAAAAAAGCAATAGAAATTAATCCAGATTATGCAAAGGCATATAATAATCTTGGCACGATATATAATAGTATGGGAAAAAGAGAAGAGGCAGTAGGCCTATATAAAAAAGCAATAGAGATTAATCCTCGTCTCCCAGGGGTCTATTACAACCTGGGTGTTTTATATCATTCTATTAATAAGCACGAACAAGCCATAGCATCATTTAAGAAGGCAATCGAAGCTAATTCAGATTATGTTGAGGCATATAATAACTTGGGCAGTACTTACAGCGTTATAGATAAAAAAGAAGAGGCCATCGCCACATTTAGGAAAGCAATTGAGATTAATCCAGATTATGCAAAAGCATATAGCAATCTTGGCGCGGTATACAGCGACATGAATAATCATAAAGAAGGGATCAAATTACTTAAAAAGGCAATAGAAATTAATCCTCGTCTCCCAGGGGCTTATTATAACCTGGGGGTTGTATTTGAGGCAATCGGTCAAAAACAAGAGGCCATAGCCGCATATAAAAAGGCAATAGAAATTAATCCAGATTATGCGCGCGCATATCATAATCTATCGGCAATCTATTTTTACCAGAAACAATACAAATTAGCTATCGAATATTGCGATAGGGCCATAGAATTAGGCTTTGTAAACCCTGTCCTTATGGAGACACTTAAGCCATATAGAGAGCAAGAGTAATGCAGTAAAAGGCTTGACAGTTTTGATTATCGGTGATACTTTTACAAGTGATGTTAAATTTATCTACTAGAAAAATACTGGTCGTGGATGATGAGCAGGATGCGTTAGAATTTCTGGGTAATATCCTGAGGCGCGCTAATTTCGAAGTCGCCACTGCCAGTCAGGGCAAGGAGGCCATAGAGCTGGCGCAGAGGCTCAAGCCCGGATTAATCCTGCTTGATTTCATCCTCACCGATATTGACGGCTCCGAGGTTTGCAGGCGCCTGAAAGAAGATGCAGAAACAAAGAGTATACCCGTAATTATGATGACCGGGTTTGGCACAGAATCTGCGCAGGATAAATTCCGCCAGTGCGGTGCAGACGATTTTATCAATAAGCCCTTTCAGACAGCTGATTTGCTGGCAAAGATAAAGGCGGTGTTGCGCTCCGGGGATCTATCTTTGGCGAGAAAAAAGAAGATTTTACTGGTTGACGATGACCAGGGATTCTTGAGAACGGTAAGTTCGAAACTGCAAGAAAGCGGCTACGAGGTTGTTACGGCTTCAAGCGGGAAAGCCGCCCTTGATGAATTGAATCGCGAAAAGCCGGGGGCTGTGCTGCTGGGAGTAATGATACCTGAGCTTGATGGCCTGCAACTATTAGAAAGAATAAGAAAAGAAGATAAGCATTTGCCCGTATTTATCATTACCACGTTTTCCAGCGAAGAGCGTTTCAGGCTGGCGCGCAAATTGAATGCCTCAGGGTTTATGATTAAGTCGCTGGATTTAGACCAAGAGCTCCGTAGGTTGTTGATCGACCTGGCATAACATATGTCCCCGCAAGCCCTTCAGGCCAGACCTTGCTTTAACCACCGGCAACTTACTTAATATTGCAGGAGACACAAGGCTTGAATAGAAATCAGAATATATTCGCCTGCGTTATTTTAATCATCATCTTAGGTTTTGCCGTTTACGGCAATTCCCTCAACGGGAAATTTGTCTGGGATGACGACCCCCTGATCAGGGATAATGTTTATATAAAGAACTGGTCTCATCTAAATAAGATTTTTACCAGGGATATAATGGGAGGCGAAGGAGAAGAAAGCAATTTCTACCGCCCCCTGCAGGTGTTCACCTATATGATAGATTACTCCCTGTGGGGATTCAATGCCAGGGGCTATCACCAGAGCAACATCTTATTTCATATCTTGGCAACCTTAGCGCTGTTCTGGTTCGTGACTATTCTCTTTGACAGCCTGCCCCTTGCGCTATTTACCAGCCTGTTTTTCTTGATCCATCCCGTACATACCGAAGCCGTTGCCTATATATCAGGACGCTCAGACCCGCTGGCTTTATTATTTATGCTGCTCTGCCTTATCTTCTATATAAAAGGCCTGCGCGAAAGGAGAGCGGGTTTTTACCTAGTTGCCTTATTAAGCTATGTATTGGCCCTGCTTTCAAGAGAGAATAGCCTGGTCTTACCTGCCTTATTGCTGCTCTATCATTATAGTTTTAAAGAGAGACTCAGGGTTAGAGAGTTCTTACCCATATTAAGCATCGCCATTATTTATGTTTTATTAAGATTTACAATCCTGGAGTCTCTGTTATCCAATATATCTATCACTACTACTTTTTTCCAAAGGGTACCTGGTTTTTTTGTGGCTATCACCAATTATGTCAGGTTAATACTTTTTCCTTTTAATCTGCATATGGAATATGGCACAGGCTTGTTTGAGCTAAGCAATCCTAAGGCAATAGCAGGAATATTCATCTTATTCTCTTTATTCTTTTACGCCGTTAAGAAAAGGAACACTAACAGATTAGCTTTCTTTTCCATATCGTGGTTCTTTATTGCACTTTTACCTCAATCTAATCTCTACCCGATTAATGCCTATATGGCTGAGCACTGGCTGTATCTGCCATCTATAGGGTTATTTCTTCTTTTGGCCAAGGGCCTGGTTTACGCTTGTCAGAATAAACCGTCCCGTATTCCAGGGATAATTGTTGCAGTCAGTCTATTGGTATTTTATTCCTCTTTGACCATCATGCAGAATATTTACTGGAGAGAGCCGCTAGTTTTCTACGAAAAGACTTTACAATATGCTACTGATAAGGCAAAGTTTTATAACAACCTCGGTAATATTTACTATGCCCTTGACAGAAGAGAAGAAGCCATAACTGCATACAGCAGAGCCATAGAGCTCAACCCAGGTTATGCCAAGGCATATAACAACCTCGGCAATATTTACTATGCCCTTGACAGAAGAGAAGAAGCCATAACTGCATACAGCAGAGCCATAGAGCTCAACCCAGGTTATGCCAAGGCATATAACAACCTCGGAGTCTTATACAATTCCATTGGCAGGAAGCAGGATGCGATAATCTCATATAAGCAGGCAATAGAGTCTGGCCTTGGTTATGCAGAGGTATATAGCAATCTTGGTTCTGTATACTATGATATCAACAAACACGAGGAAGCTATGGACCTATTTAAAAAGGCGATAGAAATCAATCCAGATTTTGCAGGGGCATATTATAACCTCGCTAATGCATACATTAATCTTGATAAAAAACAAGAAGCCATAGAATTATATCAGAAAGCCATAGAGCTCAATCCGAGTTATGCAAAGGCATACAATAGTTTATCTTTAATCTATTTTCTACAGAAGCAATACAAATTAGCCATTGAGTATTGCGATAAGGCAAAGGAGTTGGGCTTTACCAACACCGCTCTTTCAGAATCCCTTAAGCCGTATAGAGAATAAGAGCAATCGGTTGGATAATTTTTACAGGAGACTAAGACTTGTTCAAAAGAGAATCTATATTCGCCTGCGTTATTCTAATCATCATCTTGGGTTTTGCCGTTTACGGCAATTCCCTCAACGGAAAATTTGTCTGGGATGACGACCATCTAATCAGGGATAATTTATACATAAAGAGCTGGGCTCATATAAATAAGATTTTTACAAAAGATATAGGGGCAGCTACTGCAGTCCAATACAATTCATATCGCCCCTTACAGATGTTCACCTGCCTCATAGATTACTCTCTGTGGAAATTAGATGTAAGGGGCTATCACTTAAGCAATACCTTATTCCATATCTTTGCGACATTGGCCTTATTCTGGTTCGTGACTATTCTCTTTGACAGCCTGCCCCTTGCGCTATTTACCAGCCTGTTTTTCTTGATCCATCCCGTACATACCGAAGCCGTTGCCTATATATCAGGACGCTCAGACCCGCTGGCTTTATTATTTATGCTGCTCTGCCTTATCTTCTATATAAAAGGCCTGCGCGAAAGGAGAGCGGGTTTTTACCTAGTTGCCTTATTAAGCTATGTATTGGCCCTGCTTTCAAGAGAGAATAGCCTGGTCTTACCTGCCTTATTGCTGCTCTATCATTATAGCTTCAAAAAGAAAATAAGGATTTGGCAGTTTCTTCCTATATTAAGCGCAGGGCTTATCTATATTGGATTACGAGTAACTGTTTTCAAATCCATAATGCCGGATATTTCCATTTGTAATAGCGTATTTGAAAGAATCCCGGGATTCTTTGTTGCCATAACTAACTACATCAGGCTTCTTTTCCTTCCCCTTAACCTGCATATGGAATACGGACACAGGTCGTTTAGTTTTACGGACCCCGGAGCAGTGCTGGGGGTTATAATCCTGCTTTTGCTTGTTAGCTATGCGTTCAAGAAAAGGAATACGGACCAATTAGTATCCTTCTCCATATTATGGTTTTTTATAACACTCCTGCCCGTATCTAACCTTTATCCTCTTAATGCCTATATGGCTGAACACTGGCTGTATCTGCCTTCAATCGGGTTCTTTCTGCTTTTGGCAAGGGGGTTAAGTTATGCATATCGCAGGAAGGTGCTTAGAGGCTTAAGCATAATCTTTACTATAGTCCTGTTGGTTTTATATTCTTACCTTACCTTCAGGCAGAATATTCACTGGAGGGAACCGCTGGTTTTTTATCAAAGGACCATGAAATATGCCCCGGATAGCCCAAAGCTGTATAATAACCTCGGTAATGTCTGCTTTGCCCTGGGCAGAAAGGAAGAGGCGATAGGCTTTTACAGGAAGGCCATAGAGATAAAACCGGATAATGCAGGAGCATATAATAACCTCGGAGTTTTATACAAAGATATTAACCGTCCCCAAGAAGCGATAGACTTATACAGGAAAGCCTTAGAGATAAAGCCGGGATTTGGCCAGGCATATTATAATCTTGGCAACGCATATTACGCCATAAACGAATATGAAAAGGCGGTAGACTCGTACAAAAGAGCAATTGCAATTCACCCGGACTTTGTAGATGCGTATAATAACCTCGGAGTCGTATACAGGGATATTAACATGGAAAAGGAAGCCGCATCAGCTTACAATAAGGCTATAGAGATTAATCCGTCCTACGTAGTTGCTTATAATAATCTCGGGAACCTTTACATGGCCGCAAACAAACACCAGGAGGCCATAGCCGCTTATGATAAGGCTATTCAGAGAGCCATAGAAATCGAACCTGATCTGGCAAAAACATACAGCAATCTTGGCCTGGCATACGAAGCGCTTAATAAAAATAAAGAGGCAATAGCCTCATATCAAAAATCTATAGAGCTTGATCCCGATAATGCAGGTTCTTTTTATAACCTGGGCAATGCATACAACGCGATTAACAATAAACAAGAAGCCATTGCTTCATACCAGAAGGCAATATCAGCCGATTCGCAGTATGCCCAGGCTTATAATAACCTTGGGGTAACATACGTTAATATCGGTAAGCACTCAGAGGCTGTAGCCTTACTTGATAAGGCAATAGAAATTAATCCCGATTATGTCAAAGCCTATTTTAATAAAGCCCTTGCTTGCGAGAAGGCAGGCCGCCTGAAAGAGGGGATAGAAACCTACAGGAAATTTATTCAACTTGCCGGTACTGAATACGAGCCTTATATCGGGTATGCAAAGGCAAGAATAAGCCTGCTTGAGGGCAGAAGCGGCGAGGCGCCTGAACCAAATTTTGATGAATCAGGATTGGTAGATTAACTGCGCAGTTGCCTTTCGGCGTCCACGATATCGCGGTTAATTACGCGCATAACCTCGCGGGTTTTTTCTTTCAGGCTCTGGGAGGCAAAGGCAGAGCCGCTAATCTCCCTTAATATTTGTACTGCCATACGCAAGTAACGGATAACCTCTCCTTCGTCAGTATCGGTAAATTTTAGAATTTTGGAGAAAGCGGTTCCCGAGAGCCAGGCATGGGTTGTCTCTGAGAGGTGAAAGTAGGGTTTTTTGCTTTGCGGATATATGCGGTACTGCCTTTCCTTGGCTTGAATCAGCTCATGACTGTCCTCGCAGACGCTTCTCAGGTAACGGGCACTCTTGGGCAGGCGTCCGGGTATGCTCTGGTTTTTTCTAGGTTCGAATACCGCAGCCACTGCGAGCATTCCCAGGGCAAATTCATCAAGCCCTTCCAGCATTCCTCTCTGGTTGAGCTCAGAAAGGATTAATTCATAACCGTAGATTGAACGGGCAAAAAGCCCTTTTGGGGTAAGCATCGAATCCTGGATGTAGCCAGAGGTCTTTAATAGTTTTAATTTTGCCTGGATAAGCCTTACTGCTTCCTGTTTTTGGTGTTTGCGCGATTGGAAATTATGCAGGGTTAATGGATATACCTCGGTCACCCTCTCTTTATAGCGCTCATAGAGATTAAGCAGTGTGGCATAAGATGTATTAAACTGGCTTTTTACCGCCTCCGGATGAGCAAAGATTATGTGCCTGATGTCATCCGAATTTATCAGGCGCGGATTTATCCGGCAGTAAACAAAGCCGATCTTATCCATCCCCCGCCTGCCGGCGCGTCCGGCCATTTGAAAGAAATCGCGTACCTTGAGAATCCTCACATAGCGGCCGTAGTATTTCTTCAGGCTGTCAAAGACAACGCTTCTTGCCGGCATATTGATGCCCAGGGCAAATGTCTCTGTAGTAAAAATAACCTTAAGCAGCCGGCTGGTAAACAACTGTTCGATTACCTCCTTTAAGGTAGGCAGCATGCCGGCATGATGGTAGGCGATACCGTTTTTTATCAGTTGCAATAAACTGCCTGCGCTTTGTTCGTGGGTTAAATCAAAGCGCCGGCAGAGCTTCTCGTATAAAGCGGTGATTTCCTGTTTTTCTTCCGGGTTCAGGAAGTTAGAGCCGTATAGCTCAAAGGCAAGGTCTTCGGCCCTTTTTCTGCTGAAGACGAACCAGATGCACGGCATGCCCTTGTTCTGCCGGATATAATTTATCAACTGATACAGGCGGTTGGGGCGATGGAACCTTTTCTGGCTTTTTGAGGTGACCAGCCTCTTTAAATCCGGCAGGCTGTCTATTATTTTGCTCCTGCACTGGAATAGAAACTTCAGAGGCACAGGGCGCTTTTCTTCAATTACGATTTTAATCTCTCTTTTCTGCACTGATTCAATCCAGCCCGCGAATTCTCTGATATTTGGAATGGTTGCCGAGAGGGCCAGGATCTTCATATGAGAGGGAAGAAAAATCAGTGATTCCTCCCAGACCGTGCCCCTTTCCGGGTTATCGATATAATGAACTTCGTCAAAGATAACCCAGGAGTATTTTTTCAGTGATTCCGGCTGTTCGAGGATTTTATTGCGGAATATCTCGGTGGTCATAATCAGTACCTGGGCATCGGGGTTTAGCGAAACGTCTCCGGTGAGGATGCCGATTTCTCCGGGGAACTGCTGCTGGAAATCCCGGAACTTCTGGTTGGACAGGGCCTTTATGGGAGCAGTATAGATTATGCCTTCCTGCTTCTTCAGTGATTGCTGTATCACATATTCGGCAATTGCTGTTTTTCCTGCTCCCGTAGGGGCAGAAACGATTACCGAGTATCCGCCGTTTATGTGGTCGATTGCTTCTTGTTGAAACCGGTCATATTGCATAAAATCATTATAACACATTTTTAGATATTGCCGCACCGTAATTTGAATAGAGCGGTATTTTTATTGCCATTTTCCCTCAAGTGTATTAGAATTGTCTTAAGTAGCAACAGGCGGAGAAAGGCATAGGGAGGTTTTTTTGCGCGCAAGCAGCAGGCGATTACTGGTTTTGATTCTCTTTCTGGTAATGGTCGCGGTTGGCAGCCGCTACCTAAGAATAGATTTCGATGTAGTGAAGGTCTTTCTGCAGAGGTTTTCTATCGGCCAGGCAATAGGAGTTTATGCGCTGATTTATGTTCTGGGGACTATTTTTATTCCCCCCAGCAAGGATATCCTTAAGGTCGTAGGGGCAGTTTGCCTGGGCGCTGTTTCCAGCAGCGCAGGAATCTGGATTGCAGAGGTAATTAATGCTTGCCTGCTTTTTTACCTGGCACGTTCCTTGGGAAGGGGTTTTTTCCAGGAGAGATTAAGCGGCCGCGCTAAACTATTTGACCAGAGGCTCGGCGCCTCTGGCTTTAAAGGGATTTTGATATTGAGGTTAGTGCCGCTTCTCCCATACCGCGTGATGGATTTATTAGCCGGGCTTTCTTCGTTTGGTTTTACGCAGTATTTTATAATTGCGGTTATCGGCTCGCCTTTGCGCATATTCTGGGTACAGTATGTATTAGCGGGAGTGGGCGAAGCAATATTCAAGAATCCTTTTGCTCTGGTAGATTATATAATGACAAACAGGCTCATTTTTGCCTGGAGCCTGGCGTATTTTATTCTGGTGGTTATGGTTGCGTTCAGGCTGAAATTTAAACAGAGAATTTAATGACCAAATGCAAGAAAAGTGATATAATCAAATTCAGCCGCAGAGGCGGTGAGGGGCATACCTTATTTTAATTGGGTCGGATTGCCGAAGCAGCAAAGATAGCGGTTATTCATGATAAAAACGATAGGTTTTTGGGTCTGGGCATTTGCTCTTGGGTGTCTTGTGGTTTGCGGCTGTCAACCGGCAGGCAAACCGGAGTATAATTACGATGATATCCTGGTCAGCAGGGTTATCGACGGAGATACCGTAGTTTTGGCCAGTCAGGAAAGGGTCAGGCTCATCGGCATAGATACTCCGGAGACGCACGTCAATAATAAGCTCTATCGGCAGGCGCAGCGCAGCAAAACCGATATTCAGACTATCATGGCTTTGGGCAATCAGGCCTGCAAGTTTACCAGGAATTTAGTCGAGGGTAAGCGCGTAAGAATCGAGTTTGACGTTGAAAGGTATGATAAATACGGCAGGTTGCTGGGGTATCTCTATCTTCCAGACGGTACCTTTGTCAACGCAAGGATAGTCCAGGAGGGCTACGCCTCTTTGCTTACCATACCGCCCAATGTAAGATATGCTGGTTTATTCAGGGAGTTTTATCAGGAGGCACGGGAAAATAAAAGAGGTTTATGGCAGGAGAATAGATGAGGAGGTTGATATGTTACGCTACTTAACGTCCGGGGAGTCACACGGAAGAGCTTTATTGTCTATATTAGAGGGAATTCCTGCGGGACTGAAGGTTCAGGTTATCCGGATTAATCAGGAGATGAAGCGCAGGCAAAAGGGCTATGGCCGCGGGAAAAGGATGCAAATTGAGCAGGACAGGATTGAAATCCTTTGCGGCCTGAAAAATAACCTTGCCTTAGGCAGCCCCATAGGGATACTGATTAAAAATAAGGATTTCAGTATTGAAAAACTGCCTAAAGTAATCTCGCCGCGACCAGGGCATGCGGATTTATCCGGATTGCTTAAATATGGTTTTTCCGATATTCGCGAAGTATTAGAGCGTGCCTCGGCCAGGCAGACGGCAGCGTGGGTGGCAATCGGGGCAATCTGTAAAATACTCCTGGAGCAATTCAAAATCAGGATAACCAGCCGCGTATTAGAGGTAGGGGGAAGTAAGAATCCAGCTCAGATAAAGAAGATTATTGACCAGGCAAGAAAGAACAAGGATACCGTGGGGGGGATGTTTCAGGTAAAGGCAAAAGGGGTTATTCCGGGATTAGGAGGCTATACCCAGCCAGGTCAGCGTTTGGACAGCAGGCTGGCTCAGGCAATCATTTCGATTCCCGGAGTAAAGGCAGTAGAAATCGGGCTAGGGTTTGGCTATGCGGATAAACCGGGTTCCCAGGTTCACGATGCGATTTATTACTCCTCAACTAAAGGATACTATCGCAGGACCAATAATGCAGGCGGCATTGAGGGCGGGATTTCTAACGGAGAGGATATTATCCTGAATGCCTGCATGAAGCCTATCTCTACACTGCTTGCCCCGCTGGACTCAGTAAATATAAAAACCAGAAAGAAGGCAAAGGCAAGTATCGAACGTTCCGATATCTGTGTGGTTGAGGCAGCAGGCGTCATTGCAGAAGCAGCAGTGGCGTTTGAGCTGGCAGGCGCATTTCTGGATAAATTCGGCAGCGACTCTCTTGGCGATATTAAAGCCGGTTACCAGCACTATCTTAAGAGATTGAAGTAAGAAATGATGTGAGAAAATCACCCCTGCCTCGTCTATTAGGATGAGAAGGGGGGTGATTGAGATGCCCAAGCAGATGAATCTGGAGATTGTCAGGCTGCACCGGTTTGACAGCGAAGATTCAAAACTAAAAGCCTTTGTGGATGTGGCAATAGGAGAATTTATTGTTAAGGGTATGCGCATCATGCAGGGGCAAAAAGGGCTGTTTCTGGCAATGCCAAGGGAGCAAGGCAAAGACGGGCGTTGGTACAGCTGCGTGTATCCCAAGAGCCAGAAGGCACACCAGGATTTGACTGAGATGGTTTTAGCAGCCTACCAGGAATAGCTTAAATAAGGTGTCAGAATAAAGCCCCGGGATTTAGCTCTCGGGGCTCTATGTTTGCGCCTGTTTTTTGCCTTAATCGCAGGTGATTGGCAACAATAAGGTACAAGTTGACAGGGATGTAACTAGATGTTAAAATTAGTGGTTATGAGGGGGCACCCTTTTATACAGCTTAAGGGGTGTCCCCCGATTGGCTAAGAGGGTATTTTTGGGTGTCCGAGTTAGTGAGGCCACCAGGGGTATTGTTAAAACCATGGCTAATATTTACTTGGTGGGTTTTATGGGGTTCTGGTGCGACGGATAAGGAGCACCGCTTAGAACGGTGGCCGAGTTAGTGAGGCCACCAGGGGTATTGCTAAAACCATGGCTAATATTTACTTGGTGGGTTTTATGGGAACAGGCAAGACTGCCGTAGGCAGGGAAGTGGCCAGGCAGTTGAATCAGCAGTTTATTGACCTGGATTCCAGGATTGAGAAGGGGGAAGGGAAAAAAATCAGTCAGATTTTCTCTGAAGAGGGAGAGGCCTATTTTAGGAACCTGGAAAAACAGGCGCTCAAACAGATAGCAGCAGGAGCAGGCTGGGTGGTTTCCTGCGGCGGAGGTATTATTTTGGATAACGATAATATCAGGATGATGAAAGAGACGGGAAGTATGGTTTGCCTTACCTCAAGGCCGCAGGTGATTCTTATGCGTACGCAAGCTTATGGGCACCGGCCTTTATTGAACGTTGATAATCCGGCTGAAAAGATTGAGGAACTGCTTAAGATGCGCGCGCCTTTTTATGCCCAGGCAGATTATACTATTGATACCTCGGATTTGACAATTGCGGAAGTAGTGAATAAGGTTCTGACATATGTTAGAGGCAAAAACGCTTGATTGGCTTAAGTTAACGCTTATTCCCGCCATCGGTCCGGCAAGGCTGAAGATGCTGCGAGAAAGATTCTTGCAGCCGGATAAAATTTTCGCTGCTTCAGAAAAAGAGCTTGCTTCGGTTTTGGGTGCTGAGCCTGCCGGGGTAATCCAGCGGCAGCGAAAGGAAATTGATTTGGCCAGGCAGCTGCGCCTGATAGAGAAGTATCGTGTTCAGATTATTACTCAGGATGACGCATCCTACCCAAAGAACCTGAGGAGTATATTCGACGCCCCTTTTTTATTATTTTTGCAGGGCGAGCTTTCACCGGGAGACGATTTTGCAATTGCCGTTGTGGGCACCAGGATGGCAACGCTGTATGGAATGAATATGGCGCGTAAGATCAGCATCCAGTTAGGGCAGGCAGGGTTTACGATTGTCAGCGGGGGAGCCAGGGGAATTGATACAGCCGCTCATCAGGCAGCGTTGGGGATAAATGCGCGCACAATTGCGGTAATAGGATGCGGCCTGGATGTGGTTTATCCTTCTGAAAATGCGCGTCTGTTTCAACGGATTGCGCAAAGGGGTGCGGTGATTTCCGAGTTTCCTATGGCAACCGCGCCTTTTCGCCAGAACTTCCCTCAGCGTAACCGCATTATCAGCGGTTTATCTATGGGGGTAGTTGTTGTTGAAGCGCCGGTCAGGAGCGGTGCCCTGATTACTGCTTCGGCTGCGCTGGAGCAGGGCCGCGAGGTCTTTTGCGTGCCAGGAGAGGCTGACAGTTTTACCATGAAGGGCAGCCACCAGCTGTTAAGGGAAGGGGCAAGATTAGTCGAGGGTATTGAAGACATTATTGAGGAGATAGAACCTATATTGAGAAACAGATTAGTAAAAAGGGACACCCTGCCGATTGGCTCAAAGGGTGTCCCCCGAACGGATGAAAGGATGTCCCTTAAATGAAGAATGCATTAGTAATTGTGGAGTCGCCAACCAAGGCAAAAACCATCGGCAACATTTTGGGCAAGGGTTATTCAATCATTTCTTCAATGGGGCATATTATTGACCTGCCGCGCAAGAAGCTGGGGATTGATATGGAAAATGAGTTCAGTCCGGAATTCGTGGTTATTTCCGGAAGGCAGAAGATATTAACCGCACTAAAGAAAGAGGCAGCCGGTAAAGACAAGATTTATATTGCTACTGACCCTGACCGCGAAGGCGAGGCAATCGGGTGGCATATCAAGGAGAAATTAGCCGGAAAGAGAAAATTCCTGAGGGTGGTTTTCCATGAGATTACCCCTCAGGCAATAAAGGAGGCATTCCATAACCCGCGAGGCTTTGATGCGAATATGGTTGAGGCTCAGTTTGCGCGCCGCATCCTTGATAGAATCGTGGGTTATTTCTTAAGCCCTTTGCTCTGGCGTAAGATCAGCCGCGGTTTAAGCGCAGGCAGGGTGCAATCCGTAGCCCTGCGCTTACTCGTGCAGCGCGAAAGAGAAATCCAGAAATTCGTTCCTCAGGAATACTGGGAGATTGAGGCAGAGCTGCGCAAGAAATCCGCCTCAAAGAAACAAAGCAGCTTTACGGCAAAATTAGAGAAGATAGGAGAAGACAAGGCCCAGATACAAGATAAGCAGGCTGCGGATAATCTATTAGAGGATTTAAAGGACAAGGCGTTTATCGTCAGCGGAATCAAACAGAGCGAAAAAAAGCGCAGGCCATCGCCTCCTTTCATTACCAGCACCTTGCAGCAGGAGGCGTTTAATAAGTTAAAGTTTGGTATCAGGCGTACAATGATCATTGCCCAGCAATTATACGAAGGCATTGAGCTGGGCGGGAAAGCCCCGGTAGGTTTAATTACCTATATGAGAACCGATTCTACCAAGGTGGCGGCTTCTGCGCTTGTGCAGGTACGTAATTTTATACTTAATAATTTTGGCAAACATTACCTGCCCGACTCACCGAATATCTATAAGACCAAAAGGCTGGCACAGGAGGCCCACGAGGCAATCCGGCCGGCTTCGCTTGAGTATACTCCGGAGAGCATAAAAGACTCCCTCAATAAAGAACAGCATAAATTATATGAATTAATCTACAACCGGTTTGTCGCCAGCCAGATGGCGCCGGCACGTTATCTGGTAACCCAGGTGAAGATCAAGGCAGATAACTATTTGTTTTCCGTTTCCGGGACCAAGGTTATCTTTCAGGGGTTTACCAGGGTTTATAACCGCGAGGAGGAAGAGGATAAGGCATTACCTGATTTGGAAAAGGACGAGGCGCTGGATTTAATCAAGCTTATTCCCAGCCAGCATTTTACCAGGCCGCCCAGCCGTTATTCGGAGGCTTCGCTGGTTAAAGTTTTGGAAGAAGCGGGCATTGGCCGTCCCTCGACTTATGCCCCGATAATCCTTACCATTATTAACCGGGATTATGCGCGCCGCATCAAAGGGTACTTTCACGCCACTGAGTTAGGTTTTAAGGTCTGCGATTTGCTGGTAGAATATTTCCCCCGCATCCTGAATATGAAATTTACTGCCCAGATGGAGGATGAACTGGATAAGATTGAAGAGGGGCAGTGCGATAGATTGAAGGTATTAAATGACTTTTACCCGCCCTTTAAATCCCTTCTGGATTATGCTCAGAAGCATATTAAGAAAGAGATAATCCTTACTGAGGAAGTCTGCAAGCAGTGCGGCCGTCCTCTGGCAATAAAGTGGGGCCGCCGGGGGAAATTCCTGAGTTGTTCCGGGTTTCCCGAATGCAAATATTCCAAAACTATCACTACCGGCGTGAAGTGTCCGTCGCCGGGATGTGATGGCGAATTAGTCCAACGCCGTTCAAAGCGCGGCGCATTCTACGGCTGTTCTAATTTCCCCAAATGCCGCTTTACCAGCAGGGATTTACCCGCGCCCAAAGAGGATGCAACGCTACATTGATAAGTTCTTAAGATATCTGGAGATCGAGAAGAATTATTCCTCGCTTACCCTGTTGAATTACCGGGTGGACCTGGAAGATTTCAGCAGCTTTCTCAGGCAGACGCCATTAGAGAAGGTAGATTATTTAGCCTTAAGGAGGTACCTGGCGCATCTGAAAGAGAGAAGGTTAGGCACGCGCAGCATAGCCCGTAAGCTTTCCTGCCTGCGTTCCTTTTTCAAGTTTCTCTGCCGCGATAATTACCTGAAAAGCAATCCTGCGCTGAGCCTGAGCGCAATGAGGCTGGATAAACACCTGCCCTCATTCTTGACCGAAGAGCAGGTGTTGAAGTTATTGCAGGCGCCCGGAGGCAGCACCGAAAGGGACCTGCGCGACCAGGCGATCCTGGAGACGTTTTACAGCACAGGGATGCGCATTTCAGAATTGGTGGGCATGAATATCGATGATTTGGATTTTATCAGCGGCGTAGCTAAAGTCAGGGGTAAGGGGAAAAGGGAACGCCTGCTTCCCATCGGAGAGTATGCGCTGAAGGCGATCCGGTCATATTTGGAGAAAAGAAAAAAGAAATCCAACTCCTTATTCTTGAATAAGAATAACACCCGCTTATCCGACCGGGGGGCAAGGAACGTGGTGCGTAAGTATATCCGTCTTGCTTCATTAAGCGGCGGTATCTCAGCGCATAGCTTAAGGCATTCCTTTGCTACGCACCTCTTAAACCGCGGAGCAGACTTAAGAAGCGTACAGGAGCTTTTAGGACATGCTAATTTGTCTACAACCCAAATTTATACGCATCTTACTACTGAGAAGCTAAAGAGCGTCTATGATAAGGCTCACCCCAGGGCATAAAGGAGGTAAAATGAAGCCCAAGATTTTACTAATATTATCAACCGTCTTTTTGTTTGCCTGTTTTATTAATCTTCAGGAGGTAGTTATGGCTGAATTAACCAAGATCCAGTTGCCCGAACCGGTTAAGCAAGGCAAGATGTCTGTAGAGGAAGCCATCTTAAACAGGCGCTCGGTAAGGAATTTCACGCAAAGGGATTTAGGCTGGCCTGAAATCAGTCAATTACTCTGGGCAGCTCAGGGTATCACCGCAAAAAAGGGCAGCCTTTCCTTGCGCTCCGCTCCCTCAGCAGGAGCCCTTTACCCCCTTGAGATTTACCTTTTTAATTCGCAGGGAATGTTTCATTATCTGCCGCAGTCTCATAAGCTGGAGGTTCTTGCCGAAGGAGACCTGCGCAGCGTTCTTTGCGAAGCTGCCCTGTCTCAGGCATCTGTTGCTCAGGCAGCGGTTGATATTGTTATCTGCGCGGTCCCTCAACGGGTAACCGCCAAATACGGCGAACGGGGAATGAAATATGTGTATATTGAAGCCGGGCACGTTGCCCAGAATATTCATTTAGCAGCAGTTGCCTTAGGCCTGGATTCATTGCCTGTCGGAGCATTTAGCGATGAGCAGGTTAGTGCAATTTTATCCCTGCCTGCAGAGCAAGAGCCTGTTTACATTATCCCAGTCGGTTACGCCCAATGAGGGACACCCTGTTTACCAATCGGGAGTCTGGCGTAGGGCTAATCGGGAGCCTGTCCCCAAGTAAGTTGATTATTTTATGACTATTCTTTATGATTTAGCATTTATTATTTTCGCAATAGGTTATCTTCCCTATCTTCTCCTGAAAAGAAAGCTGCATAAGGGGCTGTTTCAGCGCTTGGGCTTTCTGCCGGAGAGCCTGAGGTTAGAGCAGCCTGTCTGGATACACGCCGTAAGCGTTGGAGAGGCAAGGGTAGCCGGAATTCTGGTTGAACAATTACGTCGGGATTTTCCCGGTAAGAGATTTGCCTTCTCGACCATAACAGTTACCGGAAGTAAGATTGTACGCAGCTTCCTGCAGAAAGGGGATTTTTTGTTTTATCTGCCTTTTGATTTAAGCCTTATCGTCAGGAAGGTCATCTCGCGGCTTAAGCCCTGTGCCTGCATTATCGTGGAAACAGAAATCTGGCCGAATTTAATCTATCAACTGAAAAAAATGAATGTTCCTGTTATTCTGGTGAATGCGAGGATTTCAGACCGTTCATTTTCCGGCTACAGGACCATCAGGCCCCTGATTAAACCAATTTTAAACAAGGTGAATCTCTTCTGCGTTCAGGGTCAGAGTGATGCACGCAGGCTATCAAGCTTGGGCGTAGATACAGATAGGCTGCGGGTTACCGGCAACATGAAATTCGATTTTTTACAGTGCTCTCAAGGCATTAAAGGGGATTATACGAACTACAAACTGAGACTGGGCTTGGAAACAAAAGAGAAATTATTTATTGCCGGCAGCACACACCCCGGAGAAGAGGAAGTTATCCTTAATACTTATAAGAAGCTATTAGATGAATTTCCCGGCTTGCGGCTCCTGCTTGCTCCGCGCCATCCTGAAAGGGCTGGGCAGGCAGCAGGCGAGGCAGTAAAATTCGGATTCCAGGCAGTACTTATTTCTACTTTGACAAACAGTGCGCAGCAGGCTACGCAAGCGCAAGGGGACAGAAGCAGACAGCCTCCGGTATTTATCCTGGATACTATCGGAGAGCTCATGTCTTTTTATGCCATTGCGGATATTGTCTTTGTCGGCGGCAGCCTGGTCAAGAAGGGCGGGCATAATATACTGGAGCCGGCTTTATGCGCAAAGCCTATTCTTTTCGGACCTCATATGTTTAATTTCAGGGAGATGAGCGAATTATTCTTAGCCCAAAAGGCAGCCCGCATGGTGCGGGGGCAGGAAGAATTATTCATTGAAATGAAAAATTTATTGACCGATAGTTCTCAGCTGATGAATATTGGAAAACAGGCGAGGGAGCTGGTTTTAAAAAACCAGGGCGCAACCAGTCAGAATGCAGAGTTAATTAAAGGGTTAGTTGCCGTATGAAAGAATATTTATATTCATTAGCCACGGATAAAAGCAGGGGTTTGCTTGCCGGAGTGCTGAAGTTCATTTTATTTATCCTTTCTCTGATTTACGGCCTGGCAATCAGGATGCTGTCCTTTTTTTACTGCCTTAAGCCTTACCGTTTTAATTGCAGGGTTATCAGCGTAGGCAATATTACTTTGGGAGGCACAGGTAAGACATTGCTGGTAGAAATGCTGGCCGGGCTCCTGAAGAAAGACGGCCATAGGGTTGCGGTATTAAGCAGGGGTTATAAGAGGCCAGGGGTTGCACACCCGGTGTCCGGGGAGAGTTATGAGGCAATGGGTGATGAGCCGTATATGTTAAGCAGGAATTTGGGCGATATACCTGTAATTGTGGATAAGCACAGAGCCAGGGCAGCTAAAAAGGCAATCCGGGATTATCAGGTTGATACGGTTATTCTGGATGACGGATTTCAGCAGTGGAAAATAAAAAAGGATTTGGAGATTGTTACCATTGACGCTACCAATCCATTCGGCAATCTAAGCATGTTGCCCAGAGGGGTCCTGCGCGAGCCATTATCTTCTTTAAGGCGTGCCGATATTTTTGTTTTAACCAAAACCAATTTCACGAAGGACAGTCAAAAAATAAAGAATACCCTGAACCGGATAAGCCCCGGATGCCTGATTTTCCAAGGGGGTTATAAGCCAGAGGGTTTTTACAGGCTGGATGATTCAGCAGGCACGTTGCTGGGGCCCGAAGCATTTGCAGGCAGGCAGGCGGGGTTGCTTTGCGGGATTGCTGACCCGGAGTCATTTGCCGGCTTAATCAGGAATTTAGGCATCGGTATCGGTATATCCTTTAAGTTTCCCGACCACCACCAATATACCAAGGCAGAACTTGATCGGGTTGCCGGAGAATTAAAGAAGAGGGATATTAAATTGCTTATTACTACAGAGAAAGATTATGTGCGTCTTGAGGCTTGCGGCTTTAGGTTATCCGCAATCAGTTGTTATATTATGCGCATCAGGATGGAATTAACCGAGAATGAAGCATTCATTAAGCGAATACGCTCTCTATATTAGTTTCCGCCTGCTTTCCGCATTTTTTCAGGCATTGCCGCTCAGATTCTCTTTGTTTATCGGCAGGGCGCTGGGAATGCTTGGACTGTGGTTTGACCTCAAGCACAGGCGTATTGCTTATCGGAATCTCTGCATCGCCTTTTCCGCTCAATATTCCATTCCTGAGTTGAAGGCGATACTAAAAAGGAATTATCAGAACCTGGGTATGAATATGGTCGAAGCATTGAGAATACCGCTAATGGATGATGCCTATATAAAGCGCTATATCAGGATGACCGGTGAGGAGAATTTAGAGAATGCGCTGAAGAATAAAAAGGGAGCAATTGTCCTGGGAGCACATTTCGGCAGCTGGGAGATTTGTTTTGCCATAGCCGGGATGTTAAAATACCCCTTTTGCGTCTTTGCCGAAGAACAGTCAAAGAATCCCCTGCTGGATGAATTATTGAACCGTATGCGCCAGAGTAAAGGCGTAGAGGTTTTAAAGGTAAGCGGGAAGATACGTCAGGTAGTCGGCAGTTTGAAGAAGAATAAATTTGTGGGTATGGTTGCCGACCACGGGGCAAGGAAAGGGATATTTGTGGATTTCTTCGGCAGGAAAACGCGCGCCCCCAGCACGGCAGCGAGAATAGCCTTAAGGCTCGGTGTGCCGATCTTAATTGCGTATATTCGCAGGGTAAAAGGCCCGGAACACGAGTTAGTGATTATGCCTCCCCTGGAGATTAAAAGAAGCGGTAATTTCAAACAGGATATGATCGCTACGGTGGAAGCGATTAACCGCTTGACCGAAGATTATATAACTAAATACCCAGAGCAGTATTTCTGGTTTTACAAACGTTTCAAATACAGCGCCCAGCGCAACATTCTCTTCCTGCATGACGGCAAGGCCGGGCATTTGCGTCAGGGAGAGACTTTAATCGGGCTGCTGGAGAATATTGCCGGGCAGAAGGGGATAGAGCTTAGAACAAAACTGCTGAAGATAGATTTTAATAACAGGTACGCTTCTTTACTGCAATCCCTGGGCTTAACCCTGGCACACCGCAATACCTGCCAGGGGTGTTTATTTTGCTTGAGGAGGTTACTGGCGCCGGGCATATCCAGAGAGCTAGAGTCCTATTTTGCCGATATAGTGATTTCCTGCGGCTGGCGGACCGCAGCCGTCAATTGCGTTATCTCAAGCGACAGGCAGAGCAAGTCAATAGCGCTGATGCGTCCGGGGTTTTTAAGCGTAAAAAGGTTTGACCTGGTGGTGATGCCTTATCATGACAATCCACCGAGCAGGAATAACGTCGTGGTTACGCAAGGGGCACTGAATCTGGTTGACGAAAATTATCTGCAATCCTCTGCCAGGGATTTACAGTCTCAGGTTAGTCTCGGGCAGGGCCTGGTTTTAGGCTTGCTGCTCGGCGGAGATACAAA
This sequence comes from Candidatus Omnitrophota bacterium, assembly GCA_042570305.1. GTDB lineage: Bacteria > Omnitrophota > Gorgyraeia > Gygaellales > JAHJCI01 > JASFIK01. The sequence continues at coordinate 32,736 of JBHPGP010000003.1, forward strand.
GAGTTTCCGGCTTTCCTGTGATTTATTAAAGCCGCTGATTGCGCAAATCAAGCTATTTTTAGAAAGGCATGACGGCAAGATTCTGATTACTACCTCCCGCCGTACAAGCCAGGATGCGGAACGCCTGATCAGGGCTGAATTCGGCAGTTACGCACGCTGTAAATTATTGGTCATCGCTAATGAGAATAATCTGCCCTTTGCCGTAGGCGGAATCCTGGGCCTAAGCAGAATAGTGATTGTTTCTCCGGAAAGCATCTCGATGATTTCCGAGGCAGCCAGTTCCGGAAGGTATGTGGTGGTTTTCAAGCCCGGAATGAATATAGGCAGACGCCACAGCCGGTTCCTGCGGAATCTTGCGGATAAGAAATATATTTATTTAACAGATAGTGCCCGGTTGTCCGAAACCTTAGAGGGGATTATTACAGATAAGCCAGGGGTTGTGAAATTAGAGGATAATCTTAAAGTAAAACAGGCCCTGGAGAAGCTATTAATCTGAATTTTGTTCGGAATTCGCTCGCAAAATATTATTTATTAAAAAAATTTAATAGACTTTCAGAGAATAATGAACATATTGCAAATATTACCCGAGCTTAATGTCGGAGGAGTGGAAACAGGGGTGCGTGACTTCGCCGGCTTTCTGGTCAAGCAGGGGCACAAAAGCGTGGTGGTCTCCAATGGCGGGGCCTTGGTCGCAGACTTAGAACGGCAGGGCTCTAAACACTATAGCCTTCCCGTGCACAGGAAGTCGCCCTTTACCATTTTGCAGATGATTCCCAAACTCAGCGAGATTATCCGTAAGGAAAATATCAATATTGTCCATGCCCGCTCGCGGGTTCCTGCCTGGATTGCCTTTTTCGCCTGTCGCCGCACGCGCAGGGTCTTCATTACTACCTGCCACGGTTATTACAGTGCCCATTTTGCCAGCAGGCCAATGGTCTGGGGCAAATTAGCCATCTGCCCCAGCCAGGTGATTGCCAGCCACGTGAACAAGGATTTTGGCCTTCCCTTGGAACGCATACGCCTGGTTCCCCGCGGCGTAGATTTAGAAAGGTTCAGGTTTATTCCTCCTGACAAAAAGGGTTCAGGCGTCTTTAACATCGGCATCATCGGACGGTTAAGCCCGATAAAAGGCCACAGCCATTTCCTGCGTTCGATAGTGCGCGTAATCAGGCAGGTTAACTCTCTGCCGGTAAAAATCTGGATAGTAGGAGGGGCCTCTGCCTCACAGCAAAATTATAAGCACGATTTGGAAGTTCTGGTCAAAAGGCTGGGATTGGGTTACTGCACCGAGTTTCTGGGAACACAGCAGGATATACCCGGAATTCTATCTGACCTTAATCTCCTGGTTGTTCCATCGGCTCGCCACGAGGCTTTCGGAAGAGTAATTATTGAGGCCCAGGCAGCAGGTGTACCAGTAATCGCAACCAGGGTGGGAGGTATAGTGGATATCATCGATGATAATCTGACCGGCATTCTGGTTGCTCCCGGTGACGTGGAAGGGTTATCCCGTGCGATAATCCGGATAATGAACGATAAATCCTTAAGCAGTTATTTAGCCCAGAATGCCTATCAGAAGCTAAAGCAGAATTTCACCTTAGAGATAATGAGCCGCAAGACTTTGGAAGTTTATCAAGAGGCGCTTGTGCAGTTCAGGGTTCTGGTGATTAAATTGAGTGCCCTGGGTGACATAATTCTGACTATTCCCAGTTTACGCGCAATCAGAAAGAAATTTCCCAAAGCAAATTATAAAATCAGCCTGCTGGTTAACGTTCCCTATCAGGAGGCCTTGTTTCATTGTCCTTATGTCGATGAGCTAATTGTATCAGACCTCAATGATAAGGATAAGGGCATCAGGAGCATCTTAAATTTTAGCCGGGAGTTAAAAAAAGGTCATTTTGATTTTGTAATTGATCTGCAGAACAACCATAAAAGCCACCTCTTAAGCTTCTTGAGCCACATACCCGTACGTTACGGCTACCGGAGGAAATTCGGCCTTTTGCTTAACCACTCGCTTCCTGTAGGGAAAATGGACCAGGGGCCTATCGAGCATCAGTTCAGACTATTGAAGATGCTGGATATAGAACTCAATAGCCCCCGTCTTGAGCTTTGGCCGGGCAGGAAAGACGAGGCGTATATTGAGAATTTCCTGAATCAGCAATGGATAAGCCCAAGGCAAGTTTTGGTTGGAATAAACCTCAGCGCGAGTAAAAAATGGCAGACCAAGGCCTGGCCGATAGAGCACATTGCCAGCCTTTGCGAAAGCCTCAGCTTAAAAGACATACGGGTAGTGTTTACCGGAGATGCCGATGACTCCCTGCGCGCCAGGGAGATTCTGGACCTGGTAAAAGGCGCAAAACCGGTTGTGGCCTGCGGCAAGACCAGCATTAATCAATTAATCTGTTTGATTAAGAGGTGCCAGGTCTTTATTAGTTCGGATTCCGCGCCCCTGCATATTGCTGCTGCGGTGGGCACACCCTATGTCGCCCTGTTCGGACCAACCGACCCGGGGAGTCATCTTGCCTCAGGATACAAAGGCTCAACTATCCATAAGGACCTTGCCTGCAGCCCGTGTTATAAATCCAGATGCAGAACCACGGAGTGTATGCGCGCGATAAAGCCGCAAGAGGTATTGGAAGCGATGCAGGAATTATTGAAATGAATATTTTAATCCTCACCAATCATCTGAGCATCGGAGGCATTACCCGCTATGTACTGACCCTGAGTTACGCCCTAAAGAAACAAGGCAACAGGGTTTTTGTCGGTTCCCTGCCAGGAGAGGGCGAAAGGTTTTTAGAGGAAAACGATATACCCTGGTTGAGTCTACCGCTTAAGACAAAGTCGATCCTCAGCCCCCGCCTGCTTCCCGCTTACCTGATTCTTAAAAAATTTATAAAGAAGGAGAATATCCATCTTATTCATGCCCAGACCCGCATTACTCAGTTTCTTGCCTTTTTATTAAGCAGGGATTTGGGTATTCCCTATGTCTCTACCTTCCACGGATTCTATCGCCCGCATTTAGTGCGCAAATTATTCCCATTCGGGGGAAATTTAACCATTGCAATCAGTCAGGCAGTGGCAGGGCATTTGATTAAAGATTTTAAGCTGAATAGAGAGAACCTGCGGGTGATTTATAACTCCGTCGGACCGGATGCGGAATATTCAGCGGATAAAGATTACAGTTATCTTAAGGCAAGCCCCACGCTGGGCATTGTCGCTAGGCTTTCAAAGGAAAAGGGGCATTTAATACTTTTCTCTGCCTTTAAGCAGTTGGCCAAGGAGTATCCTGAAGCGCGGCTGCTGGTGGTTGGTACAGGAAAAACAGAAGAAGAGCTAAAAGATTGGGTAGCTAAAGAAAATCTTGCTGAGCGGATTGTCTTCCTGGGCAACATCGCGCAGCTGAGGTCGTTTTTTGCTATTCTTGACCTTATGGTTTTGCCTTCTATCCAGGAGGGCTTGGGGTATTCTGTTTTGGAAGCGCAGGCAGCCGGCGTGCCGGTTGTTGCCAGCTCAGTCGGCGGGATAACTGAGGTCATTCAAGACAGAGAAACCGGGATTCTGGTTGAGCCGGGCGTTCCTGCTGAATTGTATCAGGCAATCAAGCTGCTCTTAGGAGATGCCGGGATGCGCCGGAGGATAGTGGAAAATGCAAGAAAACAAATTCAGGAGAGGTTTTCGCTGGAGAAAATGGTTGCGCAGGTTGAGGCTGTTTATAAAGAATTAGTAAAGCGATGAAGAAGATACTCGTATTTGCTACGAACTGGCTAGGCGATACGCTCTTCCTGTTTCCTTTGCTCGACGGGTTAAGGCATAATTTCAGGCAATCAAGCCTGGCTGTAGTGTCGGTTCCCCGCGTAAAGGGTATTTTTGCGAATAACCGCAATGTCGAAGAAATCATTGTTTATGACGAGAAGGGAAGGCACAGGGGCTTATTCTCTCGGATTGCCCTGATTTCTCAATTACGGAAAAAGGGGTTTGATACGGCCTTTATGATTAAGCCGTCTTTAAGCCGGGCACTCATACTTAAGCTTGCCGGGATAAAGGAAATCATTGGCTTTGCCAATCCCAAGAGCGGCTGGTTGCTTACAAAGCAGATTCCGCAGCCGGATAAGGCGCTGCATAAGATAGATTCTTTTTTAAGCATACTCCAACACCTTAAATTTAAGGTCGAACAGCGCAGATATGAATTCCTGCCTTACCAAGAAGAGAAGACTCATATTGAAAATCTACTTAGAAAAAAAGGCTTTAATCCGGACCTGCCCCTGTTAGTAATAAATCCTGGAGCAAACTGGTTTCCCAAGCGCTGGCCGCCGGAGAATTTTGCCGAGTTGGTTAAAAGGCTGAAATCAGGCTTCAGGCTGAATGTGGCAATTACCGGAGCTGAGAAAGACCGGGAGTTATCCGGGAAAATTATCGAGCAGTCAGGTGCGGATATCCTTGATTTTACCGGGCAGACAACATTCGGGCAATTGGGCGCCTTGATGCAGAGGGCGGACATAGTTATTTCTGCTGATTCAGGTCCGATGCATATTGCGGCTGCAGTGGGTAAAAAGGTAATCGCGCTCTTTGGCCCTACCTCTGCAAAGCTTACAGGCCCCTATCCTCCGGAAGAACATATTATAATTCAGGGTAAGCCGGAGGATTGCAGGGTTCCCTGTTATGATTCAAGCTGCCGCGACTATCGCTGCATGAAGTCAATTACGGTTGATGAAGTTTTCCAGAAGGTAACACAGTTATTGAAAGTAAAATGAACCTGTTCCTTTTTTCGCTCAGCGTAGATTTTGCTCTTTCGTACAATATCCAGATTTCAGGTCTTTTGCCTCGAGCACGAAACTTTTTGCCGTCTGCTTCGGTTTACTCCTCACTCCCGTGCGACTATCGCAGACCAGGACTCTCCGTTCGTCGTAATTCCTCGCAGACTTCTGCCAAAAAGTTTCTAATTGTGCTCTTCGTCAAAATCCCTAAAATCTTACAAAGTTGGCTGAAGCGGCTACGAGGTTTGCCCTTCGCTTACGCTCAGGGTCATGATTTCGAGCGGGACGTGTGGAGCCCGAGCGGGCAGGGTTTGCTGTGATGGACCTTTCTCCAAGAGCGAGGACGAACGTCGAGTGAAGTTTTTCCTCGCTGGGGAAAAACGAACGTTCCCGCGAGAAAGCAAACCAAAGTAAGCCGCTAAGGATTAATGACCATAAACAAGGTGTTGTTTTTTACGCTGAGTAATTTCGGCGACGTGATACTCTCGCTGCCGGTGCTGGACGTTTTGCGCTCAGAATACCCCAAGGCCTTAATCACCGTGATGGTCGGGCCGCGCGCGTCAGAGGTTTTTCAAGATAACCCGTATATAAACGAGCTGATTATTTACGATAAATACGTTTCATTAAAAGAAAAAATCAGGTTGTTTTTCAGGCTGAAAAAAGAACGCTTTGATTTGGTAATCGATTTACGCAATAGCCTCTACGGAGCACTGCTGCCTGCGAGGTTCAAGACATCGCCGTTCCTGCACCCGCCCGCCAACATCCGGCACATGAAACAGCGAAACCTTTACAGGCTGAGGGCGGCGTTAAAACAGAACGGATTATGGGCGACGGTGAAGGAGAGGGTGCTTTATACCAGCCCTGAAGATAAAAAATATCTTAACGCGCTCCTTCAGGATAACGGCATTAATCCCAAAGATAGAATAATCATTGTCAGTCCTGCGACAGGCGGCAGGACCAGGAGGTGGGCAAGGGAGAATTTTATCGAGCTTTGCAAGAAACTGGCTGCGGATTATCCGGTAGTCCTGGTCGGCAGAAAACAGGATAAGCCATTGAGCGCATACATCCAGAGCAAGGTTTCCGGCAGGGTTTTTGATTTTTCCGGATTAACCAGCCTTGCGCAACTTGTTTTTCTTTTAGAGAAGTCTTCGCTGGTAGTTGTCTGTGATACGGGTATTCTGCAGTTAGCCAGTTACCTGGATATACCCATTGTGGCATTGTTCGGCCCCAGTGACGAACACAGGTACGGGCCCTGGTCCGGCAGATTTAAGTTAGTTTCCGCAAAGACTGCCTGCCGGCCGTGTACTGAACCCGACTGCCGGTTTAAAACCAATGAATGTATGCATAAAATAAGCGTAGAACAGGTATTGGATTCCATTGACGAGTTAATGAAATTATGATAATATAATAACTCAAAATGATTGATTTCAATAAGGTTAAAACCTATTCATCCAAAAGGGGGACATTCAAGGTGAAGAAGCGGGATTTTGCCCGTGCCCCCAGAAAAAGGGACAGTTTCCTTGGTTTTTATCAGTCTCTGCCCTCGATACTGAAGGCCAAGGATTTAGATAATACGGTTGGCGCAATCATTCAGGCAGCCAAAAAGAAAAAGCCGGTGATATTTATGTGCGGGGCGCATGTAATCAAATGCGGTCTCAGTCCGGTGGTAATTGAACTGATTAACAAGGGAATGCTAACCTGTCTTAGCTTGAACGGCGCAGGGATAATCCACGATTTTGAGATTGCTTATCAGGGCACAACCTCTGAGGACGTAGCCCGTTCATTAAGCCGCGGCAGATTCGGCATGAACCGCAGGACAGCCCAGTTTCTTAATCAGGCAGTATCCGCCGGGGCAGTTCAGGGTTTTGGGTTGGGCGAGAGCGTCGGGGAGGCAATGATTAAGCAGCGACTCCCTTTTGCCAATTTGAGCATTATCTGTAAGGCAATCAAGTCAGGCATTCCGGTTACTGTTCACGTTGCCGTAGGCACAGACATTATCCACCAGCACCCCAGTTTCGATGCCGGGTTGACTGCCGATGCCAGCCTGCGGGATTTCCGTGTTCTGGTAGAGCAGGTTTCGCGCCTAGGCGACGGGGGAGTGGTGCTTAATTTCGGTTCTGCAGTGGTTTTGCCGGAGGTTTTTCTCAAGGCATTGAATCTTGCCAGGAACCTCAGGTTTAGAGTGCGTAATTTTACCACGGCAAATTTCGATATGATTTATCATTATCGCCCGGCAGAGAATATTGTGCGCAGGCCCGTTATGCCGGGAGGTAAAGGGTATTACTTTGTCGGGCATCACGAGATTATGCTGCCGCTTTTAGCGCAGGCAGTCATTGAAAAGTTGCGCAGATGAAAAACCTGAAAAAAATAATCAACAAATTTCCCAAAGCAAGAATTCTGGTATTGGGAGACCTTATCCTTGACGAATATATCTGGGGGGATGTGCAGAGGATTTCTCCCGAGGCTCCTGTGCCGGTAGTCTGGGCAAAGAGGCATTCATACGTGCTGGGAGGTGCAGCCAACGTAGCCAATAATATCAAGAGCCTGGGGGCAGATGTGTGTATCTGCGGAGTGGCAGGCAGAGATAAGAATACGGATAATCTGTTGGCAGAATTAAGAAAACAGGGTATTACCAGGAAGGGGATACTCCTGGTAGATAAAAGGCATACTACGGTCAAGACGAGGATTATCGCCGGCCATCAGCAGGTTGTCAGATTAGACTGGGAACATACGGATTCCTTTTCTCAGAGCATCAATACCAGGTTATTTGAATTTGTGAAGAGGAATATCAGCAGCTTTGATGCCGTAATCATTGAAGATTACGGCAAGGGAGTGATAAATCCCTGGTTAGCCAAAAGGGTGATAGGCCTGGCAAAACAAAAGAGGCGTATCGTCGTCGTAGACCCCAAAGAGGAGCATTTTCATTATTATTCCGGCACAACCAGCATAACCCCTAACCGCAAGGAGGCAGAGAGTGCGGTAAGGAACCTGAAGATTCAGGATACCACGAGCACTTTCAGGATTAATACCGATAAATTAATGACCGATAAAGACCTTAGGCGCGCAGGCAGGGAGTTGCTGAGTTATCTTAAACTGGATTCGCTCTTGATTACACTTGGCGAGGAAGGCATGTATCTTTTTGAGGGCAGCCGGATCACGCATATACCCACGCAGGCGCAGGAGGTATTCGATGTTTCCGGAGCCGGAGATACGGTAGTGGCAAGTTTCACGCTGAGCCTGGCCTGTGGGGGAAGGAAATTAGAGGCAGCGCACATTGCCAATTTTGCCGCCGGTATCGTGGTGAGTAAAGTCGGCACAGCCGCGATTTCGCGTAAAGAGCTGTTAGAGAGAATAAAAAAAGCATAAGGAGTAATCAATGGAAGCAATCGGAGTAATACCGGCCAGATACAGTTCCACGCGCTTTCAGGGCAAGATCCTGGCGGATATCTGCGGCAGGCCGATGATTCAGCATGTCTGGGAACAGGCGAAAGAGGCAAGGCTTCTTGACGATGTAATCATCGCCTGCGACGAGGAAGAGGTTTTTAAGGTAGCCAGCGATTTCGGAGCTAATTGCGTGATGACTTCTAAGGGCCACCTTTCCGGCAGCGACAGGATTACAGAGGTAATCAGCCCTTTAGAGGTAAAGGTAGTGGTGAATATTCAGGCTGACGAGCCGCTGATTAAGCCGATCATGATTGATAGCCTCGCTGAGACGCTGATCAGGGATGATTCTGTTTATATGGCAACTCTGATCAAACAGATTGAGGATGCAGAGGAGGTAAATAACCCGAATGCGGTTAAGGTAGTGGTTGATAAAAATAATTTCGCCCTTTATTTTTCGCGCGCAGCCATTCCTTTCCCAGCAGATAAAAAGTTTAACCCGGTTTATTACAAGCATATCGGCCTTTATGCCTACACCAAGGATTTTCTCTTCAGGTATAAAAATATTCTTCCTTCGTCTCTTGAGCGCGCGGAAAAGCTGGAACAGTTACGCGTGCTGGAAGAGGGCTTACGCATTAAGGTCATTGAGACCAAGTTTGATACCATCGGCGTAGATACGCCTGCAGATTTAGAGAAGGTAACGCAGATTTTATCCGGGGAGCAGAAATGAGCAAGGCAGTCAAGCTGGGAGGCGTCAGGATAGGCAAGGGTAAACCCCTGGTTTTGATTGCCGGGCCCTGCGTCATAGAATCAGAGGCGCTTTGTTTATCCGCGGCAGGAGCGATAAAGGGCATTTGCGCAAAACTTCATACCCCCTTTATTTTTAAATCCAGTTATGATAAGGCAAACCGTACTTCAGTAGATTCCTTTCGCGGACCGGGGCTGGAAGCCGGGCTTAAAATTCTGGCGAAGGTTAAAGAAAAGCTGGATATTCCCGTGATTTCCGACGTGCATTGCAAAGAGGAGTTAAAAAAAGCAGCAAGGGTGCTGGATGCGATTCAGATTCCTGCTTTCTTATGCCGACAGACAGACTTGCTGCTTGCTGCCGCGAAAACAGGCAAGACCGTAAATATTAAAAAGGGCCAATTTCTGGCGCCCTGGGATGCGCTGAGTATAATCAAGAAGATAGAATCAGCCGGCAATAAGAATATTCTGATTACCGAGCGCGGGGTAAGCTTCGGTTATAATAACCTGGTTTCGGATTTCCGCGCCCTTGCGATTATGCGGGATTTTGGTTATCCGGTGATTTATGATGCCACGCACAGTGTGCAATTACCTTCGAGTCTGGGTAAGGCTTCAGGAGGGCAGCGCCAATTTGTTTCCGGTCTTGCCCGTGCCGCAGTTGCCTTTGGCTGCGACGGCCTGTTTATCGAGGTTCATCCCAGGCCGGAAAAGGCACCGTGCGACGGACCGAATATGATTGATTTAGTGCAGCTGGAAAAATTACTCAGAGAAGTCAGGGCAATAGAGAAGGCACTGAAATGAATTCAATAAAGCGCGCCATAGAGGTTCTGGAGATCGAAGCCGATGCCATCAAGGGCTTAAGGACCAGGATAGACAATAATTTTAAGGCAGCGATTGAATTATTGAAGTCTACCAAGGGCAGGGTAGTAGTCAGCGGCATGGGCAAAACAGGGATTATTGCCCAGAAGTTTTCGGCTACCCTTGCCTCTACGGGAACGCCGAGTCTATTCCTGCATTCTGCCGAGGCAGTCCACGGTGACCTGGGGCGCGTAACCCTCCAAGACGTGGTAGTGGTTATCTCCAAGAGCGGAGAATCAGAGGAGATAAAGAAACTGCTGCCGATTTTAAAGAAGATCGGCAGCCCTGTGATTGCTTTAACCGGGAATATCAAATCATCCCTCGCGCGCTATAGCGATGTGGTTTTGAATGTGGCGGTAAAAAAAGAAGCCTGCCCTTTGAACCTCGCGCCTACAGCCTCAACTACGGCAATGCTGGCAATGTGCGATGCGCTTTCCGTCTGCCTTTTGGAACTAAAGGGTTTTAAGCAGAAGGATTTTGCCTTTTTCCATCCCGGCGGTTCCTTGGGCAAGAGCTTGCTGTTGAAGGTAGAGGATATTATGCGCACGGGAAACGCCAATCCGGTAGTTAGCGAGGAGGCGACCGTTTCAAGCGTACTCTTGAAGATTACCAGGGCACGCGCCGGCAGCGCAACGGTAGTGGATAGGCGGGGAAGGTTGAAAGGCATATTTACTGACGGCGACCTGCGCAGACATCTGAGGGCAGGCCAGGATTTAAGCAGGCAGAAGATAAAAAGCGTGATGACCGCCAAGCCCACCGCAATCAGCAAAGACCGTCTGGCTGCCGAGGCAATGCACATATTGGAATCCAGAAAGATTGACGAGATGCCGGTTGTGGATAGGCAAGGGAAAGTAGTAGGCCTTTTGGATGTGCAGGATTTATTAAGGGCAGGGGTAGTCTAAGGTGGATGAATCTTTAAGAATCAAAGCGGAAAAAATCAAATTATTGTTATTGGACGTTGACGGAGTGCTCACGGACGGAAGGATAATTTACGATTCCAAGGGCCGGGATTCCAAGTTCTTTAATGTGCACGACGGATTAGGGGTCTACCTTCTTAAAAGGGCCGCTATATCCACGGTCTTGATTACTGCAAAGGCATCGCGTTCAATCAAGCCGCGCGCCCGCGACATGCGGGTTGCCGAGGTTTTTGCCGATGTTTCTCCGAAGAGCTCTGTTTTCCAGAAGATTTTAAAGAAATACCGCGTCAGCCCGGAAGAGGTTTGCTTTGTCGCCGACGACCTGGTTGATTTATGCCTGATGGACAAGGTGGGCCTTGCGGTTGCCGTGTTTAATGCTTGTCCGGAGATAAAGAACCTTGCCCATTACATTACCCAGAGAGAAGGGGGAAGGGGAGCAGTCAGAGAGGTCGCGGAGATAATCCTGAAATCCCAGGGCAAGTGGCAGGAAATAATCGGTTCATACCGGCACTAACTCAATGCCCTAATAGGCAAAGAGGGTTAAGGGGAGAGAAGAGGCTTGGTGCATCTATTAGAAGCAAAGAATCTATTCAAGTCTTATAACGGCAGGGATGTCGTAAGAGGCATTGACCTTTTAGTAAAGCGCGGAGAGATTGTCGGCTTATTGGGGCCTAACGGTGCAGGTAAAACCACTACCTTTTATATGATCGTGGGGATTACGCATCCCAAGCAGGGAGCGATTATTTTTGATAACCAGAATATCACGCGCCTGCCCATACATATCCGTTGCCGTTTCGGTATTGCGTATCTGAGTCAGGAGCCGTCAATTTTTAGAAAACTCAGCGTTGAAGAGAATATCCTGGCGGTGCTGGAGACAATGCCGTTGGGCCGCAGGGAAAGGAAGAAAAGGCTGCAATATTTATTAGAGGAGTTGAACATCTCCCACTTAGCAAAGAACAAGGCTTATACTTTGTCCGGAGGAGAGAGGAGGAGGCTTGAGATTACCCGCGCGCTGGTGAGTAATCCCTCGTTTATCCTGCTTGACGAGCCATTCTCCGGCATTGACCCGATTGTGGTTAACGAGGCACAGGAGATTATCAAGGATTTGAAAAAGAAGGGTCTGGGTATACTGCTTACCGACCATAATGTACGCGAAACACTCTCGATTACCGACCGCGCCTATCTGATTGCCGAAGGCAGAATCCTTATTTCAGGCAGCGCAGAAGATTTAATCAGCGACCCCAAGGCGCGCGAGATTTACCTTGGAGAGAAGTTCAGGATGTAATTAAAAGAAAGGATACCCCTTTAAGATGAAGACTGATGTTAAAAAGACAGGAGAGCACAAGCGCGAATTGAGCGTTCAGGTAGAAGGAGATATTGTCAGGCAAAAGTTCGAAACGGTTTATAAACAGATAAATAAAGAGGCCAAGGTTCCGGGTTTCCGTCCGGGCAATGTTCCGCGCGATATTTTGGAAAAACATTATGCCAGCGCAGCCAGGGAAGGCGTTTTAAAAGAACTGCTGCCTGAGGTTTATCATCAGGCATTGGGTCAGTCGGGGCTTGAGCCGGCCGGCCTGCCGGAAATATCAAAGGTAAATCTGGCTAAGGATACCTTGACTTTTACGGCTCATTTGGAAGTAAAGCCAAGCATTAATTTAAAAAATTACAAGGGGCTTAAGGTGGAATATAAGCCTATTGAAGTGAGCGCCGATGAAATAAAACAGGCGCTGGATAAACTAAAAAAGAATTACGAGCAGTTTTCTGAACAGGAGTTTGCGCGCAGCCTCGGTTACCCGGACCTTGAGGTATTAAAAAAGGCCCTGGAAAAACAGATCTATCTTGAGAAGGCAAGGACACAGCAGGTAAACGCAGAAAACAGGGTTATTCAACAACTGGTTGACCAGGTGAGCTTTCAGATTCCCTCCAGTTTAATCAATCAGCACCTGGAGAGGATGCTAAGGCAGGCTCAGGTCGAGCTGGCTTTGCGCGGGATGAGTAAAGAGGAGGTCGAGAAGCAGGGCGCTGCATTAAGGGAGAATTTCAAAAGCGAAGCAGAAAAACAGGTACGCATCTTCCTGGTCTTGGAAGAGGTAGCGCGCAGGGAAAAAATTGCCCTCGATGATAAGATGACCAAGGAGGCGGTTGAGTTTTTGTTAAGGCAGGCAGACTGGCAAGAGGCTAACTAAAATACGGAGGTGGGTAATGGGTGCGAAGAGTCAAACCTTAGTTCCGATGGTGATTGAGCAAACCAGCCGCGGCTATGAGCGCGCATACGATATCTATTCCCGTCTTTTAAAAGACCGCATTGTTTTTATCGGTACTCCGATTGATGATAATGTGGCTAACCTCGTTATCGCGCAGATGCTTTTCCTGCAGATGGAAGACGCTAAAAAAGAGATAAATATTTATATCAATTCTCCCGGAGGTTCGGTTACCGCGGGCCTTGCCATTTACGATACTATGCAGTTTGTCAAGCCCGATGTTGCCACTTATTGCGTTGGCCAGGCAACCAGTATGGGGGCGCTGCTTTTATGCGCCGGGTCCAAGGGTAAACGCTCTGCCCTGCCTAACTCAAGGATAATGATTCATCAGCCCTGGGGAGGCGTTCAGGGAGCAGCCGAGGATATCTCAAGGCACGCCAAGGAGATTCTGAAGCTGCGCGACCGTATCAACGAGATATTATCCCAGCATACAAAGCAGTCGTTGCAGAGAATCCAGAAGGACACCGACCGTGATTTCTTTATGTCGGCAGAAGAGGCAAAGGAATACGGCCTGGTTGATGAAGTGATCGTTACCAAAAAACAATAAGAGTCGCGAATTTCCAGGCTAATCGCCCCGCTTGAGCATGTTGATTAAAGGACTGGGCGCAGAAAACAAAATAAGGAGATTAGGACAATGAGGAAAACCTATCTATTGACACCCGGACCGACTCCCCTGCCTCCGCAGGTAACCGAGGCCCTGGCCCGCCCGATAATTCATCATCGCACGTCCCAGTTTCAGGCAATATTAAAAGAGGCGGGAGAGGGACTGAAATATGTATTTAATACCTCCAATGACGTATTCATTCTTGCTTCTTCAGGTACCGGAGCAATGGAGGCAGCGGTAGTAAACCTGCTTTCTCCCGGCGATACGGCAATAACCGTAGAGGGAGGTAAATTCGGCGAGCGCTGGACGCAGGTCTGCCGGGCTTACGCGGTAAATTGCGAGGTGATAAAGGTCCGGTGGGGCCAAGCAGTCAAGCCTCAAGATATAGAAAAGAGAATAAAGGCAAACCCCGCCATAAAGGCGGTGTTTGTCACCCTCTGCGAGACCTCTACCGGAGTGGTTAATGATATCGCGGCAATCGGCAAGGTAGTTTCCGCAAGCAAGGCAGTATTGGTAGTTGACGCTATCAGCGGGCTGGGGGCAATCCCTTTGTCAACGGATCAGTGGTACTGCGATGTGGTGGTTGCCGGTTCGCAAAAGGGCCTGATGCTTCCTCCGGGACTCGGGTTTATCTCAGTAAGCCCTAAGGCCAGGGATTTAATTGACCATTCAAAATGCCCTAAATATTATTTTGATTTAAAGTCTGCAAAAAAGGCATGGGAGAAGATTGATACGCCCTTTACCTCGGCAATATCGCTGATTGTTGCCCTGAACGAAGCACTCAAGCTGATAAAAGAGGAAGGGCTGGAGAGTATTTTCTCGCGCCACCAAAGGTTAGCCGAGGCAGCGCGCAAGGCAGCAGGCGCTTTGGGGTTGGAGCTTCTTGCTCCCGAAGCCGCCTCTGATGTGGTGACCGCCATTAAGTTACCCTCAGGCATCGACGGCAATAAACTGGTCAAGACAATGCGCGATACTTACGGGGTAACTATTGCCGGCGGTCAGGCAGAATTGAAGGGTAAAATTATCCGTATTGCCCATATGGGCTATATCCAGGAGTTCGATATTATCACCGGGATATCCTGTTTAGAAAAGGTATTATCCCAGATGGGCCATAAATTTCAATTGGGAGTTGGGGTTAAGGCAGCTGAAGAGGTATTTGCTAAGGAATAATCAAGGCCATTACAGGCGAGGGGAGTTGTATTGCCATGGATGAGCGAAGAGGGTCTTATCGTATTCCTGTAAGCATTAAATTCAGTTATCAGATACTCAGTGCGGCAACAGGCACTGAATTGCGGCATCTTGCATTGACTAAGAATATGAGTGCTAAGGGGTTGCTCTTTGAAAGCCAGGAAGAGATGTCAATCGGTACACGGTTAAAGCTGTTCGTTGATTTACTGGGTAAGCCTTCCAGGACAATAGAGCTGGAGGCTGAGGTTGCCAGGGTAGAGAGGTTGCTGGATTCAGGATATTTTGATATCGGGGTATTTTTCATCAATACGCCTGCGGCTGTGGCAGAGGATCTCAAGATACGCGTTGAGCGGATGGATGTTCTAAGCCTGTTGAGCATGGCCGTGGAAAAACAAGCATCAGATTTGCACCTTACTACCAATTCTCCTCCCATGATGAGATTACACGGAGTAATAAAACCGCTGGAGTTGCAGGCAGGGCCCCTCTCCTCAGAAGAAATCGAACAGATGGTCTATAGCGTCCTTTCCGACTCGCAGAAAAAAAGGTTCAGAGAACAAAAGGACCTGGATTTTGCTTTTGTCTCTGAACAAAATCTGAGATACCGCGTCAGCGTATATCAGCAGCGAGGTAATGTGGAGGTTGTTTTTAGAATTATCCCGTCTACGATTAAGAATATAGAAGAGCTGGGCCTGCCGCAAGTGGTCGAAAGTTTATGCCGCCTGACAAACGGGATAGTGATTATTGCCGGCTCCACTGGTTCGGGCAAGACCACCACCATAACTACGATGATAGACATCATAAATAAAACAAAGGGCGGGGTCATACTCTCCCTGGAAAAACCGATTGAGTACACCCATAAGAATATAAAGGGCATAGTCAAGCAGAGGGAGGTAGGATTTGACGTGCCGTCTTTTGCGGCTGGTTTAACCGCCGGATTAAGGCAGGACCCCGACGTAATTGTAGTGGGAGAAATAATTGATTGCGATACCCTGGAGACGGCCCTAAATGCAGCGGAGACGGGCCACCTGGTAATCAGCTCAATCCACGCTGCCAATACCGTCCAGGTTCTCGATAGGCTAATCAGCCTTTTTCCTTTGGAGCAGCAGGTTTTTATCTCCGGAAGGCTTTCTCATTGCCTGAAGGCAATCATTACCCAGGCCCTATTGCCGCATAAGAATGGATACGAACGCGTCCTTGCTGCTGAGGTATGCACGAGTAATTATGCGGTGATGAGGGTTATCTATGACCGGAATTTCTCTCAGCTGAGTTCAATATTGCAATCCGGAGCCAGTCAAGGAATGCAATTGATGCAAAGCTCCGTAGATAAAATTTTTGAGCAAGGCCTGATTACGGGAGAGACTTACGAGATTTACAGTAAAAAAAGATAATCCTCGCGCTATTTATAGAAAGGAAGGATAGGCAATGAAAATCCTGGTTAGCGATAAATTATCCGAAGAGGGTTTAAAGATTCTAAGGGATATAAAAGAATTCGAGGTCGATGTAAACACCGGGCTCAAGCCGGAGGAATTAAAGAAGATTATCAAGGATTACGATGCCCTCATTGTCAGGAGCTCGACCAAGGTAACCAGGGAGATTATTGAGGCAGCCAGGAACCTGCGCATTATCGGAAGGGCAGGAGTGGGTTTGGATAACGTGGATTTATCCGCGGCAACCGAAAAGGGGATTGTGGTAATGAATGCGCCTGCCGGCAATACAATCTCTACCTGTGAGCATACCATGAGCATGCTGCTTGCCCTTGCGCGCAATATCCCGCAAGCAAGCGCCTCGCTAAAAAAGGGCGAATGGAAGCGCTCCAAATTCATGGGAATCGAGCTCTATAAAAAAACCTTAGGGATTATCGGACTGGGCAGGATTGGCGCAGAGGTAGCCAAGCGCGCACTTTCCTTTGGCATGAAGGTGATTGCCTTTGACCCGTATCTTTCCAGAGAGGTAGGAAAAGGCTTAGGCATAGAGATGGTAGAGCTTCCGGACTTGCTTGCGAATTCAGATTTTATTACGATGCATACTCCGCTTACCGAAAGTACCCGACACATGATTTCTGATAAGGAATTCGCCTTAATGAAGCAGGGCATCTGGATTATCAATTGCGCGCGCGGAGGGATTGTCGACGAAAAGGCGTTGGTTGAGGCGATCAAACAGGGCAAGGTTGCCTGCGCAAGCCTTGATGTCTATGAGCAGGAGCCCCTTCCTCCAGATTCTGAACTCTTAAAATTGGATAATGTGATTGCCACGCCGCATCTGGGCGCTTCTACCGAAGAGGCGCAGGTCAATGTGGCTATCGAGATTGCAGAGTGTATCCGCGATTATCTCCTCGGAAAGGGCATACACAATGCGGTCAATTACCCGCAGATAGAACCCGAGGTCTATAAGATTCTCGCTCCTTATATAAACCTGGCCGAGAGGTTGGGTAATTTCAGCAGCCAGCTGGTTGAGGGAAGGCCCAAGGTAGTCTCTATTCAGTACAGCGGAGAAATAGCCGGGCAGGATATTGCCCCGATAACCATGGCCTTAATCAAAGGCTTCCTTACCCCCATACTGGAGGAGACGGTAAATTTTGTCAACGCCTGTTCCCTGGCCGAGTCAAGGGGTATTAAGATTAAGCAGACAAAATTATCTTCTGAGGAGGAATTTGTCAATTTAATCTCGGTAAAAATCGATACGGATAAAGCAAGCTGGAAGATTTCGGCAACCCTTTCGCCTAACCGCCAGCCGCGCATCGTCAAGATAGATGATTTTTATGTTGAGATTTCTCCTTACGGCTGCCTGATTATCATCAAGAATCTGGATAAGCCCGGGATAATCGGTAATCTGGGGACACTCTTAGGCAAACACAGTATCAACATCGCAAGCATGACCTTTGGGCGCAAGGAGCCGGGCGGAGAGGCAGTCAGCGTGTTGAATGTGGACAGCTGCCCCTCTTCTGATTTACTGGAGAAGATAAAAGAAATCAAAAATATACTCACGGTCAAATTGATTAAATTAAAATGAAAGGGTGAGCTATGGGCAAGCAGACAAAAATCTATATTATTGACGTCACCAATCGCGACGGGGTGCAGACTTCGCGTATCTGTCTTTCAAAATTGCAGAAGACGATGATTAATTTTTACCTGAATGAGCTGGGCGCATTCCAGTCAGAGTTCGGGTTTCCGATTACTCATCATGAGACAAACTATCTTAACGCCAACCTGGAATTGGCTGAATCCAAGGTTTTGTCTCCCATACACCTGGGGGGCTGGGTCCGGGCCACCGTTGAGGATGTTCAATCTGCATTTGCTCTTGTTCCCGGCATAAAACATCTTAATCTCTCCATTTCTACTTCGGAGCAGATGATCAGCCATAAATTCAAAGGCAAACTTGACCACGCAACAGTAATCAAGGGCATGGCCCAGGCGGTCCAGCGGGCGCGCAAGTTGGGTGTCCAGACTATCGGCGTGAATGCGGAGGATGCTTCGCGTACGGATATGAAATACCTGATTGAATTTTCCCAGGCTGCAAAAAAGAGCGGGGCTGACCGCATCCGCTATTGCGATACCCTGGGTTATGATTCTCCGTTTACGATTTATGAGCGGGTAAAGTCATTGGCAGAAGGCGTGGGTCTGCCCATCGAGGTGCACTGTCATAATGATTTAGGCATGGTGGTGGCTAATTCCCTTTCAGGGGCAAAGGGGGCAAATGATGCAGGCTTTGACGCCTACATCAATACCTGTGTCAATGGAATGGGCGAGCGCGCAGGCAATGCCGATTTAGTCGCAGTGATTCTGGCAATAAAATACGCCAGCGGAATAAGCGGTAAATATATGCTGGATGAGCGGATAAATCTGACGATTGCCTGGAAGATAGCCAAATATGCCTCTTATGCTTTCGGGGTTCCCATACCGATTAACCAGCCGGGCGTGGGGGCTAATGCCTTTGCCCATGAGTCAGGGATTCACGCCGACGGGGCCTTAAAGGACCGGCGCAATTATGAGCTTTATGATTTTGAGGAGTTGGGCCGCGGGGGACCGGAGATAATCGAGACCGGTCGCAATATTACTGCCGGTGAGTATTCGGGGATCAAGGGCTTCAGGAATGTCTTTGATAAGCTGGAGGTCGAATTCAAGAGCGAAGCTGAGGCAGTGAAGATTCTGGAATTGGTGCGTTATGCCAATATTCACAACCAAAAGCCGTTGGTTGATGATGAACTCAAGTTTATCGCCAGGTATCCGGATATTGCACAGAAAATATTTATGATGAATCCTTAAATGGCAAGTTAGCAATTTAACGATGAATATTGTTATAGTCGGCACACAATGGGGAGATGAGGGCAAGGGCAAGATAATCGATGTGCTCACCCAGCGGGCTAATTATATTGTCCGTTTCCAAGGGGGCAATAATGCCGGCCATACAGTGGCGGTAGGCGAAGAGGAATTTATCTTCCATCTTATCCCTTCCGGAATTTTGCATAAGGCAAAGGTTTGCGTTATCGGTAACGGAGTAGTGGTCAACCCGGAGATACTGATTAAAGAAATTAGCCAGCTTCGCCAGAGAGGCATCGATGTCAGAGGGGGGCTGAAGATTTCACAGCTTTGCCATATAATTTTTCCTTACCATCAAATCCTGGATAAATTGCGCGAGAAGAAGAGGGCCCATAGAATCGGAACCACCGGAAGGGGGATAGGGCCGTGTTACGCCGATAAGATTAACCGCTGCGGTATAAGGATGATTGACCTGCTCAATCCGGGTATTTTTAAAGAGAAGCTTAAGGACAATCTCAAAGAGAAAAACGAAATCTTCAGAAAGGTCTATAAATACCCTGGATTTTCATTTGCGCGCATCTATAAGGATTATTCAGGCTTTGCCAGGGCGCTGGCGCCCTTTGTCTGTAATACCTCAGATTTATTAAGCCGTGCGCTTGATGAGGGAAAATCCTTGCTTTTTGAGGGTGCACAGGGGGCATTTCTGGATATTGATTTCGGAACCTATCCTTATGTTACTTCTTCATCGACTATTGCAAGCGCTGTTTGCGCGGGCAGCGGAGTAGCGCCGCTTGCTATAGATAAAGTGGTGGGAGTGGCTAAAAGCTATACCACTCGCGTAGGGCAGGGTCCGTTTCCCAGCGAACTTTCTCCTAAATTCGCAGAATTTATCCGTAATAAAGGCAATGAGTTCGGGGCAACCACCGGTAGGCCGCGCCGTTGCGGCTGGTTTGATGCGGTTATGGTTGCCGAAGCAGTTAGGCTTAACGGAATCTCTGAGCTTGCGATTACCAAGCTCGATGTTCTGGATAATTTAAAAAAGATCAAAATCTGCGTCGGCTATAAATATAAGGGAAAGGTTTTTAAGAGGTATCCCTATGACCAGGAGGTTATTAGTAAAGGCTCTTGCCTTTGGAAGGAATATCCCGGATGGAGCCAGCCCACGGCAGGGGTGCGTGATTATCGGCATCTGCCAAGGAATGCCAGGAATTATCTAAAAACACTGCAGGAACTGGTTTCTGCCGCTACCTTCATGGTGTCCGTAGGCTCCAAAAGGGACCAGACAATATTTCTTGACCGTACACCTTTTAAGGATTAAAATAGAGCTGTTCGGTTTATCCCGTTTAGGGATAGCCGAGAGGGAAGGGATACTGTTTTTAAATTGTAAGTGATGTGTAAAATATGAACACACAGATTAAGAAGAATCTGTGTGTTCAGGCATAAGCGATGGATTATGCCTGAAGAGATTATACCAGGAGGTATAAAATGAACAGGGTAGCGATTTGGTTCGTAGCTTTTTTTCTAATCATCAGTTTCTCAGGCTGTACCTTTGTCCTGCAAAAGGGAAGGCATTCTGATATCGAAAAAATCCAGAACTTATCCCAGAAGCTGGATGAGCTTGAGCAGGCCAGATTATTGCTTGAGCAGAGCCTCAAGCAAGAGATAGCCGATAAGCAGGTCCGTCTGGAAAGGGCGCAAAAGGGCCTGGTAATAACCTTTGTGGCAGATGTTTTATTTGACTCTGGAAAGGCCAAAATCAAATCGGGAGTTTACCCTAGCCTGGATAAGGTTGCCGCAATTTTAAACAATAATGTCCCTGACCATGATATCGGTATCGAAGGGCACACCGACAACGAGCCGATTAAATATTCCGGCTGGAAGTCGAATTGGGAGCTTTCCACTGCGCGCGCCTTGAGTGTATTGCATTATTTGGTTGACGAAAGAGGGATTGCCCCGATACGCGTCTCTGCAATAGGTTACGGCGAATATCGTCCGATAGCCTCCAACAGTGCTAAAGATGGACGCCAGGCAAACCGCCGCGTTGAGATTGTGATTTTGCCCAATATATCCAAAGTTACAGGGCTTCCCGGAGAGGAGCCTGAAGAACCGCAAGAGGAAATGGAGTTTAGCCAGGAGCCTGCGGGGGTAATGAAATAAGTATTTTTGGAACGGAGGCAGCCATGCCAAGAATCCTGCGCAGAAAAAAAGATAAATTAAAGGTAGTCGAAAAAGGCAAGCCGCGGAAGCAGAAACCGGTTATTGCCAGGCGCCAGGCTGCGGCAAAACAGATTCCGATTGAGCTTGCGGTTGGCACGGCCAAGTTTTATTCACCCCCTCCTCCGTCAAGGCCTGAGGGGCAAAGAGCGCCGCTGCCAGCTCCGGTTGATTTACCTGCAGGATATGCGCAGGACAGGATTGTCTTGCAGGTGCGCGATCCCTGGTGGATTCATGCATATTGGGAGATTACCGAGTCCGCCTGGGAGAGGGTGCGGCATGATTTTCCTTCAGAGTTCGCACGCGGGTTTAGGAGAGTTCTGCGGGTGTATGATGTCAGCAACATCATTTTTAACGGCGATAATGCGCACCGTTTTTTTGATATCGAAATTACCCAGGAGGCGAAAAACTGGTATATCGATACTCAAGGCCCGGGCCGCTCCTGGTGCGTAGATTTCGGCATACAATTTTCAGACGGCAGGTTTATCACTATAGTTCGTTCCAATGCGGTCTCAACACCGCTTGCCGGACCTTCCTGGATTACCGACGAAGAGTGGATGATTCCCGAAGATATGTTTACCCGGCTTTATGGGATGGGTGTAGGCATGGGCAGTTCTCCGGTCGGATTAAAGAGGCTCTGGGAAGAGAGGTTAAGAAACGAGGTCGGTTCCGGTGCCTTATCGTCTTTATCCAGCCCCGTGAAAATAAAACAGGAAAGGCAGCAGGGATTCTGGTTAAAGGTGAATACAGAATTGATTGTTTACGGACAGACTGAAGCCGACGCAAAGGTGACTGTTGGGGGCAGGGCCGTAACCTTAAGGCCAGACGGAAGCTTCTGTTTGCGTTTCTTCCTTCCTGACGGCAAGCAAGTCATACCGGTTGTAGCAACTTCCTCGGACGGCGAGCAAATAAGAAAAATTATTCCCATTGTAACCAAAGAAACCAAATGAGCGCTTAGGTTCCCGCCGCAGAATATAATCGCGCTCTTTAAGCGGGGTGAACCCTGAGCTTATATGACCTCTACTAAAAATGAATAAAGGATATCTTTGTCTTGTTTTGCACGGTCACCTGCCCTTTGTGCGCCACCCGGAGCACGAGGATTTTCTCGAAGAGAGCTGGTTGTATGAGGCAATCACCGAGACTTATATCCCCATGATTTTAGTTTTTGAAGGTCTGCTGCGTGATAAGGTGGATTTCCGCCTGACGCTTTCATTAAGCCCGCCCCTGTTAAACATGCTTTCCGACGGCCTGCTGCAGCAAAGATATCTGCGGCATATAAACAAGCTTATTGAACTTGCCCAGAAAGAGACAGAGCGCACACGCTGGCAGCCTGAATTCAATCGCCTCAGTTTCATGTATCTCGATTATTATTCTAAGGCGCGCAGCGTGTTTGAGCGTTACCAGAGAAATCTGAATTTAGCCTTTAAGAGTTTCCAGGATTCCGGAAACCTGGAGATAATTACCTGCGGAGCTACTCACGGTCTTTTCACCCTCATGGAAACGACAAAGCCTTCGGTACGGGCACAGGTCGAGGTCGCGACAGATTATTACCGGCGTACTTTCTCCTCTCAGCCAAAAGGGCTATGGCTGCCGGAATGCGGTTTTAATCCCGGCGATGACCGGATACTCAAAGATTCCGGCATCAATTATTTCTTTACAGACGCACAGAGCATTCTGCACGGAAGCCCAAGGCCGAAATACGGCGTATTCGCCCCGGTTTACTGCAGGTCAGGAGTAGCCTGTTTCGGAAGGGACCTGGAATCTTCAAAGCAGGTTTGGTCATCGATAGAGGGATACCCCGGAGATTATTACTATCGCGAATTCTACCGCGATATAGGCTTTGATTTGGACTATGATTATTTAAGAAGCTATATCCATCCCGACGGTCACAGGATTAATACCGGCATCAAATACTACAGGATTACCGGGCAAACCACGGATAAGCAGCCTTATCTGCCGCAAGAGGCGCGCAATAAAGCCGCTGAACACGCCGGTAATTTTATATTTAACCGGCAAAAGCAGATAGAGTATCTTTATGATCTTATGGGCAAGAAACCGGTTATTGTTTCTCCCTATGACGCGGAGCTGTACGGGCATTGGTGGTTTGAGGGACCTCAGTGGCTGGATTTCCTGATTCGTAAAATTTATTTTGACCAGGATATTATCCGCCTGGTTACCGCATCGGATTATTTGAAGGAGAACCCCCGCAATCAGGCAATTACTCCTTCCATGTCTACCTGGGGATGGAAGGGATATAATGAGGTATGGCTTCAAGGTTCTAACGACTGGATATACCCGCATTTACATATTGCCTCCCAACGCATGAGCGAACTGGTCCAGAGACTCCCGGATACCTCTGGTATCTTGAGAAGGGCATTGAATCAACTCTTGCGCGAATTACTTCTTGCCCAGAGTTCGGATTGGGCGTTTATTCTGGCTATGGGTACGCATACCAGCTATGCAGCGCAAAGGACAAAAGAACATCTTTTAAGGTTCATTCGCCTCTACGAGAGTATTAAATCCGACTCCATTGACGAGGCCTGGCTTGCGGATATCGAAAACAGAGACAATATTTTCCCGGATATAGATTACAGGGTTCACTCAGAGTATGGCAGTCCGGAATTAACCCGGTTCCAAGCCAAATTTTCCTAATTCCCGCTTAATTTTTATCGCAGGAGACAGTTATGTCAAAAGAGCAGAATATGCCTAGGCATATCGCGATAATTATGGATGGAAACGGCCGCTGGGCGAGGCAGCGCATGCTTCCCCGCAGCGCCGGACACCGTGCGGGCATCCAGCGGGTCAGGGAGATTGTCAGGAGCGCTTTAAAATTAGGCGTTAAGGTGCTTACGCTTTTTGCATTCTCTACGGAGAATTGGAAGAGACCGAAGAAAGAGATAGATATGCTGATGCGCAATTTCGCAAACTTTCTGGATAAAGAAATGGGAGAATTAAAAAGGAATAATATCCGTTTACGTGTCATTGGCAGGGATGAGCCTCTGCCAGAGGATTTGATTTCCAAGGTCAGGCAGGCAGAGGGGGAAACTGCCAGCAATAGCGCAATGACTTTAGTCTTGGCAATAAATTACGGCGGCAGGCAAGAGATTGTCGATGCGGCAGCGGGATTCTGCAGGTCTCTTAAGGCAGGGGATTATAACCTTAGCCAGCTGAACGAGGAAACCCTTTCCCGTTTTCTTTATGCCCCTGATTTACCTGCCCCTGACCTTTTGATCCGTACCAGCGGAGAGGAGCGGTTGAGCAATTTCCTGCTTTGGCAGCTGGCTTATTCAGAGCTGTATTTTGTCCAAAAGCATTGGCCTGATTTCACCGAGAAAGACCTGCTTATGGCAATCGCAGAATTCAAGAAAAGGCAAAGAAGGTTCGGCCGACTATGATAGTCAAGCGTATATTTACTTCGGTGTTACTGCTGTCCTTTGTTGGTATTGCCATAGCCAATGACTGGCTGACCAGCCCGGTGGTGATAATCTTTTCCCTGGTCGCCTTAAATGAATTCTTTGCGATGGTCGAAAAGAAGGGGATTGTGATTTTTAAGTATTTCGGTTTAGCCGTAGGGCTGGTGATTCTCCTGTCTCTTAGCTTACGCTTTGAGCTGACCCGTGGCTGGGAGCTTTTGTCGATTACCCTGGCGCTTTTGTTCCTGATCTTGCTTCAATTCAAGCGGCGCGCAACCAGCGGGGTGGTTATCGGTTTATCCACTACCATATTCGGCATTCTCTATATTCCCTGGTTTATGGGATTTCTGATTAAGATAAGATATTTAGATTATGGCGCGGGCATGTTGGCAAGTGTAGTCTGGATTACCAAGGTCGGAGATATAGGCGCTTATCTTCTGGGCAGCCGGTTTGGTCGGCATGCCTTGATATCCCGCATTAGTCCGAATAAAACCAGAGAGGGTTTTGTCGGAGGAATTCTCTTTAGTTTGCTAGCTGCTTTAGGCACTAAATTTATTATGCCTCAAGGATATGGTTATCTGCATCTTGTGATTCTCGGCATATTCCTGGGGCTCCTGGGGCAGTTTGGCGACTTATCAGAATCTTTAATGAAGCGCGACTGCGAGATTAAGGATTCAGGAGCAATCTTCCCCGGCCTGGGAGGAATGCTTGATTGCCTGGACAGTCTTTTATTTACTGCCCCGGTGTTTTATTTCTGGGTTTTACATTTCGGTTCTTGAAATGAGGCGCATAGCTATATTAGGCTCAACCGGTTCTATAGGTCAAAATGCCCTGAGGGTTATTTCAGGACTTGGCAGGGGCTTGCGGGTCGTGGCATTGAGCGCTTATTCAGATTCTGCCTGTCTGCTTAGGCAAGCAAGGAGGTTTCGTCCAGAGTATGTTTGCCTGGTTGATGAATCAGCCGCCAGGAAAGCAAGGCAAGGGTTAGCCTCTTCTTATAAAGTGTTTAGCGGACAAAGTGGTCTGGAGGATTTAATCCAGGCAAGCAATGCCGATACGGTAGTTATGGCAATCTCCGGGAGTAAAGCGCTGGTGCCGTTGATTAAGGCGATTAAATGCAAAAAGACTATTATTCTGGCTAATAAGGAGTCTCTGGTTATTGCAGGTTCCATAATCATGCAGCTTGCCAGGAGGCACGGGGTTTCGATCCTGCCCGTAGACAGCGAACAATCGGCGATATGGCAGTGCCTTGAAGGCAGAGAGAAGGCGCAAATCAGGAGGGTTTATCTTACTGCCTCCGGAGGTCCGTTTAGAAACTATAATTCCAGGCAGATGAGCAGGATAACCATAAAAGAGGTACTTGCTCATCCCCGCTGGCGCATGGGCAGGAGGATTACCGTAGATTCAGGGACCCTGATGAATAAGGGCCTGGAGATTATTGAGGCAATGTGGCTCTTTGATTTAGAACTGGACCAGATAGAGGTAGTCATTCATCCGGAAGCCATAATACATTCAATGGTTGAGTTTCTGGACGGGATTATTTTGGCGCAGCTTTCCATTACCGATATGCGCATACCCATACAATATGCGCTTACTTATCCCGGGCGCCTGGAAAACAAACTTAAGCCACTGGATTTTTTTAAATTAAAAAAATTGAATTTTCATAAGCCGGATAGGAAAAAATTTCCCTGCTTGGGGCTGGCCATCGAGGCAGCAGCAGAGGGAGGGTCTTTGCCTTGCGTGTTAAACGCTGCCGATGAGGTAGCCACAGAGGCATTTTTAAACAGGCGCATCAAGTTTGTAGAGATACCCCGGATAATTAAGCGGGTAATCGTCCGCCACAGGAAGATCGGCAATCCCGACCTGGAAACAATACTCGCTTGCGATTCCTGGGCAAGGTCCGAGGCAAAAAGGATAATTAAAAATTAAATGTCGCTGATTATTTTCATACTTGTTCTGAGTCTGCTTATTCTGGTACATGAGCTCGGACATTTTATAGCTGCCAAAAAGATGGGCGTGCGGGTTGAGCAGTTCTCTTTGGGTTTTGGCCCACAAATCCTAAGCCACAAGATTAAAGGCACGCGGTACCTGATTTGCGCCATACCTTTGGGCGGTTACGTGAAGCTGGCCGGGGATACCCCGGAGGAGTTTCAGGGAAGGCCGGATGAATATCTCGCCAAGTCTGCAGGGCAGAGGGCGGCGATAGTGTTCTTTGGCCCGTTGTTAAATTATGTTTTGGCATTTTTTTGCTTTTGGTTAATCTTTTTTGCCGGCGTCCCTGATTTAGCCTGCCGCGTAGGAGAGCTGCTTGACAATTTTGGCGCAAAAGAGGCAGGCGTCAGTATAGGCGATAAGATCCTTGCGGTAGATGATAGTCAGGTAGAGGTCTGGCAGGACTTGCAGGGGATTATTAGCAAAAAGGTCGAGGGGGATATTGTTCAGCTT
The DNA here is from genome assembly GCA_042570305.1 of Candidatus Omnitrophota bacterium. Taxonomy (GTDB): domain Bacteria; phylum Omnitrophota; class Gorgyraeia; order Gygaellales; family JAHJCI01; genus JASFIK01. The sequence continues at coordinate 59,768 of JBHPGP010000003.1, forward strand.
CTGCTTTTAAGAGATAATCAGGAGCTTGAGGTTGCCGTACGGGTAAAGCAGGAAAGAATGGAGACTATTTGGGGCCAGACAAAAACCGTTGGACTGATCGGAATTTCACCGGCAGAAGAATTTATCAATGTAAAATACGGATTTGCCGGTTCATTTTTTGCCGCAGGCAAGAGGTTATTTTTCCTGAGTGGGCTTACCCTCAAATCGCTGTTCTGGATGGTATTTGGCAGGATGTCTTTGCGTGATTCCGTGACCGGCCCCTTAGGGATATTCTACATTACCCAGGAGGCGGCTAATTTGGGCATTATCCCACTTATCCAGGTGGTTGCGATCATCAGTATGAGTCTTGCTATTTTTAACCTGTTGCCTTTACCCGTATTAGACGGAGGCCATCTCTTTTTCATCCTCATCGAGAAAATAAGGGGCAGGCGCCTGAGTACCCGCACGGAGAAGGTGGTTACCCAGATAGGGATAAGCATCATAGCCTTATTGGTAGTCTTTGTATTCTATAACGATTTAATGAGATACAATATATTCGACAAAATATCCCAATGGTGGACAAAATGACCATAAGGCGCAGAAGAGCCCGCGTGGTAAAAATAGGCAGCCTGAGTATCGGCGGCAGGAATCCCGTGGCAGTACAATCCATGGCAAAGACATTCACCTCGGATTTATCCGCTACCGTAAAAGAGATAAAAGGGCTGCAGTCGGCAGGCTGTCAGTTAGTGCGTGTAGCAGTGAGGGATAACCGCGACGCAGCGAACTTGAAAAGAATAAAACAAAGGATTGCCATCCCCTTGGTGGCAGACATACATTTTGATAAGAATCTGGCAATTAAGGCAATTGAAAGCGGCGTAGATAAAATCAGGCTCAACCCCGGAAATATTCATAAGCCCTCCCAGGTAAGGGAAATTGCCAGGGCGGCTAAGTCCGCGCGCATTCCCATCAGGGTCGGGGTTAACTCAGGTTCGGTAATGAATTATCCGCACATAGCTAAGAGTTACAGTAAGAATCCGGCGCAGTCAATGGCAGGTTGTGCTTTGGATTATATCAAGTTATTGGAAGGTGCCGGGTTTAAGGACATCGTGGTTTCCCTGAAGGGTTCAGATATTTTCACTACCATCCGGGCAAATCAGATAGTCGCCGGGCGCTGTGATTACCCATTGCATTTGGGGGTAACCGCAACTGGCGTAAGCCAAAGCGGGATCATCAAGTCGGCAATGGTTATTGGAAGATTGCTTTGCGAAGGCATTGGTGATACAATAAGAATATCGCTTACTGACCGTGCTGTTTGTGAGGTTAAAGCAGGTTTTTATATTCTGCAGGCATTGGGAATGGGGAATTGCGCTGCGGAAATTATCAGTTGCCCTACATGCGGCAGGTGCCAGGTTGATTTAATCAAGATTGTGCAAGAATTAGAGAGCAATCTTGGCACCGGAAGTGTCAAGTCGGCTAATCATACACTGAAGGTCGCAGTGATGGGTTGCGTAGTTAACGGTCCTGGCGAGGCAAGGCAGGCAGACTTGGGAGTTGCCTTTGGCAAAGATGGGGGATTGCTGTTTAAAAAAGGCAAAGCCATAAGAAAAGTTCCGTTACAAAGGTGCGTAAACACTTTATTGGATGAGTTAAACGTTATTAGTTAGGAATCGGGAAGAGAGCAGGAGGGGCGGCTCGTGTTTTGGTCAAAGGTTTTTATCCCTACGTTAAAGGAAACACCGCAGGAGGCTGAATCGATTGCGCATAAGTTGATGCTGCGCTCTGGTATGATCAGGCAGCTTGTCTCCGGAGTTTATTCCTATTTACCATTGGGTTGCAGGGTATTACAGAGAATCGAGCATATAATCCGAGAGGAAATGAATGCCTGCGGCGCTCAGGAGCTATTGCTTTCCGCTCTTCAGCCGCAAGAGATATGGTCAAGATCAGGACGCGATAAAGAGATGGCAGAGGTAATGGTTCGTTTCCAGGACCGCCGCGGAAGAAAGCTCTGTCTAGGGCCTACCCACGAAGAGGTTATTACTGATTTGGTAAAACAGAATGTTTCCTCCTACAGGCAGCTGCCTTTGATACTTTACCAAATCCAGGTTAAGTTCCGGGATGAGATTCGCCCGCGCTTTGGCTTGGTCCGTTCCTGTGAATTCATTATGAAGGATGCCTATAGCTTCGACCAGGATTCAGAAGGGCTTGCTGAAAACTACGAAAAGATGCTCGCGGCTTACAAGCGGATATTTAAAAGATGCGGTTTACAAGTTCTGATTGTTGAGGCAGACCCCGGAGTAATGGGAGGCAGTTTATCTCATGAATTTATGGTTCCCGCAGAAAGCGGAGAAGATATAATCATATATTGCCAGGACTGTAAATTTACATGCAGTAAACCAGAAGGGAAAACCGCCTGCCCAAAATGTAAGAAGGCCTTGAAAAAATTAAATACCATTGAAGTCGGTCATATTTTTCAGCTGGGTACTAAATACAGTAAGATTTTCCAGGCAAATTTTCTTAACCGACAGGGCAGTTTGAGCCCTGTGATTATGGGTTGTTACGGAATAGGCGTTTCCCGCTTAATACCAGCAGTGCTAGAGCAAAACCATGACGAAGAGGGGATAATCTGGCCGCGGGAGGTTAGCCCTTTTGATGTCCTCATTCTACCCCTTGAGGTCGGCAACGAAAAGATTTATCAGGCTGCTCTGGATATGTATGAGCGTCTCAAAGAGAAGGGCCTGGAGGTCATCCTTGATGACCGCGATGAACGCGCAGGAGTCAAATTTAAAGATGCTGATTTAACCGGTATGCCCGCTCAGGTTATCATCGGTAAGAATTTCCTTAAAGACGGCAAGGTAGAATTGAAGATGCGTAAAAGCGGGCAGTCGGAAATGGTCAATCCGGACAATATAGGACAGGCAATCGAAAGGCTGCTTTCTGCGCTTGCGGGTTAGGAAGAGGAGAAGGGGTTTTAAAAAGGGTTTAGGGTATGATCAGCCAGGAAATAGAGGATAGCATAAAGAGCTTAATTGCCCCTATTCTACAGGAGCATAATCTTAGTTTAATTGAAACAGGCCTTTCTCTTTGGGGCAGGCGCTGGACATTGAGATTATTCATCGATAAAATTAACGGAGGCATTACTCTCGATGAATGCGCTAGCCTCAATCAGAGAATCGGGGATATAATCGATAGAGAGGGTATTATAAAACATAGCTATGTCCTGGAGGTTTCTTCTCCCGGTCTGGACAGGCCGTTACGCACATACGAAGATTTCATCCGCTGCCTTAATCGCAGGGTAAGGGTATTTTTTGGCGAGCCCGTAGATGACAAGCATGAGGTGGGGGGGATAGTTGTTTCTGTGGGCGAAACAGGGATAGAGCTGGATTCAGGCGGTCAGGTTCGGCACATAGCATTTACACAAATCCGAAAGGCAAAGCAGGTAATAGAGGAAATCCAATGAACGGAGAAATCTTAGCGATATTAGAACAGATTGAGAGAGAAAAAGGAATAAAGAAAGAGGTTTTGGTTGTGGCGGTGGAAAGCGCGCTTTTATCCGCAGCCAAAAAGGTAATGAACCTGAATCCGGAACAGGAGCTGAAGGTAGAGATAGACCGCAATTCAGGCAAGATTAAGGCGACCTGTGACGGTCGCGTTGTCAGCTCCATAGATTTCGGCCGTATTGCCGCCCAGACTGCCAAACAGGTGATTATGCAGAAAATTCGCGAGGCGGAAAAGGATGTTATCTTTAGCGAATTTCAGGTCAAGGTCGGGGATATCGTCAGCGGTACTGTTTATCGCTTTCAAAAGGGGACTATCATAGTTGACCTCTTGGGCAGGGCCGAGGGCATTTTGACCCGTCGCGAACAATCACCCAAGGAAGAATTCCGCCAGGGAGAGCGTATTCGCGCTTATCTGGTTGAGGTAAAAAAGGAATCGCGCGGTCCGCAGATTATCCTATCCCGCGCCCATCCGAATTTCGTGAAGAAGCTTTTTGAATTAGAGGTACCGGAGATTTACGAAGGGATTGTGGAGATCAAGGCTATATCGCGACAACCTGGAGAACGCACCAAGATTACGGTACACTCTAAGGATAGCAAGGTGGATTCCGTGGGTGCCTGCGTAGGCATGCGGGGCAATCGCGTAAAGAGTATTGTTAATGAGTTAAGAGGAGAGAAAATAGATATTGTGCGCTATAATGAGGATATGCGCGAATACATTTCTACTGCCCTTGCTCCGGCAAAAATTTCGGAAATCCGCCTGGACAAGGCCAGCCTGCGCGCAGAAGTGATTGTTGACGAAGACCAGCTGTCTCTGGCTATAGGAAAGCACGGCCAGAATGTGCGTTTAGCCAGCCGCCTGGTCGGCTGGGAGCTGGATATACGCACCAAGGAGGCCATACAGGCAAAAGCAAAGGAGCAGCAGCCAGTCGAAGAAGCCTCTTTATCCCAATTAGAGGGGGTGGGGGAGAAATTGATAGATAATTTAAAGGGCGCCGGGTTTAATACCGTGCAGGATTTGCTTGCAGCCGATACAAAGAAGCTTCTTAAGATAAAGGGCATCGGTAAGGTAAAGGCAGAGAAATTAATCAAACAGGCAAAGAAGTTAGTCAAATGAAGTCTAAAACCAAAAATCCCAAAGATTCTAAAACTCCCTCGCGTGGCGTTTCTGCCTCTGGCATAAAAAAAACCAGGAAGACTAAGGAACAGCCTAAGCAGGGCGTAGCTAAGGCCAGGCAAGCAAAAAAAACAGCCGCTAAGCCCAAAATAACAAAGGCCCGCAAGCCCAGGGCCGGAAAGGCAGAAAGGCTTAAAAGGCCTGCCGCCACCGCAGAGCCAATCGCTGTAGAGGCAATCAAGCAAGATGCCGTTGTAGCAGTTCAGAAATCCAAAGTCAAAGAGGCAAAATCAACATCAGCTGTTCCTGTAAAGGAGGCTGCTCCTGTAAAGGAAGCGGCTCCCGCGCCAAAGCCTGCCCAGGAGCCCAAACTTAACGAGATAGAGCTTGAGTTCCCCATCTCGGTAAAAGACCTTTCTGTAAAATTACAGCTAAAACCTTCGCAGTTAATCCAGGAATTAATGCGCATGAATATTCTAGCGACGATTAACCATCCGTTGTCGCAAGAAGAGGCTACCGCGGCTTGTGAAAAGTTCGGTTTTAGAGCAAAGTCAGCCCCGGATCAATACGAGCAGTTATTGCAGGTACACCGCAGGAAGGATTCTGCGGAATCCTTAAGCGTGCGTCCTGCGGTAGTAACCCTCATGGGTCATGTTGATCACGGCAAGACCTCTTTATTGGATATTATCAGGAAGACACATATCGTCGATGCTGAGCATGGAGGCATAACGCAGCATATCGGGGCCTATGAGGTTACTTTATCAAAAGGAAAGATTACATTCCTGGATACGCCGGGGCACGAGGCGTTTACCGCGATGCGTTCCAGGGGGGCGCATATTACCGACATCGTGGTTCTGGTAGTAGCTGCCGATGACGGGGTAATGCCCCAGACGGTTGAGGCAATTGACCATGCCCGGGCAGCCGGAGTCCCGATTATTGTGGCAATAAATAAGATCGATAAGCCGCAGGTGGATCTTGAGCGGGTCAAGAAACAGCTCAGTCAGTTGGGGCTGACTCCGGAAGACTGGCAGGGCAAGACCATTACGGTGGGGGTATCTGCCAAAAGCGGAGAGGGCGTAGATGCATTATTAGAGATGATTCTCCTGGAAGCAGAAATGCTGGAATTAAAGGCAAACTATGACAGGCCGGCTTTCGGGGTGGTAATCGAGTCCCGGCATGATAAAAACCGCGGGCCTCTGGCGACATTGCTTGTGCAAAACGGAACCTTACACCTAAATGATAACCTCGTTCTGGGTTCGGTGAACGCCAAAATAAAGGCAATGTTTGATGACCGTGGCCAGAGGGTTCAGGATGCTCCGCCAGCTACTCCGGTTGAGGTCCTGGGATTGACCGGCATGCCGCAGGTAGGCCAAGAATTTTTTGTTGTTGCTGACGAGAAGCAGGCAAAAGACCTGCTTGCACTGCGAAAGGCACAGGACAGGCAGCGCAAGATTCAGCCGGTAAAGCGAATATCCCTGGAGGATTTACACTCGGAGATTAAAGAAGGAAAGATTAAGGAGTTGAAAATAATTATCAAGGCAGATGTAACCGGCTCCCTGGAAGCGGTACGGGACAGCCTGGAAAAATTAGAGATTTCCGAGGTAAAATTCCAGATTATCCACGCCGGCATCGGACCGATAAATGCTTCAGACGCGATGCTGGCAAGCGTTACCAACGCATTTATTCTGGGTTTTCACGTTCAGCCGGATGAGCGGGCAAAGGAGCTAATTGAGAAGGAAGAAATAGAAACCAGGACTTATAACATCATCTATGAGTTAATCCAAGAGTTAAAAGCCGCCCTGGAGGGCTTGCTTGAGCCGAAAATAAAAAAGGTTTTCTTGGGCAGGGCGGAAATACGCAAGGTCTTTAAGCTTTCGCGCTCCGGCATAGTAGCGGGTTGCTGGGTAGTAAAAGGGAAAATCTTGCGTTCTGCCTCAGCCAGTTTAATCCGGGACAGCCAGGTTATTTTTGAGGGGAAGATCGCAAACCTTAAACGCTTCAAGGATGACGTGCGTGAGGTTGCCGCGGGCTTTGAATGTGGAATTTCCTTAGCCGGTTTTGACGATTATCAGGAAGGCGATGTCATCGAGGCTTATGACATTCAAAAGATCGCCAGGAAACTTTAAATGCGCAATCGTATACTAAGCGGGATGCGTCCAACAGGCAAGTTGCACCTGGGTCATTTGGTAGGGGCGTTGAATAACTGGGTGAAGTTACAGGATAACTATGAATGCCTATTCATGGTTGCAGACTGGCATGCCCTGATGAGCGAATATGAATCTCCATCGGTAATCTCTGAGTCAATTCTGGATAACCTTACTGACTGGCTGGCAGCGGGAATTGACCCGGAAAAATCGATTATTTTTGTTCAGTCTGAGGTACCAGAACACCTGGAATTATATATGATTTTCTCCTGTCTTACTCCCCTGGGGTGGCTTGAGCGTTGCCCGACTTATAAAGAGCAGCTCAGGCAGCTTTCCAGCCGCAATATAAAAACCTACGGTTTTCTCGGGTATCCTGTTTTACAAGCTGCCGATATCTTATTGTATAAAGCAAACAGGGTACCGGTAGGGGAGGATCAGCTTCCTCATCTTGAGTTGGCGCGTGAGATCGGCAGAAAGTTCAATGGCATATACGGGAAAAAAACCTTTCCCGATCCGCAGGCGCTGCTTACTAATTTACCCCGGCTTTTAGGCCTGGATAACCGCAAGATGAGTAAGAGCCTGAACAATACGATTAATCTTTCAGACAGCCCGGAAGTGATCAAAAAGAAGGTTGGGGGGATGGTGACTGACCCCAAGAGGATAAAGCTTAAAGACCCTGGCCATCCCAATGATTGCAACGTTTTCAGTTATTATAAGGTGTTTGTTCCGGAAAAAGAAAAGGAAGTCTATGCCTGGTGCACCAATGCCGGTAAGGGGTGCACGGAATGCAAGGCGATTCTTGCGGAGGGGCTAATCCTGCTCCTTAAGCCTCACCAGGAAAAGAGGATGCTCTGGGCTGATAATCAGGCAGGCTTAAGGGAAGTGCTAAGGCTCGGACGCCAACGCGCCCGGGAAATATCCGGACACACCATTGCGGAGATCAAAAAAATAACCGGCATGAGCCCACTGTCATGAGATATAAGATTAAACTGGATATATTCGAGGGTCCGTTGGACCTGCTTTTATATTTTGTCAAAAAGGACCACCTGAATATTTATGATATTCCCATCGCCCAGGTTACCGAGCAGTATCTGGCTTATCTGGAATTGATGCGGCTCCTGGACTTGAATATCGCAGGAGAATTTCTGGTTATGGCCGCCACACTCATGCAAATTAAATCCCGGATGCTGCTACCCAGCGACGGGACAAGCACAGAGGAGGGCGATGAGCTTGACCCGCGCCAGGAGTTGGTTCAGAGATTATTAGAATACCAGCGCTTCAAAGAGGTTGCCTCTGAGCTAAGGCAAAGAGAGCAGAAGCAGCGGCAGCATTTCATCCGCAGGAATATTCCTACCGAGATTAAAGAGCAACCGGAAGAGGTGTATTTCGAGGCGAGCATTTTTGATTTGATTAACGCCTTTACGCAAGCGCTCAAAAACGATCAAGTGCCCCGGGAGCTATTTTATGAGGTCATCAAGGACGAGTTTAACGTGGACCAGAAGATCCACGATATCCTGCATTTATTGCTCAATCAGGAGGCTTTAATTTTGAATCAACTTTTTAGTCAGAGCAAAAACAAACTTGAGATAATCGTTACCTTTCTGGCAGTGCTGGAGTTAATCCGCCTGAAAGAGATCATTGTCCGTCAGAAGGGGCTCTTCGGAGAGGTTGAGATTATCAGGAACCTGAACAATATCGTTGCTTATGAGCGAAAATAAGAAGTGGCTGAATAGGAAGGTTCAAGGCAAGGATGTACTTAAGCAGGCGTCCCAGCAGAGCTTCAGGGAGGATGTCCAGGAGACCGATGACGATGCGATTTTTAATATCTCGCTTCGGCCCCGCACGCTCAATGAATTCATCGGCCAGGCAGATGCTGTTTCTAATCTTAAGGTGGTCATCTCCGCGGCAAAGCAAAGGGGCGAGCCTCTGGAGCATGTTCTCTTAAGCGGCCCTCCGGGATTAGGCAAGACCTCTTTAGCCCATATCATTGCCCGCGAGATGGGCTCGAAGATAACCGCAACCTCAGGTCCGGCTGTGGAACGGGCAGGCGACCTTATCGGTATATTAACTAATTTAGAAAAGAACGATGTGCTTTTCGTAGACGAAATTCACCGTCTCTCCAAGGTAGTTGAGGAATTTCTTTACCCGGCAATGGAGAATTTTCAGATTGATTTTGTGATTGATAAAGGGCCTTATGCTAAGACAATAAAATTTAATCTTAAGCAGTTTACGCTTGTGGGCGCAACTACCCGTAGCGGACTGCTTTCTGCTCCTCTGCGTGGCAGATTCGGCATGTTTTACCACCTGGATTTCTACGGCCCAGAGGAATTATCTTTGATCGTTGGCAACTCGGCAAGGCAATTAGGCATTAGGATTGACCGTGCTGCCTCTTTTGAGATTGCCAAGCGTTCACGCGGGACTCCGCGGGTAGCCAACCGCTTATTAAGGAGGGTTAGGGATTATGCCCAGGTTGATAAGAGGGATAAGATTGATGCCGAATTGGTAGCAGGCGCCACCAGGTCACTGGGGATTGACCAGGGAGGACTCGATGAGATTGACCGTCGCTTCCTCAAGGTTATCCTGGAGCATTATGCAGGCGGGCCGGTGGGGATAGAGGCGCTGGCAGCCAGTCTTAACGAAGACGCAGGCACGATCATTGATACGATTGAGCCGTATTTGTTAAAGGCAGGGTATTTGAAGCGGACTTCCCGGGGGAGAGCGGCCACAGAGCAGGCCTTCAGGCATTTAGGATTCGATTATTCAAAAGAGAAACAAGAGGAATTGTTTTAATGCAGTTTCTGGGCAGGGCCTTAATCATCTCCGGACTATTACTGGTTGTTTTCGGAGTATTATTTTCTTTTTTTGGCAAGATTCCTCTTTTAGGAAAACTGCCTGGCGATATCCACATCGAAAAGAAGAATTTTACTTTTTATTTTCCTTTAGCCAGCTGTGTGCTGATTAGCTTATTTCTGACCTTGTTTTTCTGGCTTTTTCCCCGCCGTTAATGTTTACACTTTCTAAAGTCTAGGGACATCCTTTTAGCCAATCGGGAGTCTGGCACGGAGCCAATCGTCAGTGTGTCCCTGTTTATGAGGCTTAATGTTTAAACTGATTCACAAAGACAAGAAGAGTAAGGCGCGTATTGGCGAGTTAGCTACCGCTCGCGGCAATATCCCGACACCCTGTTTTATGCCCGTAGGCACACAGGGTACGGTAAAGACGCAAAGCCCGTTAGAGCTTAAGCGGGCAGGGGCTGATATCCTTCTTTGCAACGCCTATCATCTTTTTCTTCGCCCTGGCATAGAGGTGATCAGGGATGCCGGGGGGTTACATAAATTTATCTCCTGGCCAGGAGCGATACTGACCGACAGCGGAGGATACCAGATTTTTAGCCTGGCTTTATTGCGTAAGATTACGGATGAGGGTGTCGAGTTTCAGTCTCATCTTGACGGGAACAAGTCTTTTCTTACCCCAGAACTTGTGATAGAAATACAGCAGGGATTGGGCTCCGACATTATCATGCCGTTAGACGAATGCGTGCATTATCCTTGCGCAAAGGATTATGCCAGCATTGCAATGCGCAGGACCCTTGATTGGGCAAGGCGCTCTAAAGCGCATCTGGCATCAGGCGATAAGCAACTGCTATTCGGCATCGTGCAGGGGGCGACCTACGAGGATTTAAGAAAGGAATGTATCAGCCGGCTAGAGGATTGCGGCTTCCTCGGTTATGCAATCGGAGGGGTTTCTGTTGGCGAACCCAAGGTTTTAAGGTATAATATTATAAGTTTCGTCCTGGATAATTTGCCGGAAAATACAGCGCGCTATCTCATGGGATTAGGAACTCCAGAAGATATTCTCTTTGCAACGCAGGAGGGCGCTGATATGTTTGATTGTGTAATCCCTACCCGTTTTGGCCGTAACGGAACAGCCTTTACCCATGCAGGAAAAATGACTATCCGCAATGCCCCTTATATTGCGGATTACGAGCCTCTGGATAAGGAGTGCCCCTGTTATACCTGCCGGAATTTCAGCCGCGCGTATTTAAGGCATCTATTTAATTGCGGCGAGATATTGGGCTTAAGGCTGGTTTCCCTGCACAATATTTATTTTTATTTAGAGTTGATGCGTAATATCAGACAGGCAATCGAGGAAGACAGGTTCGTTGAATTTAAGAGAGGTTTTTTAAATAAGTATAATCAAAATAATAAGTCCTAATTTGCTTATTCATTTAATCCTTATAACTTATCTAGTTCCATGCGCATAGATATTCTTACGATATTCCCCAAAATGTTTAAACCCATATTGAATGAGTCCATCGTCAGGCGCGCGCAGGCAAAGGGCAAAGTGAGTATCTTCGTACACGACCTGCGGGATTTCTCTCCTGATAAGCATCGTAAGGTCGATGACCGTCCTTTTGGCGGAGGTCCCGGGATGGTTATGCGGCCGGAGCCTATTTTTAACGCAATTAAATATATCAGCAAAAAAAGGCAAGGCACTAAAGGGCAGGCAAAAAAGGGCTTGAAGGTTGTTATGCTCACGCCGCGCGGCCGAAGGTTAGATCAGGGGATTGCCAAACAATTGGCGCGGTCGAGCCGGCTGGTTCTCATCTGCGGGCATTATGAGGGGATAGATGAAAGGGTAAAGAAAGGCCTGGTTGACCAGGAGATATCGATTGGTGATTATGTGCTTACCGGAGGAGAACTGCCGGCAATGGTAGTTGTTGATTGTATCGTCCGCCTGATTCCCGGGGTCCTGGGAGAAAAAAATTCCTTGCATTTTGAGTCATTTGAAGGTAATTTATTAGAATATCCTCAGTATACAAGGCCAGCAGACTATAGAGGCATGAGGGTTCCTGCCGTACTTGTATCCGGTAACCACAAAAGAATAGAGCGTTGGAAGCAGGCTCAGGCGTTTGAGGCTACAAAAAAGAGAAGGCCTGATCTTTTGGGTACGTAAGTGTGTGTAACGCATAATTAATAACTCCCCAGCGAAGCGAGGGCAAGATGGATAAGCTAAAATTGATTGAACAGGAATACACAAAAAAAGAATTACCTGATTTTAAGGTCGGTGACAGTATCAGGGTTATGTCCAGGATTCTGGAAGGGGATAAGGTTCGCCTTCATCCCTTTGAGGGCGTGGTAATCGCTAAAAAGGGCAAGGGCTTAAGGAGCAGCTTCACGGTAAGGAAGATTTCTTACGGCGAAGGCGTGGAGCGCGTCTTTCCTGCTTATTCACCTAACATCGAAAGCGTCACAGTTGTTCATAGGGGCAAGGCAAAACGGGCAAAACTCTATTATTTAAGGGGGCGTACTGGCAAGGCTGCAACCAAGGTCTAATGGCCGACTTCGCCATAGAAAACAGGCTAAAAAAGAAGGGCTTTGATTTAATCATCGGCGTCGACGAAGCCGGGCGCGGTCCGCTGGCTGGTCCGGTGGTGGCCGGGGCAGTGTGCCTTGCGACCAGCCGTTTTAAAAACCGCATTGACGATTCCAAGAAACTCAGCGCTAACCAGAGAGAGAACGCCTTCCTTGAGATTATTCAAAAATCCACATTTTCCTTAGGCGTGGTTGACGAAAAGGTAATCGATTCATCGAATATCTTAAGCGCTACGCGTTTGTGCATGGAAAAGGCAATACGCTCGCTGCTGAAAAAGATAGTCCGTCGCAAGATATGCATTATTGTTGACGGTAACCCCGGATTAGGCATATACGATTACCCTGTTTTTTATATAGTCGGCGGCGATGCAAAGTCAAAGACGATAGCCTGTGCTTCTATTCTTGCCAAGGTAAGCCGTGACCGGATAATGTCTTTATATGACCGGGTCTGGCCGGAGTATGGATTCTTAAGGCACAATGGTTATCCGACAGACTCACACCGCCAGGCACTGGAGCAATTCGGACCCTGTCCGGTTCATCGCCTGAGTTTTAGCTATGCCAACAGCAAATCGCGTTATAACTGATTCCGGGATTAAACCTTTCAGTGTTGAAAATAGAGCAAGCTTAGGACGCAGGGCAGAAAAGGCAGCGGTTAATTTCCTGCGCAGCAACGGTTACGGCATAATTCAAACTGATTACCGCGTAAGAGCGGGCCAGATTGATATTATTGCCAGGGATAAAAATACTATCTGTTTTGTAGAGGTAAAGGCAAGACGCTCTGCAAGGTTTGGCAGTCCAGGTGAGGCAGTAGAGGCTGCTAAGCAACGCAAGATTTCGAAGGTCGCCTTGATGTTTCTTAAGCAGCAGAAGTTGCTTAATTCTCCGGCGCGTTTCGATGTAGTATCGATTAGCTATTTCCAGACACAGCCCGCAATAAGATTGATTAAGAATGCTTTTAATCTGGATTCCCGCTACCTGTACTAAACAAAGGGGGAACAAGTATGTTATCGGACATAGAGATCGCACAGAAGGCAAAGATTAAACCGATAAAAGAGATAGCCAAGAGCTTAGACATCAGCGACGAACATATTATCCCCTACGGCAGGCACGCTGCCAAGCTCGACCTTGCGATTTTGAATAAAATTAAAAATAATCCTCAAGGGAAATATATCCTGGTTACCGCGATTACGCCGACCCCGCTCGGTGAAGGAAAGACAGTTACCACCATCGGGCTTTCCATGGCATTAAGTAAGCTGGGAAAACGCACCTCCGTTTGCATCAGGCAGCCTTCGTTAGGTCCTGTTTTCGGCATTAAGGGAGGGGCTGCCGGGGGAGGATATTCCCAGGTTCTTCCCATGGAGGATTTTAACCTGCATTTTACCGGAGACACCCATGCGGTAGGACTGGCGCATAATCTGGCAGCCGCGTTTTTAGACAATTCAGTATTTAAAGGAAATAAATTAGGGATTAACCCAGAGACGATTATGTGGCGTCGAGTGGTTGATGTAAGCGACCGCTTCCTGCGTAACGTAAAAATCGGACTGGGTTCTACGCAGGACGGCAAACCCCGCGATTCAGGATTTGATATAACGGTTGCCTCCGAGGTTATGGCCATCCTGGCTTTGGCAAGCGATTTAGGAGATTTGCACCGCCGCTTAAACCGTATAGTCCTTGCTTATAATCTTCAAGGCAAGCCAATCACCTGCGAGGACATCAAGGTCTCTGGCTCCATGACCGCGCTGCTTAAGGATGCCATAAAGCCGAATTTTATCCAGACTATTGAAAATACCCCTTGTTTTGTTCACGCAGGCCCTTTTGCTAATATCGCTCACGGAAACAGCTCTATTCTGGCTGACCAGATTGCGCTCAGGCTTTCTGAGTTTGTGGTTACCGAAGCGGGTTTCGGCGCTGACTGCGGAGCCGAGAAATTCTTCAATATCAAATGCCGCGCCAGCGAACTTATTCCCAATGCCTGTGTGCTGGTTTGCTCCGTACGCGCGCTAAAGGCGCACAGCGGAAAATTTAAGGTGGTGGCAGGTAAGCCCCTGGACGCTGGCCTGACACAGGAAAACATACCGGCATTAGAAGAAGGGTCCTGTAATCTGGCAAAGCATATCGAAAACCTGCGCCTTTTTGGCGTTCCGGTAGTCGTAGCGATAAATAAATTTGCCGACGATACGGATAAAGAGATAGAATTCCTGCTTGGAAAGGCAAAGCAGCTTGGTGCCGACGATTGCGCAGTCAGCGAGGTTTTCAGCAAAGGCTCTGCAGGAGGTTTAGAGTTGGCTAAGGCGGTAGTAAAGGCAGCAGATAAAAAGAGCAGCTTCAATTTGCTTTACCCTTCGGATATGCCGATTAAGCAGAAAATCAATACCATCGCTACCAAGATTTACGGGGCAGCTGAAGTAGAGTATTCAGAAGTTGCAGAGGAGAAGATTGCGCAGTTCAACAAAATAGGATTGGATAATTTACCGATATGTATGGCTAAAACACACCTTTCCTTATCGCATGATCCTAAACTCGTCGGCAGGCCGCAGGGTTTTGTCTTACCGATCAGGGATATCAATGCTTCTGTAGGGGCGGGATTCTTGTATCCCCTTTGCGGGCAGATGCGTACTATGCCTGGCCTGCCCAGCCATCCGGCCGGAGAGAAGGTTGATATCGACGACAACGGCAGGATAACCGGATTATTTTAAAATGTATATCAATAAATCGCTCAAAGAATATCTGGATGATCTTACAGCAAGGCTTCCTGCGCCTGGGGGTGGTTCGGCAGCGGCACTGACTGCCGGGCTGGGAGCGGCGTTAATCGGTATGGTGATAAATTTTACTCTGGGTAAGCCCAGGTATGCAAAATATCAGGCACAATTGTCGCAAGCGCTGTCGCGTTCTGAAAAAATAAGAAAGAGACTCCAACAATTAATTGATTTGGATGTTGCGGCCTTTAAAAGCAAAAATCTAAACAAGGCCTTAGCGGTTCCCTTACAGGTAAGCAGGCTGTGCTGGCAGGCAATAAACCTATGCCCGGCTTTAGTGAAAAAGGGAAATCCCAATCTCATCAGCGACGTGGCGGTTGCCGCGATTCTGCTTGAGGCAGGATTTTCCAGCGCCCTGTTTAATGTCAGGATAAACCTGAAATATTTAAAGAATAAAGCGCGGGCCGATAAAATAGAAAGGGAATTGAATAAAAAAACAAAGGCGTTGTTAAAAATCAGGAAGGATTTGGAGGCAAGGGTCTATGAAATTATTAGAGGGTAAGCCAATTGCAGCCAGGATCAAGGAAGATTTACAGAAACAGATTCAGGATTTGAAACTAAAGCCCGTGTTGGCAAGTATCCAGGTGGGGGAGAATGCCGGAGCCGAAGCCTACGCCAGGTCGCAAAACAAGACCGCAGAGAGCCTGGGCATAGAATACAAATTTCACAAATTAAGCCAGGATACAAAGGAAAATGATTTAATCGATTTTATCCAGAAGTTGAACGCGGATAAAAATATACACGGCATTATACTGCAGATGCCTTTGCCTGCACACATTGATTATAAAAAGATGAGCAATTTTATTCTGCCTGATAAGGATATAGAGGGCATGCATCCGGTGAATATGGGAAAGATCGTCTTTGGCAAGGCCAGGATCCTGCCTTGCACTCCCGCAGCAGTGATGGAATTATTAAGAGAGGCAGCAGTGGATTTATACGGTAAGGAAGTGGTAATCGTCGGACACAGCGAGATCGTCGGTAAGCCCTTATCGCTTCTCTTGCTTGAGAGATTCGCCACTGTCACGGTCTGCCATATCGGAACATCCAAGGCCAATAAATTAGAGGAGCATGTAAAGGGCGCAGAGATTCTGGTGGTGGCTGTGGGTAAAGCCGGTTTAATCAAGGGAGAGTGGGTTAAGCAGGGAGCAATAGTTATTGATGTGGGCATAAACCGTGTCGAAGGCAAAATCGTAGGGGATGTGCAGTTTGAGGAGGCAGCAAAGCGCGCATCCATGATAACGCCGGTTCCCGGAGGAGTAGGCCCGCTTACCGTAACCATGCTGATGCGAAATGTGGTTGAGGCCTCCAGGGCACAGATGGCATAGAATAGATGATGAGAAACATAATTTATTTGATTTCATGGTTGGCCGCGCAGTTAGCCTTGGCTACGCTGTTTCCTGTCCATTGCTTTGCAGACATTTTATATTTTAAAAATGGGGACAGGCTAGAAGGCGATATTATTAACCGGACATACGATTCTATTATTGTAAGAATCGCAGATTCCAGTAAAGCGGCCGCTGCCGCACGGGATTCAGGCGACTTGACGCAAGATAGGGAAATATATTTTTATGATATAGATAAAATACAATACGATTCAGGAATAATTGAAATCGTCAGCAAGATGAGCAGGGTAAGCGTCGACAAAGCTCCTGTTGATGCAAACCCCTTATCAGTAGAATACGATGAAACAGCTAAATTGGTGAAATTCGAACTTAAAAAAGACTCGTTACTAAAGCCATTTGTCAAGGTGATGGTGGAGAATACAGCAGGTATTAAGGTGCCGGTTAATCCCGATATTAATATTGAGAACAAGGATGGCGTAATTGTCGACCATATGCAGAAAAGAGAGATTATATTAGAGAAGGGTTTAGAGGTTTGTTATATTGGACTGGGTCCCTCCGGGGTAGAATTTACGCCTCTTATTTATAGAGTCGAAAATATTGAAATCGATGCTGAGAAAACTGCATTTATCACGCTTCGACTCGGAGAAACAGTAAGCCAATGGAAAACAAGCAGCGGTGGTTAAAAAATATTTCCATCAACTGATGACCGGCGTTTCATTCGGCATGACCTCCGGAGTAATCACTTCTCTGGGAATGATCGTGGGATTGAATTCGGCTACCTCTTCGCGTTTAGTAGTCATTACCGGCATTATCATTATGGCTATTGCAGACGGCTTATCCGATGCCGCAGGCGTGCATATATCAGAGGAATCAGAGCTGGAGAAGGGAATTGCCAAGCATACGCAAAAGGAAATCTGGGTAGCCACCATTTTCACCTTTCTTTCCAAGCTCATTTTTACCTTAACCTTTGCCGTACCCTTTTTGCTATTTTCTTTAAATACTGCCGTGCTTACCGCAATTATCTGGGGAATATTACTATTGATTGTGCTGAACTTTGTCATTGCCAGGATTAAACAGGAGAACGCACTGATGCTTATCCTGGAGCATGTTTTCCTGGCTTTATGCGTGGTTGCCATTTCTCATTATGTTGGCTATTTTGTTGCCAAGCACATAGGATAAACAAAGACATTGGGAGAAGAGATGACGTTTAAGGAGAAGATTCAGGCAGGAAGGTTTCTACTTACTTCCGAAATCGGGCCTCCGAAAGGTATTGAGACCAAAGAACTTTTAGAAGACGCTGAGCTGGTACGAGGCAGGGTGGATGCGATAAACGTGACTGACCTGCAAAGCTCGGTAATGCGCCTGGGTTCCCTGGCAGTTTGTTCTCTGCTGAAACAAAAAGGCCTTGAGCCGATATTTCAGGTGACCTGTCGCGACCGCAACCGCCTGGCTTTACAGTCTGATATCCTTTCCGCAGCCAGTTTAGGCATTGAGAACCTACTGCTTTTAACCGGAGACCACACAACATTGGGAGACCATCCCCAGGCAAAGCCGGTATTTGATTTGGATTCTGTTTTGCTTCTTGAGGCAGTAAAGGGACTGCAGTCAGGGGTCGATATGTCCGGCAACAAATTACAGGGAGCCTCACCCAGATTCTGCATGGGCGCAGTGGTAAATCCCGGAGCCGACCCCCTGGAGCCGCAACTTTTAAAGATGGAGAAGAAAATCCAGGCAGGGGCTGAATTTTTCCAGACCCAGGCAATTTACGACGTAAAGATATTTGAGATTTTCTTATCAAAAATTAAACACCTGAAAACTACGATATTGGCCGGCATTGTTTTGCTGAAATCTGCGGGTATGGCAAAATATATGAATGAGAACGTAGCCGGAGTTACCGTCCCGCAGAATTTAATCGATGAAATGAGTTCGGTATCCAAGGAGGACCGCACAAAAAAATCAATAGAGATAGCCGCGCGCCTGATTAAGGAATTAAAACCAATGTGCCAGGGTATTCACATCATGCCAATTGGCTGGGATAAGAAGGTGCCGCAGGTTTTAGATGCTGCAGGTTTATAGCGGGGACAGTTCTCCGATTGGTGTAAGAACCGGTCCTCGAAGGAGTCAAGAACCGGTCCTAAATAAAGGAAGTGGAGGATAACAAGAATGGGTAATCCAAAAATAAAATCACCGGATAACGCAAGCAATCAGATGATTGAGCAGGCAAGGCTTCAGAATATTAAGATTGCCTGGGACCGCTATGATATTATGCAGCCGCAATGCGGGTTTGGTCAGTTGGGTATTTGCTGCCGAATTTGTAATATGGGTCCGTGCCGGATTGACCCGTTTGGCGAGGGGCCGCAAAAGGGTGTTTGTGGTGCGACTGCAGATACCATTGTTGCCAGGAACCTTTTAAGAATGATTGCCTCCGGGGCTGCCGCGCATTCAGACCACGGAAGAGACATTGCCGAGGCATTGCTTCTGGCTTCGGAAGGCAAAGCCCATGATTACGAAATTAACAACCCGGTTAAACTAAACGAAGTGGCTTCTCTTTACGGAATCAAGACTGAAGGCAAGAAGGTTTTGGAGATTGCCAGGGAAGTAGCCCAGAAGGCTTTGGCTGAATTCGGCCAGCAGGAAGGCAATCATTCTTAAAAGGTTCCTGGCAACAATGGTATCTGCAGTCGCACCAGAATCTCTGCGCCCTTTACATGCT
>JBHPGP010000004.1:0-69702 GCA_042570305.1 Candidatus Omnitrophota bacterium
GCCTGGAGATTGACCGTATTCAGTAAAAATGATTCCAGAATCTGAGCCTCGATAATATTGGCGGTTACACGGACAATTGGCTCGTTAGCGAAAAAAATCTCTCCTTCCGGCATTGCCCAGATATCGCCGTTGAACTTAAAGCGGCTTAAATAATCCAGGAAATCCTCTGTAAATAAACCCTGCTTCCTCAGATAGGCTATGTCCTGGTCGCTAAAGCTTAAGTTAACCGCATAATCAAGGATGTCTTCAAGACCTGCGTTAATCAGATAACCGCGGTTGGGCGGCAGTTGCCTGACAAATAAATCAAAACTGGCCAGATGCCCGCGCTTATTAGAACTCCAATAGCCCTGGGCCATAGTTAATTCATAGAAATCTAGCAAAAGAGAAAAACTCTGCGATAAGCCCTGTGTAATCATTCGGCTAATAAACTCCTGTATGTATCCGCAGGGAAACGATTATCCAAAAATACAACCTCGCCCTGTTTGTTTATCAGGACAAATGTAGGCACTCCCACTAAAGAATAGGAATATGCAACGCGGGCATCACTATCCAGCAAAACCCGAAGATCCAGAGAATACCTTTTTAAAAACGCCCTGACCTTTGCCCTGCTCTCCTCTATATTTATTGCCAGAATCTCAATGTCTTCGAGAATTGTCTCCGGATAAATCTGATTGAGTTTGAGCAGTTCACTGCGGCAATAAGGGCACCAGGTAGTCCAAAAAAACAAAACTACGGATTTATTGTCTTGAAACTGCGAGAGCGTTACTTTATTTGCGTCCAGGTCCTCTAGAGTGAAATCGGGGGCTAATGGCGAAGCCTGCTGCGTATCCTGGGCATAAGATAAATTGATTGCTCCGGTAACGGCAAAATAGAAACCCGCAATAATCAGTATAACCGCAAAGACTTTCATCGTCACCTCCGTCCATCTTCCCGCTTTGGGAAGCTTAGTCAGGATTGAACTGAATGTACCAGCCAGGATAAGCACCAGCCCCATCCCGTAAGCAAAAGTAAACAGTAAAAAGGCGCCGTAGAAAAAGTTTTTTTCGGCGGCTACAAATACGAGAATAGAACCCACCACGGGGGCAGTACAAGGGCCGATTACCAGTCCAGAGGTAATCCCCAAGAAAAAAGAAGACAAATAGCTACCCCGCCCCTTACGCACAGGCTGCTTTAAGAAGGCTATCCTGAATCCCTGTCCTCTCCAGAGAAAGAAACCAAAGAAAATTATAATCAGGCCTGCGATAATGCGCACCAGCGGCTGGCTGCTGAATTTACCAAAGATGGTCCCGGTTGCAACCGCGGCTACACCGAGCAGGGCATAGGTTACGCTTATGCCCAATACGTAAACCAGGCTCAAGCTAAAACCCTTGAACCTTGAGCCGGCACTACTTGCCCCCACGTGGGCAACGGTTATCGGCAGCAACGGATAAATGCAGGGACTGAAGCTGGATAAAATCCCGGCGAGAAACACCCAGATAAAATCAAGCGGACTGCCTGAAAGATTCATACTGTTAAAGAACCCGGCTTTCTATCCTGTCAGAGAATTCTCTAACAGGACTCATTGATCCAGTTTAGATAATCTTTATTGCCTGCTATAATCGGCAGGGCAATTACCTCCGGCACCTTATAACTGTGCAGGGATTTAACCTTCCTCACAATCCTGGCGGTTAATGATCTTTTTGACTTGGCAACCAGCAACACCTCCGAGGCAGAATCGATTTTTTTCTCCCACCAGAATATGGATTCTATACCCTCTATGACGTTGACACAGGCAACCAATTTCTCCCCTACCAGATGCCTGGAGATTTTAGCTGCTTCTTTTTTATTCGCACAGGTAATCAGGATAACTATATTCATCTTTGAAGCCCTTTGACTAATCTGGCCGTGCGTTCTCCCAGGCGCAGGCATTGCTTAAGCGCCCGCGCATCAGGCGCCCCGATTGCCACCGGTCCGTAATGGTCCCCCTGGGAATCTCCCTTGATAACCATGCCGTGAATGAGCATCGCATTGAGGATATCCAGGATTGTGGTTTCGTTACCGCCTCCTATATTAGCGCTGGAGGCAAATGCAGCACCCGCCCTGCCTTCCAATTTACCGTGGAATTTTACCGAATCGTCAAGGAGTTTTTTTATGGGGCTTGCCATGCTGCCGTAATAAGTAGGAGAACCAAGAATTATACCTTGATAATTCAATAACTCCTCTGCCTTTATCTGTTCAGCATTTTTTAGCTCTGCGGAAACCTGTTCTTTGTTTACTCCTTTGGCAATCTCCTCGGCCATTCTCTTGGTATTGCCAGACCTGGAATAATAAGCAACTAATATCTTCGCCATAATCTTCTCCTTCTGATTAGGGTTTAAGCTTGGCTGTATTATAAGCGTCAAAGATACTCCAGATACCGAATACGCAAATAAAAATCAGACCCAAACAAAACATTATAAATCCGCAAACCACCTGGCCAGAAGAGATAACCCTGCCGAGCATCCAGAAGCCAACAGATATCGCGCCGATTATAAAAATCAGCGTACTTAAGGCTGCAAAGAAGATGGTAAATAAGCCTTTTTTAATCTGGCCATTATAAATCTGTCCCAACCCGCTAAAGATAAAGGACAATACCGCTGCTGTTCCCGGATGCGAATTTGACCTTTCCATCAGCCCCTACAACAAGTAGTCTTTCTTGATTCTTCTGATGCTGCGAAAAATATTGGTTTTCAGGTTAGGGCATATCTTTTCTAAATCCCTGATTATCCCTGCCACCCTCCTGCGGTTTGAAATAAGGGAATTTGCACAGCTATATTTAGAATAGGGCAACTTTTGCTGTCTGGTGAAACTGATAATCTCATTTTCATCTACATATGCCAGCGGCCGGATAAGGGTAAGCTGCCCGGAAAATAATTCCTGTTTTGGAGACATTGCCGAAATCTCACTGTTAAAAAACAGGTTCAATAAAATCGTCTGTATAATGTCGTCGAGATGGTGGCCCAGCGCCACCTTATTGCATTTATATTCTGCCGCGGTCTCAAAAAGCAGCTTCCTCCTGTTCCAGGAACACCAGAAACAGGATTTATCCTGCTTAACCTGCCGGCCGGAGGATTTATTCTCCGGGTAAAGCCTTAGTTTTTTTATCCTATATTTGTAACCAGACCGTTTAAAATAATCCCTTAGCCTCTTTGTGCTGCCCGGAGAATTCCCCAGGTCAATGTGTACGGCAACCAGCTGATATTTTATCGGACAGAATCCCTGGCGGCTGCGCAAAATATGCAAAAGGCTCAGGCTATCTTTGCCTCCGGAAACACCCACGGCAATGCGGTCTCCTTCGGACAGCATCCGGTAATCAGCCATTGCCCGGCCAACCTTCTTGGAAAGGTAGAATCCCGGACCCGTAAGTTTCATATAAAAAATAGCAGCCTTAGGATTGCGCCTGCCAAGAACAGATTTATAAACGCCGCCAAGGACAAAAATGGTCCGTATGGTATGGTGTGCTGTTTGGTGATAAGCAGGTTTGCTACGCCCACGACCGAACCCAGCAGGGGAGCCATAAAAAATGTCAATAAGGCGACCTTCCAGCCTAAGAATGCTCCGATCATCGCCAGAAGCTTCACATCCCCTCCGCCCATCGATTCGGTTTCTCCGTCAACAGGGCCCTTCTTAAGCAGTTTAAAATAGATTAAATCAAAAATCTTTCCCGTAAGATATATAATTCCGCCTCCGATGATAATGCCGAGCAAGGAATCCAGGAGAGGCCGCGCGCTGAAAGCAAAAGGCGACAGGCTTATCCCCCGCAGGCCGCTCAATAAAAAACCGGCGACTAACCCGCCCAGGGATATCTCGTCCGGAATAATGCGGTGGGATATATCGACAAAGGTGGCGACTATCAACAAGCAGACAAAAAGCGTATACAAGAAAAAATCAAAGCTTATTCCGTAAAGGTTATAGAAAATTAAAAAGACAGTCGCGGTAATAAATTCAACCAGGAAATAGCGCGAAGAAATCTTGCCCTTACAGAAACGGCACTTTCCCAGAAGCAAAAGGTAGCTGATAAAGGGGAGGTTATCGAACCAGGGGATGGTCTTCTTGCAATGAGGACAATGGGAGCGCGGCTTGATTACCGATTCCTCAAGAGGCATCCTGTATATGCAGACATTCAAAAAACTGCCGATGGAAGAACCAAAAATAAAAACAAATATTTTAATTATCGTATCCGGCATTTTAAGTTGTTGTTTGTCATAATTTATCGATTTCCTTTCTCAGGGCTTGCCCCATCACCCTGAAAATCTTCTCAATCGGGACCTGTGCTCCTGTAAAGTATTGAAAAGAAAGTGCGCCCTGATACTGGAGCATGCCCAGCCCGTTAGAAACCAGGCAACCGCACTTCCTGGCCAGAGCCAATAATTTTGTCTCCAGCGGGTTATAGATAAGGTCGTAGACAAACAGCCCCTTATGCAGCATTTGGGCTCCTACCAGGCAGGGATCAGCGGGGTTAAGCCCCACGGGAGTGGCGTTAACCAGTAAATCCTTACCGGGTATATCCAACTCCTCGATTGCCTGCGCGCAGGATATTTGACATTCCGGAAATATCCCCTTTATCATTTCAGCGATACTCTCCGACTTGCTTTGCTCAATGTCAAAAATCGCAATAGACCCGGCTCCGGATTTAGCCAGGGCATAGGTAACTGCCCTGGCGGCTCCGCCTGCTCCCAAAATGGCGATTCTTTTGCCTTGCGGCTTAAAAAAATTTTTTTCCATGAGATGCCATCGAAACCCGTCTATATCTGTATTGTAGCCACTGCATATACCGCCTTTTCTGACCACTGTATTTACTGCCCTGATCCGGTTTAAATGAGCTGACTCTCGGTCCAGAGAGATAAAGTCCAAAACCCTCTCTTTATGCGGAACAGTTACATTAAACCCGAGTATATCATTTGCGCGTACCTCATTACCGTAAGTGTCTTTTATCAAAAGATTCTTTTGAAAAAAATCATCCAGGGCTCGGGGAATTACCGGAAACAGCCTGTACTCAGCATCCATGCCAATGTATTCAAACGCAGCATTGTGCATTACTGGAGAAAAACTGTGTTTAACCGGATAACCAATCAAACCGTAGATTTTAGACGAGGCCGAACTCATACTGTTGTATTTAAGGCGTTGATATAGGCTAAAATAGAGGCTTCGATGATATCTGTGCTGGAGCCGCGGCCGGAAAAGCTGCTGCCCTTGCGGATCAAGCTGAGGCTAACCGTTCCCAGGGCGTCCTTACCCCGGCTAACCGCTTCCAGACGGTAATCCACCAGACGCACGGAAATACCGGTAATCTTATCGATTGCCTTAAAGCATGCATCAACCGGTCCGTCTCCGTTAGAAACAGCCTTCAGACTTTTCCCTTTATTTTTGAGAATTACTTCTGCCCGTGGCCTAACCTGCGTCCCCGAACAGACTTGAAAACCCTTTAATTGCCAAAGCGGTTTTACTGGTTTGCGCATCTGGGTCTCGGCAATAGCTACCAGATCATCGTCAAATATCTGTTTCTTCTTATCCGCCAGTTCCTTAAACGCACTGAATGCCTTTTCTAATTCCGCGGGCTTAAGATGGAATCCTAATTGACCAAGTCGCTGTGAAAAGGCATGCCTGCCTGAATGCTTGCCAAGGACAAAACTGTCCTGGGTAAAACCAACATCCCTGCCCCTGATTATCTCATAGGTAGTGCGCCGCTTGATAACCCCGTCCTGATGAATGCCCGACTCATGCCTGAAAGCGTTTGCGCCTACAATGGCTTTGTTGGGGGCAATCACAAAACCGGTTAGCTTGCTTACCAGCCGCGAAGCCTTGTAAATCTGGCTCTTGTTTATGCCTGTTGCAAGATTTCCGAAAACATCCCTTCTCGTATCCAGGGCCATAACTATTTCCTCGCAAGAGGCATTGCCGGCGCGTTCGCCTATGCCATTGACCGTACATTCCACCTGCCTGGCGCCGTTTTTGATTGCCTCCAGGGAATTGGCCACTGCTAACCCCAAATCATTATGGCAATGTACGGCTATAACCGCTTTATCGATATTCGGGACGTTTTCTTTTATCGCATGGATTAAACCGCCGAATTCCTCTGGCTCGGCATAACCTACGGTATCCGGAATATTCACAGTGGTCGCTCCTGCTTCAATCACTGCCTCCACTACCCTGAAGAGAAAATCCCTTTCGCTGCGCGAGGCGTCTTCCGGAGAGAATTGCACATCACTTGTGTATTTCCTGGCATATTTCACTGCCTGGACAGCTAGGCGCAGAATTTCATCTTCTGCCTTTCTCAATTTATACTGCATGTGTATCTTGGAGGTAGCTAAGAATACGTGGATACGCCCTTTCCTGGCAGGTTTTATTGCACCAGCTGCGGTATCTATATCCTTTTTTACTGCCCTTGCCAGTCCGCAGATTACCGGCCCCCGGATAGATTTTGCCACTGCGCGCACAGCCTGAAAGTCTCCCTTTGAAGAAATAGGAAACCCTGCTTCAATAATGTCCACGCCTAAATGCGCCAGGGCTTCTGCGACCTCTAATTTTTCTCTCTGATTCAAAGAGGCCCCCGGCGCCTGCTCACCGTCGCGCAGCGTTGTATCAAATACAATTATCTTTTCCATACAATTATCTTTTCCTTCAAGCAAAAAATGCAGGCCTGCGCTTATTTTTTGCTTATTCCGCAAAGACCTTTGCGGAATTTTACTTTTTCATCCAGGGCATCATTTCCCGCAACTGTTTACCCACCTGCTCTATTCTGTGCTCGTCTCCCTTTTTGAGCAATTCATTAAAGAGGGGGCGGCCATTCTCGTTTTCCTTAATCCATTCCCTGGCAAATTTTCCTGATTTGACATCCTTAAGTATTTTCTGCATAACCCGGCGGGTCTTCTCGGTAATAATCTTCGGTCCGCGGGTAAGGTCGCCGTAACAGGCGGTATTGGAAACGCGCCTGCGCATTCCGCTGATTCCCACCTCTTGAATCAGATCCGTAATCAGTTTTAATTCGTGCAGGACTTCAAAATAAGCAATCTCCGGCTGATACCCTGCTTCAATCAGCGTATCAAAGCCTGCCTTGATTAATTCAGTAACGCCTCCGCAGAGCACTGCCTGCTCGCCGAATAAATCGGTCTCGGTCTCTTCTTCAAACGTGGTTTCAATGACCCCGGCACGCGTGCCGCCGATTGCCTTGGCATATGCCAGGCCTATCTGCTTTGCCTGGCCGCTTGAGTCCTGAAACACCGCCAATAAACAGGGAACACCCTTTCCTTCCACATACATCTTCCTTACCAAAGCTCCCGGCCCCTTGGGTGCAACCATAAAAACATCAACCTTCTTAGGCGGTTTTATCTGCTTGTACCGGATATTGAAGCCGTGCGAAAAGCAAAGCGCCTTGTCCTTTTTGAGACTCGGCTTGATATCTTCTTTATAGACCTTGGCCTGCACATGGTCCTGGGTCAATATCTGTATAATATCTGCAAGGCCCGCTGCCTGCTGGGCAGAAACGGGCTTGAACCCGTCTTCCTCAGCCTGGCGGTAATTATCAGTACCTTCCAGCTCTGAAACAATTACGTTAACCCCGCTGTCCTTCAGGCATAAACCCTGGCCCCTGCCCTGTATTCCATAACCGATGATTGCCACGGTCTTGTCCTTTAATAAATTCAAATCCGCATCCTGCTCGTAATATATCTTAGGCATCATGCCTCCTCTCGATTGACTGTGACAACAAATACCTAAACAATGGCTACTCTGCCGGTGCGCATTAATTCCTTGATACCGAAAGGTTTTAATTTAACCAGAAAATCCTTTACCTGTTCTGAGGTAGCGCATATTTCAATGATTGCCTTATTATTGCTTTGCCTAAGCAGGCGGGTAGCCTGCTTATGCCTGTTTAATAGCGTGCTGATCTTACGCCGCCGGGACTTCTCATAACCTATTTTTACCAAGGCCAGTTCCCTTTCCACAAAATCCTTTTTAGTCAGGTCGACCACCGAGATCGTATCGATAAGTTTGTGCAATTGCTTGACAATCTGCTCTAGGATGCGCACATCCGGAGTCTCCACTACAATGGTCATCTGGGAGATGCTGGGGTCTTGCGTCTCTCCTACTGCCAGGGAGCTAATATTAAACCCGCGGGCGCTGAATAAGCCCGCAACCCGAGCCAGAACCCCGAATTTATTCTCTACTAATACGGAAAGCGTATGCCTCATGCCATACCCCCGATCATCCTATCGATGGCTTCGCCCGCAGGCACCATCGGGTACACGTTCTCTTCTTCTTCGATCTTGAAATCCATAAACACCACATTATCAATAGAGAGTGCCTTTTCAATCGCGGGCCTCACCTCTTCCTTCTTGGTTACGCGAATTCCTGCTGCGCCGTAACTCTCGGCCAGTTTGACAAAATCAGGATTATTGCAAAGATGAGTATACGAATAGCGGCGTTTATAAAATAACTCCTGCCATTGCCTGACCATGCCCAGGTAGCAATTATTCAAAATCGCCACTTTTACGTGTATCTTATCGTGCACCGCAGTACCCAGTTCCTGGATATTCATCTGAATCGAACCGTCTCCGGCAATATCAAAAACGTCAATATCTGGACAGCCTGCCTTTGCTCCGATTGCCGCAGGAAACCCGTAACCCATTGTCCCCAGCCCTCCGGAAGAAAGAAATGTTCTTGGCTTGGCGTATTTATACCACTGGGCTGCCCACATCTGATTCTGGCCAACCTCGGTAGTAATGATTGCCTTGCCCTTAGTGGCTTGGTAAATCTGCTCAATCACGTATTGGGGTTTTATTTTAGCACTCTCCTTATAGGCCAGCGGATGCTTGTTCTTCCACTGCTCAACGGCAGCCAGCCACTCCCCGGTATCGGGCAGCTTATTTAATTCTTCCAGCAGTTGGATAAGGATATTCTTTGCGTCTCCCACAATCGGAACATCCACTTTGACATTCTTGCTGATCGAAGAAGGGTCGATATCAATGTGGATAATCTTGGCATGAGGCGCAAATGCATCAAGCCGTCCGGTAACCCGGTCATCAAAGCGTGCCCCTACGGCAATAACCAAATCAGAATTCATAATCGCATAATTTGCGTAAGCGGTCCCGTGCATGCCCAGCATGCCTAAGCAAAGCGGGTGGGTTCCGGGAAATCCCCCCAGGCCCAGCAGGGTCATGGTAACGGGTGCCTTGATTTTCTCTGCCAGGGTTTTTAACTCTGCCTCGGCGCTGGAAATAATTATCCCTCCTCCTGCGTAAATCAAAGGCTTTTTTGATTTTGCAATAAAGCGGGCGGATTTTTTAATCTGCCCGGGATGCCCGAAATAGTTTGGCTTATAACCTTTAATCTCAACCTCTTCCGGCCAGACAAATTCTGCCTCGTGAGTCTGCACATCAACCGGGATATCGATTACTACCGGCCCTGGCCTCCCAGTAGAGGCGATATGAAAAGCCTCGCGCACAGTACGGGCTAAATCCCGCACATCCCTGACTAAATAATTATACTTAGTAACCGGTCGGGTAATACCGGTAACGTCTGCTTCCTGGAATGCATCATTACCGATAAGATGAGTCTTCACCTGCCCGGTAATCGCCACCAGTGGAATGGAATCCATATATGCCGTGGCAATGCCGGTAATCAGATTGGTGGCTCCGGGCCCTGAGGTCGCAATGCATACCCCGACCTTACCGGTTGCGCGGGCATACCCGTCTGCGGCATGGGCGGCCCCCTGCTCATGCCGGGTAAGAATAAATTTAATGGGGGCTTCGTAGAGCTTGTCAAATATGGGCAGAACAGAGCCACCTGGATAACCAAACATTATCTGCACGCCTTCGCGCTTTAAGGACTCAATTAAAATCTGTGCGCCGTTCATGTAAATACTGCTCCTTTATCAGCAGAGCTGACTAATTGAGAATAGAGAAATAAATACCCGGAAGTAACCTTGGGCTTAACGGGCTTGAATGCCTTCATGCGTCTGTTGATCTCTGCATGGGTAAGCAAAAGCTCAATTTTACGGTTGGGTATATCAATTCTAATTCTATCACCGTTTTTGATAATTGCAATCGGTCCTCCTGCCTGAGCCTCAGGAGATATATGCCCGATACAGGGTCCGCGCGTGCCTCCGGAAAACCTCCCGTCAGTAATCAGGGCTACGGATTCAGCCAGGCCTATGCCCACGATAGCCGATGTTGCAGAAAGCATCTCCCGCATGCCCGGGCCTCCCGCCGGTCCCTCGTATCTAATTACCACTGTATCGCCCCGTTTAATCTTTTTATTCATGATTGCCGTCATTGCGCTCTCCTCCGAGTCAAAGGTCCGCGCCCTGCCGATAAACTTAAGCATATCCTTACCAACTGCCGATTGCTTGACCACGCATCCGTCAGGGGCTAAATTTCCGTAAAGAACCGCAATGCCTCCCTGTTTATGATATGCCTTTGCCAAAGGCCTGATTACATCCCCATCGCAAATATGCGCCTTTGCCGCTATTTGCTTAATCTTCGCTCCGGACACGGTGGGATTATCCTGCAATTTAGAAAGCAGTCTCTTTAGCACTGCGGGAATGCCTCCGGCAATATCCAGGTCTTCCATAAAATATTCTCCTGCCGGGCGTAAATTAGCTATATGGGGAGTGCTGCGGCTGATCTTGTCAAAGTCCTTTAAACTGATCGGCGCCTTTGCCTCGGAGGCTATTGCCATCAAATGTAAAACCGTATTTGTTGAACCGCCCAATGCCATATCCACGCGTATGGCATTGACCAAGGATCTCTTATTGACGATATCCCTCGGCCTGATATCCTTTCTAACCAAACTCATAATCCTCTGGCCGCTTTCATAGGCAATCCTTTTTTTCTTATTCAAAACAGCCGGTACTGTAGCGCAGAAGGGTAAGGATAGACCCATTGCCTCAGTAAGGCAGCTCATCGTGTTTGCCGTATACATGCCCTGGCAGGAACCGCAGGAGGGACAGGCCTCTATTTCCAGGGACTGCCTTTGGCTTTCGTTAATCTCGCCTTTCTTAAATCTGCCCACTGCCTCAAAGGTATCCCTTACCAGAGAAAGCCTCCTTCTGCCAAAATGCCCTGCAAGCATCGGGCCTGCTGTTACCACAATCGCCGGGATATTGGTCCTTAAAGCGCCCATGATCATGCCGGGAGTTATCTTGTCGCAATCGGTGAGTAAAACCAGGCCGTCCAGGGCATGCGCTGAGGCAATCGATTCAATAATGTTAGCGATCAGCTCGCGGGAGGGCAGAGAGTAATTCATTCCGGAATGACCCATGGCAATTCCGTCACAGATTCCCGGTACGCCAAAGATAAAAGGAGCGCCTCCCTGATTTTCAATTCCCCTTTCAATATACCTTTCCAGGTCGCGCATACCGATATGCCCGGGGATTAAATCAGTAAAGGAGGAGGCGATACCGATAAAAGGCCTCTTTAAATGCGAAGCCGACAGACCCGTGCCATAAAGTAAAGCGCGGTTGGGCATCCTTTCCAATCCCTTTTTCATCTTATCTGACCGCATCATTTCTTCTCCTTCCGTCTTCTGTCTTCTATCTTCTATCTTCTATCGAAGAAAAGTTTAGAGTTGACCGCTTAATCCGCTCCCTCAAAATGTTCCTCTGCGGCTGCTGCTGCCTTCTCCTTGCGGGGCCGCTTAATCACTCTCTTGAAAGATATATATTTATCGGCTAGTTCCTTGGTGCCCACCACATTCAATTGCTTAAAGAGAAAATCGAATTTCTCTTCAATGGGGGCAACTATCTTATCGCGGGTATCCTGACTAAGGCCGGTAATCTCTTTCTTGAAGGGGCCTAATGCCTTTTTCCTGGTTTTATAGATAAACTGCTCCTCAGTTTCCCCGTCCTTCTTTTCAGCTGCAAGATTCTGCTTCATCCATTCGTAAATACGGTTTTTTAATTCCTCAGGGAATTGCGGGCTCTCATAGGCCATATTCTGAAATTCAGTTGCCAGGTGGACCTCGACTGCCTCTACTTCGGTAAACTTATGAAAGGCCTCGGAAGGCAAAGTAGAAGCGCCGTGCTGGACGCAACCGCCTAAACCGAATTCCTCGCGGGCAATGCGCGAGAGGCTTCTTAGGGTGTCAAAATCAATATTCACCTCGGCAATCGAGCCGTCAGGCAAGACCACTCCGCCATGTGAAGTTCCTGTCTGCACGCTGATTTTACTAATACCCTGCCTGCCTTTGCGCAGGCGCTTTTTAAATCCGGACATAAATGCGCGCAGTTCGTCAGGCGTTGAATTCTTGCCTCCGACTTCTCCGATTTCTCCGCCAACGGATATCTCTATGCCTCTGGGCTGGATTTGGCGGATAAACTGGGTAAACTTGGCACAGGTATCGTAATTAAGATACTGCTGTTTTTCTATTTTGTTTTTAGATAAATCCACCAGCGTAGAGGAATCTATGTCAATATTGTAAAAACCCGCCTCGATCGCCTGACCGATTAGGGTATTCAGACCCTCAATTTCCTTTTGGGGGTCCTGGAGAAACTTTTTGGCATTAGTCTGAAAATGGTCACCTTGGATAAAAACCGGCCCCTGCCGGTCTTCTCCAATAGCCGCTGCCAGGATACAAGAACTGTATTCTATCGGTGGCTGGGCAGTATAGCCCATCTCTGAACGGGCAATCTCAAAAATAAAACATCCGGCATTGTTTCTTTTCGCCACCCTGAATATTGCCCTGGCTAAATCCAAAGTCAGAGTCCTTAAGTTTATTGCCGGGACAGTAAAATTTGGCGCGAATTCTCCCCTGCCGCGGGCAAGATAAATCTCGTTTATGGAGGCCGGGTAGATTCCCTTTTTATAGGCAAGGTCAAAAATCTTCTTGCCCAGCGTAAGCTTTGTTTCTAAATCATCGCTTATAACCAACTGCTCTGCCAACTTTAATGCATCGATAGGCCTTCGTCCCATTACTTTGCTCCTCCTTCAATGAACCCACAACTTACGGAACGTAAGTTATCTGGGTGAATTGACCCCGATAACAACAAGAAAATTTAGATATAAATTTTCGCAGTGTTTTGCTGTCGGGGAAGTTCGTACTTATAAGTTATGTCGCATAGCTTTTTGTTAATATACGGTTCCATAACTTATGTCCTCACTTAAGTTCCCAGCTCCCAACTTACCAGATATTTTTTTTGCGCAGGCGTAAGATTGTCAATCGCAACACCCATGGTTTTTAATTTCAATCTCGCGATATTCTTATCTATCTTTTCGGGAACCTTGTAAACACGGTTTTGTAATTTCCGGTAATTCCTGAAGATATACTCGACGCCGAGCGCCTGGTTGGCAAAACTCATATCCATAACCTGGGCCGGATGCCCCTCTGCTGCTGCCAGATTCACCAGGCGACCCTCGCCCAAAAGATAGAGCCTGCGACCATTGGACAAAGAATACTCCTGGAGGCAATGACGAATGTCCCTCTTCTTCCTGCTCATGCGCTTAAGCGCAGCCAGATCTATTTCTACGTTAAAGTGACCGGCATTAGCCAGAATCGCTCCGTCTTTCATTAATAAAAAGTGTCTTCGTCCGATAACATCCCTGTCTCCGGTTACGGTAACGAATATATCTGCCTGGCGGCAGGCATCAGTCAAAGGCAAAACGCGAAAACCGTCCATTACCGCCTCCAGGCCGCGCAAAGGGTCAGTCTCGGTAACTATCACATTAGCCCCCATTCCCTTAGCGCGCATTGCCACTCCGCGGCCGCAGAAGCCATAACCGCAAACCGCAAAGTTAGAGCCCGCCAACAACTTATTGGTAGCGCGGATTATCCCGTCGATTGTCGACTGTCCTGTGCCGTAACGGTTATCAAAGAGGTGCTTTGTGTCAGCGTCATTGACTGCGATTATCGGATACCCCAGCTTCCCTTGCCTCTCCATGGCGCGCAACCTGATTACTCCGGTGGTGGTTTCCTCTGTACCCCCCATTATCCTATCCAGTTTATAATGCTTATGTAGCGTAGAGACTAAATCGGCTCCGTCATCCATCGTAATCACAGGTCTGGCTGCCAATACCGACTTTATGTGTCGATAATAGGTCTTGTTATCTTCTCCGTTAATTGCGAATACCGCAATCCGCGAATGCCTAACCAGGCTTGCCGCTACATCATCCTGCGTGGATAAAGGATTAGAGGCACAAAGCGACAAATTCGCACCTGCATCTTTTAAGGCTCCAGCCAAAACTGCTGTTTCTGTAGTTACGTGCAGACACGCAGCAATGTTTACGCCGGCCAAAGGCCTCTGCTTCTTGAAGCGCTGCCGGATAAGCCCTAAAACCGGCATGTTCTTGCCTGCCCACTCAGTCCTTAATTTGCCCTTATTGGCCAAACTTATATCTTTAATATCGTATTTCATCTATACCCCCGGATAATCTTATAATTCTTTCTGTAATTGTTTTACCTTGTCTAATTTCTCCCAGCTAAACTCATCGCGGCCAAAATGACCGTAACTGGCTGTCTTCTTATAAATCGGCTTTAGCAAATCCAGCGTCTTGATTATGCCCTGAGGAGTAAGCTCGAAATTCTTTCTAATTAACTGGATGATCTTCTCCTGCGGAAGCTTCGACGTGCCAAAGGTATCCAGCACAATTGACAAGGGCTCGGCCTTACCGATTACGTAAGCAAATTGAAGCAGGCATTTCTCTGCCAGGCCTGCGGCAACGGTATTCTTGGCAATATAGCGCGCCATATAAGCGGCTGACCTGTCTACCTTAGTCGGGTCTTTACCGCTGAATGCCCCTCCTCCATGAGCAACCATCCCACCGTAAGTATCGACAATAATTTTCCTGCCGGTCATGCCTGTATCGGATTGAGGCCCTCCGATAAGAAACTTTCCGGTCTGATTAATATAGAATTTTGTATCCTGGTCAATCAAATCCTTTAATACAGGCAGGGCGATCACCTCAATCAACTCCTGACGCGCCTCTTCGGAAATATGTTTTCCCGTTTTATCAAGTATCTCTTCGGTGTGCTGACAGGCAAGCACTACCGAATCTACGCGCCTGGCCTTGTTGCCTTCGTACTCTACCGCAACCTGCGATTTTCCGTCCGGGCCTAGATATTTCAAGGTTCCGTTTTTACGCACCTGCGCCATGCGCATAACCAGTTTATGGGCAAGCATAATCGGCAAGGGCATAAATTCCGGCGTCTCAGAACAGGCATAACCGATCATTGTTCCCTGATCTCCTGCGCCTCCTGCGTCCACCCCCTGGGCAATATCCGGAGACTGGCTGTGAATAGCATTGAGTATAGCACAGGTATTGTAATCAAAGCCGTACTTGGGATGCGTATATCCGATACCCTTGATTACGTCGCGCACCAGCCTATGCACATCAACATAACCATGAGTGGTTATTTCTCCTCCGATAATCACCAGGCCCATGGTTACATAGGTCTCGCAGGCTACTCGCCCCTTTGTATCCTGCCTTAACACATCATCCAGAACCGCGTCGGAAATCTGGTCGCAAAGTTTATCCGGATGCCCCTCGCTTACTGATTCCGAACTAAAAAATACCTTTGACATAAACCTATCTCCCTTCCCTTAGCATGCTCTTTGCCTTCCTGTAGGTATCCAAATGCCCGACATCAAACCAGAAATCCTTGAAAATATAACCGTAAACCCTATCTGTCTTGCATAACCAGCTGATATAGGAACCGGAGGCATCAGAAGAGTTTGTCGGGTCATTAAAATATTCTCTCAGCAGGCTCAGTGTTCTTCCCGGAAAATAATACAGACACATAGCCACTAAGCTCGATTTCGGCTTGGCGGGTTTCTCATAAAAATCAATAACACGCTTGCTGCTGGAGAGACTTACTACGCCGTAGTGTTGCGCGTGGCTTTTATCCTGAATATCGAATAGCCCGATGCTCGCATAAGGAGATTTGCTTTTGGCAAAACGCATAAAACCCCTGAGATTGCTTTTAAAGAGGTTATCTCCGCCTAAAACTAAGAAATCTTGGCTAAACCTTAGTTTATGGAATACAAAATGCATATCCCCGATTGCCCCTAACCTGTCATCCGGGCTCCTGCTCAAATCATTAACGATACTGATAGGGTATTTCGACCGCAAGCTACTCTTCCACTCTTTGAACTGGCGGAAGAACCTGGCATTGGTAACCACGATAATACCTGAGACGCCCTGCAGCTCTGTGACCTTCTCCACCAGGTAATTGATAATAGGCCTTTTGCCTACCTCAAGCAGGGGCTTGGGAAAGTTTTTTGTATACGGATATAAACGCGTACCGTAACCCGCGGCAAGAATGAGCGCTTTCATTTCAATGAGTCCACACAGAAGTTATGTCTTTATTTAACGAATACATCTTTGTAATCATAATCCAGAGGGCGATTAAGAAAATCCAGTGCCTCGGGAGACTGATTGATAATATTATACATCGGCCTGTCTTGGACAAGTGCAAACCTTTTGATTGCATTTGACGGACGCACAAAGTTCACTTCGGCTACACGGCTAAAATGAGGATTTTTGCTGATTGCCAGCCCAACCTTCAGGCTGGGACTCGCCTGTGTGTCTCTATCTGCTGTGGTAACAAAATAAGCTGCCCCTTCTGCTGTCTTGTATAATTCATAACGTGAAGAGAAGCGGCTGCTGACCCAGTTAGCGGTAATCAGATAGTCCGGGCCGGGATTAATCAATATGTGCCCGAAACCAGGAGGAATGACAATCTTCTGCCCGGCAACTGCCTCAACCATAATCGCCTCTTCGATAATCCGGTAATCCTTGGCATCACTGCGCTGCATAAGACAAAAACACCTGCCCCAGAGCAACTCGTATAATTCAGGAAAGCTCTCTGGGTGATAATGCCCGGCGGTCTTCATAAACTCTCGACCCAGGCATACGGGCTTAATCGCGGTCACATCAAAACGCAGTGCATGTTTTTCCAAAGCAGGTTTATCGCAAATACGATAGATGTCCCGGTACATATAATATAATTCTTCCGGCTCTCCTAAGCCCTTATCCAGTAAAACCTCTTGCATCTGTGTGATGGTCCTGATAGCGGGAGTCCTGGGCGTAAGATCCGTGGCAAAAGACATCTCTGGTTTCTCAGTATCGAATTTTAATCCCAATCCTGATTTCTCTTTTAAATC
Source organism: Candidatus Omnitrophota bacterium (assembly GCA_042570305.1). Lineage (GTDB taxonomy): Bacteria > Omnitrophota > Gorgyraeia > Gygaellales > JAHJCI01 > JASFIK01. The sequence continues at coordinate 17,114 of JBHPGP010000004.1, forward strand.
AAGGAGCATTCTGGTGTCCTTTCTCAAGTTTTATCCAAAATATCTTTTAATTTCCTGTGGATGAACTCCTCTACGTCTTTGCCGGTAGACAGCCTCAATGCCTCCTGAGCAATATTTTTTGCCTCCTCTATGCTTATCGAACGTACTATATACTTGATCTGGGGAATAGTAACGGAAGGCATGCTGAACTCATCCAGGCCCAGGCCCAAAAGAATTAAAACCATTGCTGCATCCCCGGACATTTCTCCGCACATTGCTACGGAAATATTCTTGTTGTGCCCTGCGTCAATGATGTTTTTAATCATGCGCAGCATCGCCGGATGTGCCGGCTCATAAAGATAGGCCACCTTTTCATTTGCCCGGTCAACCGCTAATGAGTACTGGATAAGGTCGTTGGTGCCGATACTGAAGAAATCGGCCGCCTCCGCCAAGATATCAGAGGTCATAGCTGCTGAGGGCAGCTCAATCATCGCGCCTACCTCTATCTCCTTGTCAAAGGCAGTGCCCTCACTGTTCAATTCCTCTTTACATCTCTCTAGTATCTGATTTGCCTGCTTGAATTCCTCAATTCCGGAAATCATCGGGTACATAAGCCTCAATTTCCCGTAGCCTGAGGCTCTCAATATCGCGCGCAACTGCACCTTGAAAATATCCGGGCGAGCCAGGCAGAACCTTATCGCCCGCCAGCCAAGAAAGGAGGTCATCTCATGAGGTATATTCAGCTGCGAAATAAATTTGTCTCCTCCTAAATCCAAGGTGCGGATAGTTACAGGGTAAGGGGACAATGCCTGCGCAACGGATTTATAAGCCTGGAAATGCTCCTCTTCCGTGGGCAGGTCTTCGCGGTTCATATAAAAATACTCGGTGCGGTACAGTCCGATTCCCTCTGCGCCGTGTAATTTTAGCGAAGGGATTTCTTCGGGCAACTCGATATTGGCCAGGATGCTTACCCTATGCTCATCACTGGTCACTGCCGGCATGTCTTTAACCTGTAAAAATCTTTCACTATCGTCCCTAAGCCTGGTTTCTTCCCGATGATAGGAATTAAGCGTATCCTCGTCAGGATTGATAATCACCAGCCCTGAGGATCCGTCTATAATCAGCAAATCTTCATTTTTAATCTTCTCGGTTGCCTGATGGAGTCCGACTACCGCGGGTATTTCCAAGGACTTAGCCATAATCGCGGCGTGAGAGGTTTTGCCTCCGATTTCGGTTACAAAGCCGCAGATATTCTCTTTATTGATGGTCGCCGTTTCGGAAGGCGACAAATCATGAGCGACGATGATTACCCTCTTATCTAAGGTGCTCAGTAATCTTACCCTGCCGGCTTCTTTACCTAAGAGGTGCCGCAAGATACGCTTTCCCACGTCATTGATATCAACGATGCGCTCCCTGAGATAAGCGTCTTCTATTTTGGAAAAAACCTGAATATACTTTTTTAGCACTTCGGAAAAAATATAGGCAACGTTGAGGAATTCCTTTTTCAGCCGCGAGATGACCTCTTCTATGAGCATGCGGTCTTCCAAGACCAGGAGATGCGCCTCGAAAATCTGAGCAGAGTCCTTGCCCATTTCGGTGGAAATCCGTTTCTGTAAATCAAGGATTTCCTTCCGCGTATTAATCAGCGCTTCCTCGAAAAGCTGAATCTGCGCAGGCACCTGCTCCTGGCTGATCGCCTGTTTTGAAATTAACCACTCTTCGGGCCTTAACTTAAATGCCGGTCCAATAACTATACCAGGAGCCGCAGCTATACCCTTAAGCTTTTCCATCGGATTCCCCCTCCTGCTCATTATTACTTACCAGCCTTTCTAACTCAAATATTGCATCCCGAGCATCCCTGCCTTCAGCTTCGATAATGATACGGCTGTCACGCTCTGCCCCCAGGGTAAGAATGCCCATAATCGATTTTCCGTTCACCCGTTCGCTATCCTTCTCTACGGTAATACGGGAATCAAATTTATTCGCCGCCTGGACAAATAAAGCAGCTGGCCTTGCGTGCAGCCCTGATTTATTCTTTACTATTATCTCTTTTCTTATCTTTTGCATGCTTGAAAAACTCTCTCAAATCTCCTCAACCAATCCCAGGATTATCCGGGATAATTTAAGCGGATCGTGCCTGATATAGTTATCGAAAACTGCGGCGATATTATCCTGGATCATCCGGCAGCCGAGACTGCGAATTCTTGAGATATCGGCAACTACGGGATAGGAACCGTCTTGCTTATAGCGTTGCAGTAAATCCGCGGGTATGGCGCCGGTATTCACCAAGCAGTAATCTACAATCCTGGGATGAGTATGGCTGAGCAATACACTCAGGTGTCCGGAAGCCGCAAAACCGTCTGTTTCTCCGGGTTGAGTCATGATATTGCAAACGTAAATCTTAATCGCATTCGAGGCAACAATTGCCTCGGATATATCTTTAACCAACAGGTTTGGGATGATGCTTGTATAAAGACTGCCCGGGCCCAAAACAATTACCTCAGCTTCACGGATTGCCGTAAGAGCCTCCTGGGTGGCTTGGGAGCCTTCGGGTTTAAGCCAAATGCGCTGAATCGGACGCTTAGCCTTAGGGATGTTTGCTTCTCCCTCCGTAATACTTCCGTCCTTATACTGAGCTACCAGGACCACATTATCCAGGGTAGAAGGGATAACCTGTCCGCGGATAGCCAAAACCTTGCTTGACTCCTTAATTGCCTTATCAAAATCACCGGTAACCTGGGTCATTACGGTAATGAAGAGATTGCCAAAGTTATGCCCGGAGAATTCCGAGGAAGAATCGAAACGAAACTGAAATAATTCGCGCATCAGTGCAGGGGCATCCGCAAGGGCAACCAGGCAGTTGCGTATATCACCAGGAGGCAAAATATCAAACTGCCTGCGTAATCTTCCGGAGGAACCTCCGTCGTCAGCTACGGTCACCACTGCGCTGATATTTGAAGTATGCTCCCTTAAGCCTTCCAGCAATACCGACAGGCCTGTTCCCCCTCCGATGGTCACGATATTCGGACCTCTCTCCAATTTCCTTCGCCTGTAAATGATATCGGCGAACCCTCTGCGTTTCCCCAGTTCGGGGAAAAAAAACAGAACAAAAGAATGTAAAGCCCTTACTGCCCCCAATATTAACAAGGATATACCCAATAAGATCAGGAGTGCACCTAGCGCCTTTGATACTGCCGGCAGAAATATACTTTCTCTGTCCAGATTCAAAACTCCCACGATTACCAGCACTATTCCAAAAGCGGACACCAAAATCCAGCGCTTTATGCCGATCCCCGGATAAAGCCATTTGACTATCCTGGTTATCTTCTCTATATTAAATTTTTCTCTCATCTTCCTGGGTAATTATCCTGATCACAGATTTATCATCCGCGCATTGCCTGAGGCTATCGCGAAAATATTTGTCTTTCAGTAATCGGGAAACTCTTGCCAAAGCCTTAAGATGCGGCCCTGCAGAATCTGCCGGCGCAAGCAGCAAAAAGAAGATATAAACCGGCTCTCCGTCCAGAGAATCGAAATTAACCCCTTTGCGGGATAAACCAAAGGCAGCGACCAGTTTCTTTACGCAATCAGACTTGGCATGCGGTATGCCGACACCCTGACCTATGGCGGTTGAACCCAATATCTCCCTAGCCATCAATGCCTCGATAAGCTTGTTGCGGTAACGCTTATCAATTTCTCCCGCCGAAATCAAAGCGTCGATAAGCTCGCGTAATATGTCTTCTTTTTTGGTGGATTTTAAATCCGTTGTTACTGCTTTTTTGCTTAAGAAATCCAATATTTTCATACAGTTAGTCCTCCTATTGTCTTTGCTGCTTAAACTCCCCTTTCGGGTTCGACACAAGCGGGAGACGGGGGTCGAACCCGCGACATTCACGTTGGCAACGTGATGCTCTACCAGCTGAGCTACTCCCGCGTCACTCTCTATAAGCTTAATACTGAAATCTTAAGAAATGCGGACGGAGGGAGTTGAACCCCCAAGGGTTACCCCACAAGATCCTAAGTCTTGCGCGTATGCCAATTCCGCCACGTCCGCGTCACTCGCTTAGCCTTGGCGTTCTCTCCGAAATTTGTGGGCCACCCGCGACTCGAACGCGGCACACCCGCCTTAAAAGGGCGGTGCTCTACCGGATGAGCTAGTGGCCCGGATTAAAACTCCAGGATTTCCTTTTCTTTATTCTTCAATACTTCATCTAACCTGGTATTATATTTATCTATCAGCTTCTGTAGCTCCTGAATACCCTTGAACTTCTCGTCTTCAGGTATGGTTTTATCTTTCTCTAATTTTTCTATCTCCTCTTTGGACTGGTGCCTTATCGTACGCAAAGAGATTCTGCTTTCCTCAGACATCTTCTTTACTAATTTCGCCAATTCCTCTCTTCTTTCTTTTGAAAGAGGGGGGACGGGTAAACGTACCAATTTTCCGTCGCAAGAAGGATTTATTCCGAGGTTAGCCTTGAGAATAGCCTTTTCAATCTCCGGGATAACAGCTTGATCCCAGGGCTGGATTACCAGAAGATGGGCATCCTGAGTAGAGATACTGGCTAATTGCTTTAACAAAGTAGGGGTTCCGTAATAATCAATATGCAGCCCTTCCACCAGAGAAGGAGTCGCGCGGCCTGTACGCACGCTGTTAAACTCTCTTACGGCTGCCTCTATTGTCTTCTTCATGTTCTCTTCTGTATTACGCAAAACCTCTTTGACGGTCATATCTGTCTCCTTGATGTTCTCTCCAGCTGGCAGTGAACAGCCAAGCTGTCTATTCTAACCTTGCCGCTATGCAACAAAAGCTAAAACGCTGACTCACTTTACTACTGTTCCAATCTTCTCCCCTAAGACTACGCGCTTGATATTACCTTTTTTGTTGAGGTCAAAAATTACGATGGGAAGCTTATTGTCCATGCAGAGACTCACTGCGGTTGAATCCATAAAACGCAAATTCTTGTTTAAAACGTCTATATACCCTAAGGCATCAAATTTAATGGCATCTTTAAATTTTAAGGGATCCTTGTCGTAAACTCCATCTACACGGGTTGCCTTTAAGATGACATCGGCATCGATCTCCATTCCGCGCAATGCCGCCGCAGTATCTGTTGTAAAATAAGGATTACCTGTGCCGGCCACAAAGATAATCACTCGCCCCTTTTCTAAATGCCTGATTGCCCGACGGCGGATATAAGGTTCGGCTACCTGCTGCATACTTAACGCAGTCATTAGCCTGGTAGGAAGACCTGTCTTTTCCAATGACTCCTGAAAGGCAAGGCCGTTTATCACCGTCGCCAGCATCCCCATATAGTCCGCTACAGACCTGTCCATATTCAACCCTCGGGAAGCAGTATTGTCCTGCCCGCGGAAGATATTGCCTCCACCCAGAACTACGGCCACATCCACTCCTAGTTCCCTGATCTCTTTTATCTGCCCGGCTATTGAATTTAACACACCCTGGTCAATGCCGTGAGAACAGCCGCCCTGCAGGGCCTCGCCACTCATCTTCAGGATAATACGCTTGTAAATCGGCTGATTCAAATATTTATTCTCCCACTTTATAGCGGACAAAACGGCGGATTACTATATTCTCGCTGAGCTTAGCCACCAAGTCAGCCATAAGGTCTCTTATGGTAACCGAAGGGTCCTTAATAAACTGCTGTTCCATGAGGCAATGCTCTTTATAGAATTTTTCTTTGTCCTCAATCTCCTCTACTGCCTTTCCCGGTACATCCTCTTTGCTGAGGTAAAGGGGATTTGTAGCAGTAATCTGCATTGCCAACTCTTTGGTAAACCTGCAGAAGTCCGTATTACGGGCAACAAAATCGGTTTCGCAATTTACCTCCAGAAGCACCCCGAGTTTATTTCCCGTATGTACATAAGACTCGACCCTGCCTTCCTGCGCAGCGCGGCCTTTCTTGGCCTTGGCAATCTCAAGACCGCGTTTACGCAAAAGCTTCATTGCCTTGTCTTTATCTCCGCCGGCTTCCTCCAGCGCCTGCCTGCAGTCGCTGACACTGGCCTGGCTCATTTTTCGCAAATCTTTAATCAAATCCAAGGGTATCTTTTTTTTCATTATTATTTCCTCTTGTTTTCTTTTTCCCGAGACAAATCCGCCTTGCCGCGGGAAGCAGGCTTCACGCTACGCATCGGTTTTTCCGAAGGCCTTTCCTCTGTTTCAGCCTGCGCAGCCCCTTCCTTGGCGTCTTCCTGCTCCTCTTGCTTTTCTTCCGCCTTAGCCTCGGCGTCTGCCTGCTTTAATTCTCCGGGCAGCGTCTCGCTGGCCAGATATTTAAGAAATCTCTTCCTGCCCTCGATAATCGCATCTGCCAACAAGGAAATTATCAGTTGAACAGACTTGATGGCATCGTCATTGCCCGGCACGGGATAATCAATTATTTGGGGATCGGAATTTGAATCCACAATTGCCACAATGGGTATACCCAGACGCCTAGCCTCCCTTATCGCTGTCATCTCTTTGTTCGTATCCACTACTACCACGGCTGCGGGCAAATTTTCCATCTGTACAATTCCGGCAAGATTCTTCCTGAGCAAGACCGCTTCTTTCTCTAAATGAACAACCTCTTTCTTCACCAGCTTCTTGAATGTGCCGTCCTCGCGCATCCGCTCAATGTCCTTGAGGCGCTGTATGCTCTTCCTGATTGTAGAGAAATTGGTAAGCAGCCCGCCCAGCCAACGGATATTCACGTAATACATACCGCAACGCTCTGCCTCCTGCTGAATTATACTCTGGGCCTGCTTCTTGGTGCCAACAAAGATGATGCCCTGACCCCGGGAAGCCGAATCCAATAGAAAATCACGCGCCTGATCCAAGCATTGCGCAGTCTTTTCCAAATCAATAATATAAATTCCGCACCTGGAGCCGAATATATATTTTTTCATTTTGGGGTTCCAGCGCGAAGTCCTGTGGCCGAAATGCACTCCTGCTTCTAATAGTTGTTTGATTAATTCGTTTGGCAAATTAATTACCTCCTTTTTGAAAAATCAGTATACCATAACTGGCAAATCTTGCAATAGTTTTAACGTATAACTCACTCCTCGCCCCTTTGCATCTGATAAAGCCGGAAATAGATGCCCTTTTGGCTTAAAAGTTCATTATGCCTGCCCTGTTCCTCAATCCTGCCCTTATCCAGAACAACTATAGAATCAGCATTCTGCACTGTGGAAAGGCGGTGGGCAACAATGAATACCGTGCGGCCCTGCATAAGCTTTTCCAGGGCATCCTGAACAATCCGTTCAGAAGCGCTGTCCAGGTGAGAAGTAGCCTCATCAAGAATAAGTATCGGCGGATCCTTAAGCAGCGCACGGGCTATGGCAATCCTCTGCCTCTCTCCTCCTGAAAGGGACATTCCCCGCTCCCCAATCAGCGTATCATACCCCTGCGGCAGTTTCATAATAAAATCGTGGGCGTGCGCCTTAAGCGCAACGCTGGTTATCTCATCCGCAGTTGCAGACAGCCTACCATAAGCAATGTTTCCCTTGACAGTATCATTAAAAAGTATGGTTTCCTGGCTAACCAAACCGATATTCTTGCGCAAGGAAGATATGCTGAATTCGCGTATATCCCTGCCGTCAATCAACACCCTGCCTTTTTGAGGGTCGTAGAACCGCAAGAGAAGGTCGATCAGGGTAGTTTTGCCTACGCCGCTACGCCCGACGATTGCCAGAGAATGATTTACATCTATCCGCAGGTCTATGCCGCGCAGTACATCCTCGTGATTATAGGCAAACCAAACCCCTTCAAAGACGATGCTCGACCTTGGGCGGCTTAATTCTGCTGCGCCTGCTCTATTCCTGACTTTTACCTCGGTATTCAGGACTTCGTAAATCCTTGCGCTTGCCGCAGTAGCCTGTTGATTCAAAGAATATACCTGGCTTAATTTTTTAAATGGCTTAATCAAAGAAAGCAGAGCGCCCAGAAACAAGCCAAACACGCCAAAGGAAAGCTTGCCAGCAATAACCTCGCGCCCACCCCAAAAGAATACAAATATCGCTGCCAAAACGCCAATATATTCTGTAAGCGGGCTTAAAAGAAGCTGGCGTTTGAATATTTTCATTGCTAATTTGTAAAAATCATAATTCTGCTGGTCGAATCTTCTAATTGACTGTTTTTCAGCGCAAAAGGCCTTGACAATCCTTGCCCCAAAAATGGCTTCGTACAGGCTTGAATGAATATCTGCCATCTTTTCCTGAGAACGCCGCGTGAGCTTTTTCATCATCCTTCCTATTTTAATTATCGGGAATCCCACCAAAGGCATCAGTAAAAGCGAAACAAAGGCTAAGCGCGGATAAATAAAGAAGATCAAAAACAGAAAAACCGCCAGCTGCATGCTATAATAAATCAGGTCAGCCAATCCGGTACTCACTGAGTAATCTACCCGAAGCACATCGCTGGTAATACGCGAGATAAGCTCTCCTCCGCGTTTGCGATGATAGAATTCCAGCGAAAGATCCTGGAGCTTGGTGTAAAGCTTGGAGCGGATATCCCGGACTACCCTTTGAGCCACATCTGCCATGAGATATCCTTGCGCAAAGAAACATAATCCCTTAAGTACAAACAAAATCGGGATAGCGATTGCCATGAACTTAAGCACAACCAGAGGCGGTGTGGAATTCAGGAGTTCGACAAATTTAACCAGGAATGCCGGCAATTCGGCAGGCATGACAATCTTCTGGTTGGTAAGCACTTTATCCGCAAGGGGTACAATCATTGATAGGGATACGCCGTCAAATATAGCGGAAAACCACATCACCACAGATGCCAATATCAGAATCCTGCGGTATGGCTTAACAAACCTTAATAAACGTAAATAATCCTTCATTTAAAAACTCCTTATTCCCCTTTTCTGGATACATCTCCGAAAACCCCGAATTTAACGCATATATTATCATAATATTTGACAATTGTCGAGTATTTTGATAATATCTTGCTATGAAGAAACTTAAAGTAGGAGTAATCGGAGTGGGGCATCTGGGCTCAATCCATGCCCGTATTTATCGCCAATTACCAAAAGCTGAACTGGTTGCGATAAGTGATATTAACCCCGGCCGCCTAAAAGAGGTATCGGGTCAACTCGGGGTTAAGAGTTATATTGATTATAAAAGCCTTTTCGGCAGAATCCAAGCAGTAAGCATAGCCGTTCCAACCAGTTTGCATTATAAAATAGCCAGGGATTGCCTTAAGCATAACATTGCCCTCCTGGTTGAAAAACCCTTTACAGTAAACCTTGCTCAGGCAGACGAGTTGATTAAACTGGCAGGCAAAAAGGGCTTGATATTACAGGTAGGCCATATTGAAAGATTTAATTCTGCCTTTGTTGCAACTGAAAAACTGATTAAAAACCCGCGCTTTATTGAATGTCACCGCTTAAGCCCTTTCCCCCACCGCTCTTTAGACATAGGCGTAATTCTAGACCTGATGATCCATGACATCGATATTATCCTGGGCCTGGTAAAATCAAAAGTAAAGAAAATCGACGCTGTGGGCGCAAAGGTGTTGACCCCTTTCGAGGATATTGCCAATGCCCGCCTTGAATTTGCCAATGGATGCGTCTGCAACCTCACCTCAAGCCGCGTATCAGAAGAAGCTATTCGCAAAATCCGCATATTCTTTAAGAATACGTATATCTCTCTGGATTATAAGAATGAGCAGGCTTTTATCTACCAGAAAAAAGGAATGGGAATTACAAAAGACCCTCTTCCGATCGAAAGAGAGCCGTCACTTAAGAAAGAACTGGCCTCCTTCCTGGACTGCCTGGAAAAACATAAGCAGCCGGTAGTCTCCGGTCAGGTAGCCCGCCAGGCGCTTGCCCTTGCCCTGGAGATTAAGAATAGAATTTCACGGAAAAATTGATGGGAAAGAAAATCCTGATTGTTGCCGGAGAGGCCTCCTCTGACCTGCACGCAGCAAGCCTGGTTAGAGAAATACGGGCATTGATGCCGAGCTGGGAGTTTTTCGGACTGGGCGGCGCGAAAATGGAAAAGCAGGGAGTAAGGCTTTATGCCAATATCGTTGATTTGGCGGTAGTGGGTTTTTTTGAGGTATTAAAAAACTTCAAGAAATTCAAAGCCCTGTTCAATCAGCTGCTCGGAGAAGTAAATAGGCTTAATCCTGATTTAGCCATCCTGATTGATTATCCAGGATTCAATCTACGGCTGGCAATTGAACTTAAAAAAAGAAATATCCCTATTGTCTATTATATCAGCCCGCAGGTATGGGCCTGGGGCAGAAACCGCATCAAGCTGATTAAAAAAGTAGTCAGCAAAATGATTGTCATCTTTAAATTTGAAGAGGAGCTTTACAGGCAGGCCGCAATCCCGGTGCATTTTGTCGGACATCCCTTTCTTGATATTGTCAGGCCAGACTCAGGACTGAATCTACCGTCCGCTAAAACCACCATTGCCCTGCTTCCTGGCTCGCGGGAGGCAGAAGTCAACAGGCTCCTGCCCCTGATGCTAGAAAGTGCCGCAATCATCCGCAAGAAGATTCCCGAAAGCCAGTTCATAGTCTTGCGCTCTTCATCGGTAAAAGAGGGGTTATACGACTCTATCATCTCTGATTACAAACTCCCGGTTTATGTCTTTAGCGACAAAACTTATGCTGGTCTGGTAAGTTCTGATTTCGCAATGATTGCCTCAGGAAGCGCTACCCTGGAAAGCGCTATATTGGAAAAACCCTTCTTGGTTATCTATAAAGTCTCCTGGCTGAGCTGGGCATGCCTTCGGCCGATTATCAAGATCCCCTATATCGGATTGGTGAATATTGTGGCGGGCAGAAAGATTATCAAGGAATTTATACAGTTTCGCGCTACTGCGGACAGGATCGCTAATTATATCGTTAAAACCCTGGCGGACCCCCTGAAGATGTCCTCTCTGAAAAATGAGCTGTCCGAGCTAAAGCAGCTTCTGGGAGAAAAGGGGGCAAGCAAGCGCGCGGCAGAAATCATCGCGGATTTGCTTTAATGCCCCATACAGGGCTTGCGGCCCTTATTTGCCTTTTTTGAGCGCCAGCTCAATTTGCCTCTGCGTTTACGTTTTGACATTGTCCTCTCCTCTCTTATCTAGCTTTTACTGCCAATACCCGGATAAAATCAGCGCAATCCTCAACCTTATCGGCAACATTCTCCATTGATTCGGTTAATTGATAAATCAGAAGCAGGGTCGCGGCGGATAATTCGGAATGAATAATCACTTCGATAGTCAGCCTCTTCTGCTCATCAGCCTCCTCTTCCAGCTCTTCAACAAGGGTACAATCATTCAGTGACTTTCTAATGTCATTATTGACTAAAGAGTTTACTGCATCCTTCAGCCGCTCCACAGCCATGGTGATAATCTTTGCTGTCTCAACCAGCCTGCTCAGGATTTCTTTGGGAAGCTTCTCATGCAGAAAATCAAGGATCCTCCCGGAGCCGTTAGCGTGGTCAGCTATCGCATCCAGGGTTTTGGTAAAGTGCATCAAGTCTTCCCTGTCCGGAGGAGCAATCAACTGCTCTGTCAGCGAATCCATAATCGAGCGCCGGATCAGGTCAGCCTCATGCTCCGAGGCTTTTATTTTCTGTATATTGTTTGACTTGCCAACCAGGTCATTGCGCACAAAACAGGCAATCGCCTCCTGAAGATTGGCTACCGTATCATATACCTTATCAATATGCTTCCTTGCGCGCTCAAGCGCAACCTTTTCCTGTTCCCTGCCCAACCAGCCGAATATATTCCTTGATTCCTGCATTTCCCACCCCCTTGTTAGACAAACTGATTACCCCTAATGAAACAATAATAACCCCTTCATGATAATAAAAGAAATAAGTCCGCTCATAAAGGGAGTCAGGGACCAGGCAACCACCATATCCCTGATTATCCTCTTATTCACCGTTTTCATGCCCCGGGCAAAGCCTACGCCGATAACCGCTCCCACCATTGAGTGCGAGGTAGATACCGGAATACCAAAGTAGGTATAAATCTGGACATTGACTGCAGAGGTTACCTCAGCCACAAAGCCCATTATGGGAAGCAGGCGGGTGATGCTAAAACCTACTGTCTCAATAACCTTATATCCCCAGGTAGTGACGCCAATGACAATTGCCACACCCCCCACCAGGGTGGCCCAAAAAACAGAAAAGATGCCTGAGCCCACCATCACTCCGGTCACATTTGCAACATCATTCGCTCCCCAGGTGAAAGCAAGGTAAATGCTGCTTAAAATAAGCAACCAACGCGTAACTACGGCCTCGAATTTGCGCGGCACTAAAGTAAAAAAGATTCTTCTTATAAGCGGATAGGATAAAAAGGCAAGCAGCCCTGAGCCAAAAGGGGTCAATACCCAGGATAAAAATATCTCTCCTATTTTCTGCCAATATATGGGAGCAAGGATAGAAATTCCTGCTCCGGCAACTGCTCCCACCACAGAATGAGAAGTAGAAACAGGGATTCTCTTATGCGTAGCCATGAGCACCCAAATACCTGCCCCAAAGCAGGCAGCCAGGGCAACCAGCATTGACATCTGAGGGTCAAGCTTATCCAGAGGCACTACTCCCTTGCCCACTGTCTTGATTACCCTTGAACCGAATATAAGCGCCCCCAGAAAAGAGAATGCGCAGGTAATAATTATCCCTTCTCTCAGGGTCATTCTGCGCGAGCCGATATCAACTCCCACGCAATTTGCCGCGTCATTAGCGCCGATATTCCAGCCCATAAACAACCCGGCAACAATAATTAAAAGGGGAACGGCAATCATGGATTGTCCTTTTCAGGGGGATCCTGTATAGAAACGCTTATATCCCCTGCCTTCTGCAGGGCAATCTTGGTACAAATAGGCCCGATAATTTCATAAACAACCGTGGTAGCGATTATGATAGTAAATATGATGCCTCCAACCTCGGGGAATTCGCTCTTGACAATCAAGGCAGCGCCTAATGCTATGCCTGCCTGAGGCACAAGCGCAAAACCCAGATATTTTCTTATCTCTTTGGATGCTGCGGAGACATAGCCTCCTAGATGCACGCCACCGAGCTTTCCAGTGGAGCGGAAAAGTATATAAACTATCCCCATCAGCCCGATACTTTTCAGTAAATGTATTTCCAGGTTTGCCCCTGCTAAAACAAAAAATAAAAGGTAGAGAGGTGAATCAACCGTCCTGATAATATCGAAAAAATTCAGATTTATTTTTTTGATATTGGCAAGGCCTGCCCCCAGTGACATACAGGCCAGGAGAACCGAAAAATGCAGAATTATGCTTAAGCCGATAGTAAAGAATATGCATCCCAGGCTGTAAATCAGCGCCTCCGTTGTACTGCGGATATAGCGGGAAAAGCGGGATGCCGCAAGGCTCATCACCCAGCCCAGGACAAATGCACCGCCTATCTCCAGGAAAGATTTCAGGATAACCTTGGCAATAAGAAGATTATTGTTCATGTGTGCGGCCAGCGCCTTGGATATTGCAAGCGACAAAGCAAAAATAATCAAACACCAGGCATCGTCAATCGCTACCACTCCCAAAAGCACATCAGTGAAATTGCCCTTGCTTTTATATTCCCTGACAACCATTACCGTGGCAGCCGGAGCAGTTGCAGCGGATATTGCTCCGAATAACAAAGACAGATAAAAAGACTGCCTCAGAATGAAAAAGAATGCGCAGGTTACAAAAACCCAGGCCCCTGCTGCCTCAAAAAGCGAAATCCAGATAACCGGCTTGCCAATCCGCCTGAAATTTTCCCCGGAGAAATTCTGTCCGATACTAAAAGCAATCAACCCGAGAACAATATTGGAAATAAACCCCGAAGCAGAAAGCAAATCAGAAGAAACAAGGTTGGCAAGGGCTGGTCCGATAAGAATCCCCAGCAATAAATACGCGGTTACCGAAGGTAATTTTAATTTATTGATTATACGGGCCCCGGTAAGCCCAAAAAGGAAGATGATGCCGAGACTGAAGATTGCGTTCATACCCTATTCTATTACGCCTTTCTCTTTAAAAAGAGCAAGAAATATATCGAACTCTCCGACCCCTCCTACGAGCCTATTTTCCGAATCGACGACCGGCAGCTGCACTGTCTGATGCACCTGCATAAGACGATAGGCCTCTTCAATGGAAGCATCCTGATTGACTGTTACAAATTTCGTCTGCATAAAGTCATCGACTATGCACAAATCTCCGATCTCTGAGGTAATATCCATGTCAAAAATGTCAGAATGATGTTCGTCTACGAAGGGGATTGTCTTTAAGATATCCTGACTGGATGAGCGAAATGCCTCAATCAACCCCCGGAAGGAGACTACACCGACCAGGGTTTTACGTTCGTCTACTACGGGCACAAGCGGAAAGCTATGAAAAGAACGGAAAAGTTCAATCAAGTCTGCCAGAGTGGTGGACCGCTTAACGGCGATTATCTTTTGGTTCATTACCTGGGAAACCTTCATTTTCCTTGCTCCTTATTTTTTATTCCAGCTTCAACAGATTGGAAATGAATTTACCTGCCCAGCGATAGATATTATTCTCCTCTAAGGCCTGCTGCATCTTTTCCATGCGTTCTTTTTTCTCCTGAGCGGACATCTCAATAGCATATTTCATTGCATCGGCAAACCCGTCGGGGTCATAAGGATTAACCAGGATTGCCTCTTTTGAAAACTCGCGTGAAGCACCCGTAAACTGGCTCAAGATAAGCGCCCCCTTTCTTTCAGCATGGGCAGCGATGAATTCCTTGGCTACCAGGTTCATCCCGTCATGAAGGGAGCTTACCAGACACAAATCAGCAGCCCGGTAAAGAGCAAGGTGTGAGGCATAATCCAACCGGACATTCTTTACTACCACCGGATACCAGTATCCCTTGCCGTATTTCCAGTTAATCTCCTCAGCCAGGGCCTGTACATTATCGATAAGTTGCTTGTAAGACTTTATGTGAATGCGCGATAAGGCGCCAAATTGCAAAAATATAAATTTACCCTGGTATTGAGGATACTTCTCCAAGAATCGGTCGATAGCCTTTATCCGCTCGATAATGCCTTTGGTGTAATCAACGCGGTCAACCCCCAAGGCCATAATCTCATAAGGAGGGTCTATTGTATCCGGGATATTCGCCAAAGCCTGCTCAACCTCAGGGGTGCGCGCCTGAGCTGATATCCCTGCATAATCTACGCTAATGGGAAATGGCCTTACCAGTGTTTTATGCCCTTTATAAGTAACGCTTAAATCCTCCCAGTCAACCTTAGCCTCAAGCTCATTTTCAATCGTGGCCAGAAAATTATGGCAGTGGTAGTGGATGTGAAAGCCAAGCAGGTCGTTGGCCAATAGCCCTTCGAGAATCTCATTTTTCTGGGGACAAATTCTGAACACCTCAGGGTTAGGCCAGGGAATATGCCAGAAAAGGGAAATTACCGCATCAGGTTCTTTGTCTTTGATATACTTTGCCGCCAGGGTAAGATGATAATCCTGCAGCCAGATAAAACACTTCTTCCTGGATATTTCTTCCAGTATGCTCCCGGCAAAACGCTTGTTTACCTTTTTGTAATACTCCCAATCGTCAGCATTAAAAACAGGCTTCTCATAAGAGATATGGGAAAGCGGCCAGAGCCCGCAATTGGCATAACCGTAATAGTAGCCGTTCTCCTCTTCTTTAGTAAGCCAAATCCTTTTTAAAGTATAGGCTGGTTTTTCCGGAGGAACTTGAATCTTATTATGCCTGTCCACTACATCGCGGTCTGCGTCTCCGCTGCCGCTGGCTATCCACATTCCCCTCGAAGCCTGCATAACCGGGTCAAGGGCGATAACCAGCCCGCTTACCGCCTTGACGCATTTTATTTTTTTCCCGGAATACTCGTGAATATACGGCTCGCGGTTAGAAACAACAATAAAAAGATAATCCTTCATTCTCTCTTTTATTGCCTGCTCTAAGCTGTCTTTAGTCCACATAGAGATCTCCTTTCGGCCTTGCGAACAATTTCTTGAAGGAATAAAATCTCTTCTGCCTGGCCAGGCAATCTTTAAGTTTATCTATGTGCCTTAGGGTTTCCAATTCTCCTTTTTGCACGCACAACCTCGCCTGAGAAAATTCAGACCAGTTCAGGTGGACGATGTCAGGCTTAATCACCAAATCGCAGTATTTCAAATCCAGCTTATTTAAATAGCGTGATTTAATCCAGTCGGACTGAAACATTACATCCAGACCGGTTGCTAACTCTCTCTTCACATAGGTGGGGCTCAAATCCACCCCGATAACAAAATCCGCACCCAGAATACGTGCCTGCCTTGCCGGGACTACGGAAAGAATCCCCCCGTCAGCCAACAGCTGCTCACCGCGCCTTAAAGGGGCAAATACGCCCGGAACAGAAGAAGAGGCAAGAATCGCCTCTAAAATCCTTCCCTCTTGCATGATCACATCCAAAGCCGTATTCAAATCAACGGCTAGACAGGCAAAGGGAATCTGTACTTCAGAGAAGGTCTGGTCATTAAAAAGCTCCTCAAACAGCTTCATTATCGGCTCTGTGCGCACAAGCCATCTCCTGGCTGCCCTTAAATTCCAAAGGTAGAGATTCCTGATCCTGCTCAGCAGCTTCTGAAGAATAAGCTTCTGCTGTTTTTCTTCCGGCGTCTGGGCAAAAAGCGACTCTATCCTTTTAAGCGGGGCCCGCTCTATCAGTGCCAGTAATTTCTCCTCTAGTGCCTCTAGATCAGGATTCAAACAATAGGCAGCACCGACAATAGCGCCCATGCTTGTGCCCACAATCAAATCAATGGGAATCGAATGAGCCTTGAGGACCTTTAATACGCCTATATGCGCATAACCCCGTGCCCCACCACCCCCCAAAGCCAAGGCAACCTTAAATCTCGCGTTCATCTTAGTATTTCCGCTCTATTTTCGCATCCGGATAATAGTGCCCTAAAATCTGGTGATAGCTATAACCACCAAGCGCCATGCCTTTTATTCCTGTTTGACATAACCCCTTACCGTGCCCAAAGCCCGCACCAAAGAAGATAAATTCCTGCGGCAGCCCATTGATATATTTTACCTCAATTTTGAACGCGGCGCTAAATAAATTTCCCAGAATTTTCCTAATCTTATATTCTCCCTCGATAATTTGGCTAGACTCACTGCCTTTAATTTTAAGGCTAAGTAAATGGCCACTGATTGTCCGGCTTTGCGCAATCACTCCCAGGGGTTCTCCGATATCAATGCCTGCATCACTGAGCATTGCTTTTAATTGCCCGCGTTTATAAAACCTTACCCAGCGAAAATTCGCAGAGCGTTCATTTTTCAGGTTGCAGAACGCTTCGGGTCTCTGCAGAAGCCAGCTATCCAATTCAAACGGAGAAAGAGGAAAGGCAAAATCCTTTTCTTGGGCATCAACGACTCCGGACTGGGTGCAGCCGCCGCAATTATTAGAGTAAAATATCTCCATCGGCTGATTATTATAAGTAACTACTAACCCGGCTGTGGCATCTACTGCTTGACTGGTGAGGCTGTTCTCTGCGCCTGCGCCTTTATATACCTGGCAGTGTACTGTGCTGCAGAAATTAAAACCCTCGCGTGCGTGGCGGGATTTATTCTTTATTGCCCATGTCCTGGCTGCAATGGCCTGGGCACAGAGCGCTTCAGACGGCCAATTAGAAGGCATCTCCGAAGGTAAAACTCCGTAAAGGTATTCCTCTAAATTAACCAGGTTAATCAACCAAAAGCCGTCGCTCTCTGGCAGAACTTCAATTATCCCGCGATACTGCTGGTCGCGCCAACCGGCCCAAAAAGTCCCTGCACCAACGGGAAGGTCGAAGACTGAAATAACTGCATTAGCGGATTGATTCTTAATTAAGAATTTCTTCTCCAGGCTTAATCTGGTGATTTCGCCAGCCTGGTCCCTTAACTTGACCTTGCCGCCTTTGCTAAAAATTAAAGAATACATGGATTCGCCCTTGCCGCTAGCCAGGACTTTGCTGCTTTGCGCGTCGATAATCTCAAAAGGGCTGCCTGTTTTAAACTCAATGGACCACCCGATCTTGGCAATACCTACTCTTACAGGCGGCGCCTGTTCGGAAACTTTTGAAGGCTTAACCCGGATAGAAGCCCTGCTCCTGCGCAACAAGGCTAATTCATCCTTACGCTTGAAAAAACCTTCCCCCAGTTTCTCCTTTATCTTTTGTAAATTCTTCTTCGCAAGCGCATCCTCCGGGTGAATCGCCACATACTTAGCGTATTGTTCATAAGCATCCTGGAACTGGCCCAATCCGCCGAAGCAATCGGCAAGCTTACTGCGGACCTCGGTTATGCTCGGGTCAAGAGAAATTACCTTTTCATAAGCCTGGGTTGCCTGTTTTAACCTCTTGCCTTGGTAATAAATATCCCCCAGTTTCAGGTATGCTAAGACATTATCGGGATTAAGCTCGACTGCTTGGGAATAGAATTCCTCGGCCTCTCTTAATTGCCCGATGTCTTCGTTGCATAGCCCAAGATAGAACAAGGCCCGGGAGTCTGCCTGGGTAAAAGATAATGCCTGACTTAGATAAGAAATTGCCTGCTTAGGCTCGCCTTTAAGATAGTAAAGCCTGGCAAGAAGCTCAACGGCCCTGATATCCCGGATAAACTCCGGAAGCTTCTTGATTACATCTATTGCTTGTTCATACTCAGCCAGATCCTTGTACAGACAGGCCAGATTCAGGTAGGCTTGCCGCTGCTTGGGGTCAGCCTTGATTATATCCTTGTATAGATTAACTGCTTCGCTGAATTTTGCCTGGTTATAGAAAGAAGCCGCCTGCCGGTATGAATCCAAATCAGAACTGATTCCCGGACTGACGCCTAAGAGCAAAATGGAAACAGAGAGAATTAAAAGCCTCATTGAATTGGTTTCTTGCTGCCTTAATTAGAGTTTAGCGGTTACGAGCTTAGGAGTTACGATTTTAATGATTTATGGACAAATAATGTTTGAGTAGGATAGGCAAACTCAATGCCGCGCTTCTCGAATGCCTCCTTAACGGCAAAATTAATCTCCTGTTGAACATCCATATATTTATTGTAATCGGCGCTTAAGACATAATAGACAACCTCAAAGATTAAGTTGAAATCCCCGTAAGAGAAAAAGTGCGCGCGGTCAAAAACAGTATCCTTGGCATTACTGATAATCTCTTTAATGATTAGCGGTATCTCTTTTACCTGTTTCAGGCTGGTCTGATAAGTAACCCCCAGCTTGAAAACTACACGGCGTTTGTCCATTCTTTTATAGTTGCGCACGCGCGAATTGGTCAGGTCGCTATTGGAAAAAACTATCTGCTCTCCGCCCAGGCTGCGTATCCTGGTGGTTTTAATCCCGATATGCTCGATTGTGCCCAAAAAATCTCCGATGATGATAAAATCTCCGATTTCAAACGGCCGGTCAAAGAATATGGCAAAGTAACTGAAAAGGTCCCCCAGTATCGTCTGGGCAGCCAAGGCTACGGCAACGCCGCCGATACCCAGGCCGGCGATTACGCTGGAAATCTTAAAACCTAAATTATCTAATAGAAAAACAATGCCCAATCCCCAAACCACAACCTTGAGAACTATGATTATGCCTTTAAGGCTGCTCTCCCGGGATGCATCGGCCTGGTCCCTTAACCAGTAATACTTGAGCGCATAACTTATAATGGCTGTTAAAAGCCGGATCGCAAAAACCGTCAGCAACAACAACCCCAAGATATCAACGACCCTGGTAAAAGAGGGCCTTAGGATAAGATTACGGATACTGATATAAAAAGCGCCGAAATAAAGCAAGGGTATAATGCTTTTTTCAAAAATTCTAATCAATAAATCATCTAAAATAGTGGCGGTTTTCTTTGCCCAATTTTTTATGCGCGAAAAGACGATCCTTCTGAATAGGTTGATCACCAATATGCTGAGTAGAAATATGCCGAGTGTATTCAGGTAATCTATGATCCGGTTATTGAAATAAACTATTTGAAAGGCGTTTTCGAACACAACTCCTCCTTTTTGATATTGTCTATTTATGGAAAACTGGGGCTATCCAGAGTATTTACTCAGTTGCTTGATGCGCTTGAGCATATTGGGATGGGTACTTAAAAGCTCCAGCAGCCTATCGCCGAAAGAAAGCTGTATCCTTTTATTCTGCAGGTTTTCTAATTCCATGCTGTCAATGGTCCCGCTCCTGTCTAAATCCAGCTGCCTGAGTTCTTGAATTTCATTTAAGGCGCGCGAGGGGTCATTGACAAAAAATGCCTTGAAGCCCTCTGCCTGCTTAAGGGTTTGCTTATCCACGCGCGCCGAGCCATAGGCCAACTTATACAGTCCGGAGGCAAGCCAGGCAGGCTGGTTGCCTAACAGCACTGAGCCGCGGTCAGCGAAATATTCGCGAATACGGGAGGCATAAAGCACCAGAAGATTAGTAAGAAAATAAAAAATAAGGGCAGCTAAACCGAGAAGCGCTGTATTCGCCCCTCCCTGCCGGTTGCGCCTGCCGCCAAAAAAGAGCATCTGCCAGGCAAAATGGTAGCAAATTATGGGAATCACGGATAATAGCGTAATAGTCAGAACATCGCGGTTCTTCAGATGGGACAACTCATGACCCAAGACTGAACGCAATTCCTCCTCACTAAGCAGCCGCATTATCCCTTCGGTTACGCAAACCCTTCCGTCGCTAAGACTGCGGCCAAAGGCAAAGGCATTGGGTATGGGAATTGCCGCTATCCCCACTTTCGGCTTGGGAATCCCGGCGCGCCCTGCTAAATCCTCAACCATCCTGTGTAATTGGGGATGCTGCCGGCTGTCTACGTAGCGCACATGCATAGACCACTCAACCAGCTTTGGCCCGGCCATATATTGGAAAAACATCAGGCCAAGGGATAAAATAAGATAAAAATAGAAGTTGGTTATGCCTAAGTTTACGCCAATAACGGTAACGACGGCGTAGATAATAGCGAAAAGCAAAACCAACAACAAATACATTCTTAATTTAAGCGACCACATGCCTGTATCTATTGCCTTTAATATTTATAATAACTTGAGGGCGTAGCCTGGGCAATGTATTTAACCGCTTCAATAATACAGACGCGTATTGCCTTTTCCATAGGGGTATTGGAATACGCGGATAGCCCGCCGCCCAATCCCCAGCTGCCTAAGAATCCGGCCATAATCGCTCCGCTGATATCCGAAGCCTGTCCCTGGACGCGGGTAGCAGAAAGAATCTCGGAAGTAGAAGAATCAACCACACGAATATCCAAAGCCATATGTGCCTTATTCAAAGCGCCGCCTAACAGACCACCTAATATTCCGCTAGCTACTCCCCCTCCTCCGCCTACTCCTGCCCTGCCACCGGAAGCCTGAGGTTCAAATTCAGTAACTGCGGCAGTAATAATTAAGTCAGCGGTCCTGATTTTACCGCGCTCTATCTTAGCTGATTCATCAGCAGCCCCGGAAACAGACAATTCCTGTTCCTTCATAACCGCATCTAAAACCTGGCGCTCGACCACGCTGAAACGGTTGCTGTTAATCAACGCCGTAACCAGCATCTCTCTTAAGCCGGAACCGATCTCTCCGCCGGCCTTGGCAGCCTTCACATCAAAGTCAGCCACAGCAATACGCGCCTTAGGACCTGAATATGGAGGCAGGGCCTGGACTCCTGCGGTAGAATCCACCTGCGCCGTAGGCTGCAGGGAAGCGCAACCGAAGAAAGAAAAGATTAAACTGCCTGCTACTGAAATTAAAAATATCCTTTTCATTGCTCCTGACCTCCCTCTTGACTCATGACTTGCTCTTGGTCCATAGGCTCCTTTTGACTCACGGCTTCTTCTTCACAGGTAGTTTCCTGTCCGCTACCTTCGGATTGCTCCGGGCTTAGGGCCTTGATTATCTTTATCGCCAAGTTATCCGCTGCTTTTAGCAGGGCCTCACGTCCTCCGCTGATGACATCCGTATGGACGCTTGAACCGCTTGCTTCTAAATAAGCAGCTACCTTACCTCCATCAACCCGGATAAGCTTTGCGGTAACATTAGCAAAGCAGGAGCGCATATTCGAATCTGCAATTTTTCCTCCGGAAGATGCTACTGCCTTGCCTAGAATAACATAATCCGCCTGGGTGAGTTTCGCCAATTCCATGGATTGCTCATCGGAAAGATTAAGCTGACGAAATGCCTTTTGCGTGCTTAAAACTCCGCTTACCTGGGAGGGATCAATGACCTGATAGCCCTCGGCAATAAGCTCAGCGGACAATTTTGCCTCAACCGTGGATAAATCAATCTCGCTTGCCCACCAGCCGCGCTGCGGTCCTTCAATGTTCTGTTCGGAAATCAAAAGCAGGACTCCTGCCTTTGTGCCTTCTGCCGCATAACTGGAATTACTGAATGCCAAAACACAACCCAGAATCAAGAATAACATGATAAACTTTTTCACTGGTCACCTCCTGGTTAAACCTAATTCTTCTAGCCTAATCTTTTTTATTTTAATATACAAAAGGCTCCGGGTCAAGCTAAATCCCTGCCTCTGGAAGGCAGGCCTTCTTCATAGTATCCGAGTATTATTTTATCTTCTGAATTATTCTTCTTTTACGCAGGGCTTGCTTCAGAAGCCTGGAATTTAAAGAGGGCTTCTTTAAAAGAGGGAACCTGAAGAAGAGGATATAACCTGTCGCCAAAAGGTCATAAAAAAGAATAAACGGTAAATGCAGCAGAAAACCTAAGAGGGATTCGTTTTTTATTATGCTCAGATGACGGTTCTTTATTAAATCCAAGTGCAGCTCATCATTAAGATATCTGCGGGCGCCTGACTTCCCCACCCCCTGGGATTTTCTGGCTGTCGCCCCCCGAATATGATAAGCAACTGCCTGAGGAACATAATAGGCTTTCCAACCCAGGTTTTGGGCCCTCCAGGCTAAGTCTAAATCTTCGTAGAACATGCGGAAATCAGCATCAAAGTATTCCTGAGCAATCTTTATGCTTTCCAGCATGCTGCGGCGGTAGAGCGCTACTGCTCCGCTCACCCCAAAAACATACCCTGCGCGATTATACTGGCCTTTATCCTGCCGGCCGTAGCCTCTTTCTCTGGCTGTGCGCCAGGGGGTTAGGAATAACCCCGCGCTGTCAATCCTCATGCCGTCACTGCGCAAAATCTTACCGCTAACCATACCTATCGAAGAATCCTGATAAAAACCGCACAAGGCCTCCTGGATAAATCTACTGTCTAAAATCACATCGTCGTTAAGGCATAAAATAAAATCTCCTTGGCTTTCGCTTATTCCTTTATTCAGTGCTCCGGTAAAAAAAATGTTGACCCCTTCTGAATATAATTGCACCTGCGGATATTGCCTGATTATTCCGTCTCTGAATTGCGGATTCAGTGAATTATCAATCAGAATAACCTGGAGTGCCTTGTGGGTCTGACGCCTCAATGAGTCCAGGCAGGATATGAGGTAATCCCCGACTCCGCAAGTTACGATAATAACGCTGACTATTTTGTTTGACCAAACTTTCATTTTAGAATACAATTATAACATAGTGCTCTCTATCTTTCTAATCCTAATCTTTGTCCGGCCGCTTATCTCATCCCTTGCATTTGCCTATCTAAATCATATCTATTCTACCATCCTCCTGGGTTTCTTAATTATCTGGCTTATCAAAAGGCCCCTTGCATTGAAAAAAGTAGAGCCCTTAAAATGGCCTCTGCTTTTATTGCTTATGGCATTAGCCTTCTCGAGCATCTTCTCCGTAGACAAGATAAACAGCCTGAAAGAACTATATAAATATATAAGCGGGTTATTATTATTCCTGATTGCTGCTTGCTTAACTTACGAGGAGAAGATTCGTACTGTCAAAACCATAATCCTGGCTGGATTCTTTATCAGTCTCCTGGCAATCTATCAATACCTTTTCGGATTTCAGCACATCTTGGAATATTTCTCCGGGAAAGAAAAACTCTCTGCCTTTGCCTTAGACTACATTCAACGCAGGAGGGTATTCCTGCCCTTTGTCACTCCCAATACGCTGGGAGGCTTTCTGGCTATGACCGCCCCCCTTATTCTGCCTCTTTTGAATAAGCAAAAGAAGATTTTTTCAAATCCCCCTTTGCTCTTTCTCGCATCAATATCCTTTGCCATTCTTCTTAGTAAATCACTGGGCGCGTTGTTAAGTATCTTCCTGGGATTAGTAATATATTTTTATCTGGGAGAGCTCCTGAACAGGAACCATCATAAGCAAGTACCCACTAAAGATAAAAAAATATTATTATTTGTCCCCTTGTTCTTAATCTTAATCGCATTGGTCTTCTTCGTGCGACAATTGTCTGCAAAACCGCATATCCTGCCAGGCTTCTCCTTATTAATGAGGCTGAATTACTGGGGGGAAACCCTTGAAATCATCAAGGCCCGCCCATTGACAGGCATGGGATTGGGGAATTTTAATCTTGTCTTTTCCCGCTACGCTCACAACTCTTATCTGCAGATTTGGGCAGAAATGGGAATTCTGGGGATAATAGCGTTCCTTTGGTTAGTTTTTGCTGTATTTAAATCTGCGCTGAAAAGAATAGGTGAGCCTACAAATGCAAGATTCACTGCCGGCTTAATCTCCGCCAATGCGGTATTCCTCATTCATAACCTTGCCGATTTCAGCTTCTTCCTGCCAGAGGTGTCAATAGTTTGGTGGGCTCTATTAGGGTTAACAACATCTGAGTGAACCTATTAATAGTGCGCCAGGCTTCCGGAAATCTTAGCCTTTCTTACGGCATATTTGAATATTGAGATGCTCAGGGGTATTAATACTATGCAAAAGACTAAAAGACTGATTATCTCTGGCAAAAGCGCCTTTATGCCGTAACCTTTAAGCAGTGCATATCGTAAGGCTTCTAACGAATAGGTAATGGGCAGCAGTTTAGAAATAAAATGTAAATTCTTTGGCAAAATAGTAACGGGGAAATACACCCCGCCGAAAATAGCAGAAATTAAATTGATTGACCACGTTATCGGGTCCCCCCTTTTAAAAATCATAATGAACGCACCCGATATTATGCCAATGCTAATAGAAGAAATTATTGTGAGAATTAATATTACTGTGATGACCAAAAAATTTGGATTTACTAATTTCACTCCCAAAAAACAGATGCCAAAGAACAGGCAGACAAGGGCGTTCAATGAGCTGAAGACAAAGTCCCAGCAGGGCATACAAATAATTATGTTGGAGATCTTAGTAGGGCTTAAAAATATCGTTTCCAGAGTTCCCATCATTTGTTCCTCTCTAAGGCTTATGGAAAATGTCTTCAATGCTAATGACAGATAATTATAAAAGGCTAAACCGATAAGAACGAAAGGGAAATACCCCACGCCATATTCTGCCAGGTAGGGATTCATGCCTTGTCCGAACATCTTGGCAATGAAATAAAAGATTAAAACAGAAACAATTACGCCTAATATATTAAGCATAAAAGAAATTCTGTAACTTATATGAATCAAGAAATCCTTCTTGATAAATGCTATTAACTTCCGAAAAAACATGCCGTTATTTCCCCTTTAATCTCAGCCATCCTGCCGCTTGCCTTGATTTCTCCTTTATCCATTAAGGCCAGGCGGTCAGAAAGATACTCCGTCTCTTCTAAATTATGAGTTGCAAAGACAATAGTTGTATTTCGTTGTCTGGCAAGCTTATCTTTAATCAGGGTTCTTAATTTCTGTGCACATCCGGGATCTAAACTTTTTGTCGGTTCATCCATAAATAAAATTTCAGGGTTATTCAGCAGGCTCCTGGCAATAGCCAATCTCTGTTTTATTCCTGTAGAATATTCCTGGAATCTCTTGTCAGGTTCTTTTATCTCTAAGAAATCTACCAGTTCTTCAATTCTTGATTTAGAATAAGACCGAGAAAGGTTATAAAGACTGGCAAAAAATTCTAAATTTTGCCTGCCTGTTAATCTCCAGTAGAAGCTGCGCTCTTCACCGCTAACCATACCGATAGAATTTTTTACGCCATTTTCATCCCGTAATATATCGTATCCGGCTACCCGAGCCGTTCCCCGGGAAGGCAGAATAAGGCAACTTAATATTTTTATTAGAGTGGTTTTACCGGCGCCATTTGGTCCGACAAGACCGAATATCTCGCCTTTGGAAATTTGCAGATTAACATTGTGAATAGCCGGATTAATCCTTGCTTTCTGTAAGCTATTTAATAAAAGTTGGGACAAATTATTGCTCTGCGGGAAAATTTTAGTAAGATTAACTGTCTCTATTGCGTATGCCATTATGATTTTCTTTAAGATAAGTGCCTGTTGGCGCGATGAACATCTTCTTATGCAGGATATCATGAATATTTAAGCTTAAAAATATAGTATAAAATTTAGGGTTTGGAATATGCCATAAGCTCTTAAGCATAAACCAGCAACGTTTGATATCCTTTAATCTTAAAGCGTACAATGAAAATTTAAGTCTATTTCTGTTGAAGAAATACCCCCCTAAACTTGTTGTTCTGGTAAAGATGCCTTTTCTCCAGGATTTACTTAATCTATTGTAAAGATTACCGTAAGCATAAAATCTCTTGTTAGTATCAATGACCATCCGGGATAATTCTGCGGCAGATTCAGGTTTCGGCTTAAAACAAAACAGCGAACAATCATAATGCCTCCAGTCATTATCTATAATCCTGTTTTCTTCAAGCAGCTGTTTGGCAATAGCTGTTCCGGGAAAAGGGGTCAGCGAACAAACCAAAGGAAATTCTATATTACAGTCCTCCACAAATTTCTTGATCTTATCGAAGATACTCTTATCTTCCGAATCATAGCCTACAATAAAGCTTGCCAGTACTCCCATCCCGTAAGAATGAATCTTATTGATAACGTCAGAATATGTTTTCACTCTGTTGACCGCACCCTTATTCATCGAATCTATAGTCTTCTGTATCAACGACTCCAAGCCGACTACCACATGGCTGCATCCGCAGGCTGCCATTGATTGCAACACCCGGTCTTCGGTATTAATTGTAATCTGGGCAACCCAGTTTCTGATCTTCAGCCTGGAAAGTTCTGCTAAAAATTCTTGCGTACGTTTTGGATTGGCTGCAAAATTATCATCCACAAAAAATAAAGTAGCCCTGGGCTTCAGTCTTTGCAGGGCTTTTATTTCCTCAATTACATTCTCAATCGGCTTGAAACGGTATTCCGCTCCGAAAAAAACCTTTACCGAGCAAAAAGAGCAATTGAACGGGCAGCCCCTGGTTGTCTGTATGGCAAAAGCTCTATAAGAATCCAATTTTATCAGGTCCCACCTAGGAATCAACGGCTTTTTCAAATCTTCCCGGAAAGAGGCTTTATAGAAACGCCTGAGCTTGCCTTTCTGGAAATCGCTGATAACCTCTTTCCATACGCCTTCAGCTTCTCCAATCACAACCGCATCTGCATGACAAATAGCCTCCTCGGGCAGCGCAGAGGGATGGATTCCGCCTAATACCACCTTTACGCCGCTCTTTCTGAATTTATCAGCTATTTCATATGCCCTGACAGCCGATGAAGTAAAAACTGAGATGCCTACCAAATCAACATTTGCGTTAAAATCAATCTGTTCAATGTTCTCGTCAACTATGCTAATCTCTACGCCTTCAGGAGTCAAAGCGGCAATTGTGGCCAAGGGTAAAGGCGCAAGCCAGGCCCTATCCTCCATAAATTCGGCAATGCTCCTGTGGTCAAGGATAGAAAGCCTCACTGTTCTCGGGAGAATTAACTGTAATTTCATTATATTATCAACCACAGCATTTCATTAACTTTTCCGGATTAGTTATTCTTAAAGAATATTGTAACTGTTTGCAAGGCAAACCGTCACTGGCCAAAGCAGATTTTTCTTCGATGCTAAAGGAGATAAATTCTTCTAGATTGAAATCTTTGACGCCTTTTTTTACCGATAAATATATCCTTTCAACGCTCATGCCACTGAATTCAAGAATATTTCTCTTGTAGCCTTCCCGGCAAACCAACAGGAATAGATGCAAGCCTATTTTTAAACGGCGGTATAAAGGAGATACGTAAAGCATATCTAAATACCAGGAATGCTCCTGTCCGTCAGCAGAACATTCCTTTTTTGCGGTCATAAAGCCGACAATTTTATCTTTCCTGCAGGCAACGAAACAATAACCATTATCCAGCAATTCAGAAAATAGACAATAAATTTTCTTATTGATTTCTTGAATAGGCATTGGCCAATAATGCCGGACCAGCAATCCTGCAATACCCGGCACGTCTTCTATACTGGCAATCCGATATTGAAATCTGACCATCGAGAAAACCCTCTTAACTAAATATCCGCAAACCTCGGAGCCATGAACGACCTGTATGAACTCTCCGAATTTTTCCCTAAGATTTACCAGGCTGATTTCAATTTTTTTTATGAACGAATACTTAAACGTACTGAAACTGATTATCTGCCCCTTTCTCTCTATAGAGATTAACCTTCCGATTAACTCCTGGGGATATAATTTATCATTAAAATATAATCCATACTCATTCCTTGCCTCCAGGGCTATTGTATCTACTTCCCGGATTTTCTTAAGCACTTGAAAAATCCCCTCCTGCAAAAAAGTATTGCGCCCAAAAACAAAATCTCCGGGTTTTATTCGAGAAATATCAGTTTCTTTTATTGTGACTACATCGTTGCGCTTTAGAAATCGATGAAAAAAAATATCCTTTACTTGAAATTTAAAGATATTCTCTCCGTTAAGATTTTCTTTGCCTATTGGAATGAATTTTGGCGTTACTGAAGCCATCTTAATGTTCCTGCTTTTTAAAGAAGTGATAAGCTGCGAAAACTAATAAATCTCTGAAAAACCTTCTTCTAAACCCTCCCATCCTTTCAGGGCCAATAAAATATTTATTTCTCTTTTCATCTGGCTTAAATCTTTTCTTGTTTTTAAGTTATAATTTCTATAAAAGTAATTCAAAACCTTTTGGTCATTCATATTTTTAATAATTAATTTTTCGAAGCTTCTTATTCCTGCCTCGTTTAATATTCCGTATTTAATTCGTAATTTCTTTTTTATAAAAATTCGTTTCTTGGAATTTAATGCAATTGCCTTATCTATTTTATCAGAATTGCGGGCTGTCATTATCTTCGGCTCAAAATAACTGACAGACAGATTACGAATTACAGATTTTATATCCTTTAAGGCAGGCCCGTGAATAAAAATCTCTGTTTTTGCATTGTTTAATGACCAGGGATGCCTCTGGCGCTTATTATTTTGTAGAATCTTTAAAAAATGATTTATGTTTGCTGAGGAATCTTGAATTGATAAACGCCTTATATACCCTGCTTGCGTTAATTCTTCGAAATCCTCATTCACTAAAAAAGCTATCCTTTTCCTGCCGTTCTTGCCATGAAACCTGTTTTTATATTCGCGTGAACAATAATTAATCGGAAGGCTTATTTTCTTATCGAATGCGTATTTTAAAATTTTCAATGCGGTCATTTCTGATTCAAAAATACCGAGGTCTGGCTGATGAAGAAAAGTGTACTTCCGGTCAATAAAATTTCTATAGTTGTATTTGTATGCCTGTAATTGGTGGATGTTTAAATGCACAACGCCCAACTCCTGCATTTTTTTTAAACACCCCCTAACCTTTTCGTAATCTTCCGGTATAGCGGGAATCTCAACTGTAACTCTATCTATAAAACCGGTGGCTAATTTGAGGCAACGCAAATCATAATCTCTGGCACTGATATTAAACCTAATTTCATTAAGTCCTGCCTCTTTTAATCTTCTTAATTTGTTTTTATCAATCAAGTCGCCGTTTGTATATATCCAAAGATAAAGCCTCCTGCCAAACCTTTCTCTGATTTTCCTTATATACAATAATAATTTTTCAAAAACCAACAAAGCCTCGCCACCGCTGAAAGCGACTCCTTTAAAATTAAATTTTTCTAAATAGCTGACATAATCATCGGGGTCATCAAATATAATATCTTCTGCGAATGCGCTGCGTTCTTTCTTGATTTTTCTATCTTGAGGACAAAAAAAACAATTTGCCGTGCATAGGCCATTTATAAACATGCACGACCAGGCCCCCTGCCCGCAGATTAAGCATCCCGGAGACAACCTGCCAGAATGAATCTTGTTCCGTTTAAAGCTGTAAGTTGCTCTGTGGGAAATGGATTTTAACAATTCGTCTCTTTCTTTATTTGCCTGCTTTGCTTCTTTTTCTGACAGCCACTTCAGCTCTGAATAAACCCGGCCAATCTGCTGTTTGACATTTAATCTATTCGCTTCTTTAATTACCATTTGTAATCTGGCGTAGTATTTTCAATATATTTTAGCTGCCTGACATAGTCTGCCTGCTGCAATCATCAGCCGCAGCATTCTGCCGGGAATAAAAACTTACACATTGCTTCAAAGAAAGTACGCTCATTGATAAACGGTCAGGGACAGTAATAATTGTGATTTTGATTCTCGGATAGGTTTTCTTAATTAAATCCACGCTGTCAAGGTGCAAATCTAACCTCATATCGATACCAAACATTGTGTGAGGAATATATATATGTTTCAGATGGCTTTTTCTAAGGATTTTTTTAATTTCCGACAATATGGCCTTGACTGTAATTCCTAATGCAAAATCCACGCATCCCCCAAAACAACTATGAACCGGAACGACATGTGCATCCTTATTAATTATAGCTCTAATTATCGGATATGCCCCGTGAGAACAAAAGATTGCTTCCCCTGGTTTACCTTTACAGACAGAGAGCAATTTTTTAAGCTCTTTTTTCCATGCCCAGGCATAGATTTGAGGTTCGGGACTGAAAGAAATCCGCCTGGAAATATTTTCTAATCTTCCATTGTTTTTCTTTAAATAAGCAACGATTGCCTGAAAATCATGTCGAGCATTATCTGAATATTCTTTTATATAAACCGGTGATAGCCTATTATAATACAGCTTATGGATATAAAAACTGCCATTATTTCTGACGGTGAACGGATTCAAATACTCAATATCGGAAATTAATTGTTCCTTGGTAAGATAGAGAAGATAAAATATTGGGCGCCTGAGGACTACACATATTTTCTTAAGATTAGCAATACTGATATTAGGATTCATAACGCGTTTGCGTATTCCTGGATCAAGGGTAATGATGGACAGAAATACATTAAATTTATCAGGATATTTTGAAGAGAAATACTTTATCTGGTCAATGTTGACATTCAGTCCCGTTGTATATATCTCTAACGGTATTTTCCTGTTTTTTAAAATCAATTCTATTTGTTTAAAGCTTAAGCCTAAAGAAAAAAAATCACAACGGGGAAAATAATGGAATTTATCCGCTATTTTCATGACCGGCATAATAAATGAATCCGTTATCCGCGCTTCGGATTCATTCATAAAAAAGAGGGCTTTTTTTATGTTATGCGAAAATGAATTATTTGAATACCGGGCAATATATTTTGTTTTTATCCAAGGAAAGAGTTTAGTAAATTGTTGCTCGTAACAAAAACGGCATTTGTTAGGACAGGCACCATTTTGCGGTATGATAGACCCGTGCCGCATTGCCATGACTATATCCTCGTTTTTAATCTCTGTGGACATTCCGCAACCGATATTTTGATCAAAACCTAAAATAAAAAACTTTCAACCAGCTCACTTACTCAGATTACACCGCAATTCTTGTTACTTAAGGTTAATTTCCTGATATCCTCCTCATTCTTTTTATATCTCAAAATTTCGTTTAAATTTACGAATTTGTAGAGATAATAAAAAGAAAATATCTCGGGGTTATCTCTGATTAACTTTATGCACTCCTTGGGCATATGCTCTAAATTTACATGGAAAGAGGAATCCTTCTTAGGAAACAAACAGAGTTTTCCTTTGTATTTAGAGTAAATTTCTGAATTTTTAACGGGGTTCAATTGGTGTAGCTGCACCACTAGTTTATTCAGATTTAAATATTTCTTAAAAAACAGGGTTTCCCTAAAGTCATTTAAAGTTTCAAAAGGAAATAAATACATAAAAGAGACTGCCACTCCTTTAATGTATCTTTTTGACAGTAACAATATCTCAATTGCTTTCTCAATTGTAAATCCTTTTTTTATTTTTCTCAAAATCCTATTGGAGCCGGATTCGACTCCAAAATATATACCCTGACAGCCGCTTTCTGACATAATCTTCAACAATTCCTTATCTACCCGGTCAATCCTGCCGTAACAATGCCATCCCGGGTTTAGATTTTCCCTTCTTAATAATTTACAAAATTTAATTACCCTCGCCCTGTTTAAAATGAATGCTTCATCGATAATATCTATCATGAACCTCTTGCTCTTTTTTATTTTTTTTATTAATTTTATTTCTTGGATAACATCATTAATATCCCTGTACGCTACCCCTCCCCGGCTTAAGCAGGGAAGTTGACAGAATGTGCATCTGTAAGAACAGCCGAAGGAAGTCCTTATGTAAAACACCCGGTAGGAGCCGATGTTCTTACTACGGTCGTAAGGAAAGATATCGGGGATTATCGAATTTGAATAAAATCTATCGTAATTATTGCTTATGATATGTCGGCCGCTTCTGTATACCAAACCCTCGATATCGTTAAAAATCTTTTCTTGCTTTATAATTTTTTTAACCAGTGCTGGAAGGGATGCCGTGCCGCAACCCTTGATGACAAAATCGATAAAGGGGAATTTACCCATAATCTCTTCTGCAAACTCCGCCGGCGCAAGACCCCCCAAAATAATCATCTTTCCCGGAAATTTTCTTTTGATTTTTGCCAGCGCTACTAAAACTACGGGAAGGGCATCAGACCAACAGCCTATTGCAACTATATCCCGGGAATTGAGTAAATATGAATAAAGTTTGTCTATGTCGGCTTTCGTGCAAACTCCAAGCTTACTGTAAACTGGGCATATCTTAAGATCAAACTGGATATTGGCCTTCTCTAATCCATAGGCTAAATAAAGAGCGCCCAGGGGTATTGCGAAGCGGTTATAAGTAAATTGAATAAGAGTAAGGCTGTTCAACTTATTTGTTAGTTCCCCTTATGTTTTGCAGGCTTGTATTAAGATATGAATAGTTTAAACCATAAGCGGCTACATCCCAGCAGCCATTACAGACAGGACTTTTTGCTAAGGCTGCTATGGCTTTTTTAACTCCGAGCTTCAGGCAATCTTGCCCCCTTAAAGCATGCAGATTGCGGTTCCAAATGCAGGGATAAATCTTGCCGTCCGGACCAAGATGAAAAAAGATTTTTTCTGAAATGCAATCTATTCTTGCCGCCAGCGGCCATTGTCGGATATATCGAAGTACCGGCAAAGGACTTTGAATGAATCTATTGCCTTTTTGTTTCTCCATTATCAATTTATCAATTGCCTCTCGATATTTTTTTTGGAAAGGAGCTATCGGATTCTTAATATCGGTTCCGTATAAATTCTCTGTGGCTGGCTGGAATAAAACCCCTATTTCTAACCTGCTGGCTAAATTCAAAATAAAATCAATTCGATTTAGATTTAATCTTGATAAAACGGTACGGAAATAAACAGGTATTTTTTTCTTTTTTGCCAGCCGGGCTGCCTCTAAAACCCTTTTATATGCGCCCTTTTTCCTGCGTATATAATCGTGTATCTCCTGCGGTCCGTCCAAACTAAGGCAAAGCGCGCGCAGGCCGTCAATCTGAGATATCTTTTCCTCTACCAAATAACCATTTGAGCTTATATCGAATGCGATCTTTTTTTTGCGGATAAAATTTATGATTTCTCCTATATCATCCCTTAATAGCGGCTCGCCGCCAGAGAGGCAAATTAGCATTACCCCCATCGCTGCTAATTCATTTATAATCCTCAGGGCTTCTTTGGTATTCATCTCCCGGCACTTTATCTTGTATATCTGGCAGTATAAGCAATTGTGGTTACAGCGATGCGTCAATGCCCAGCTGATGAGAAAGGGAGATTTGGCTTTTTGTAATCTTTTTTGAATCGCAACAGCTGGAATATTTTGCCTCATCTCTTCCCGCTATGAATTTAGACGGCTTGTCTTTGGCATTTTAAGCTCATGATAATTTTTTAAAAATGGGTTTCTTGCTTCGGGTATGGCTTCTTTGAACATTTCCAAGCGCCCTACTATCCTATTACTCTCTTTTAAATATTTCTGACAAAGGTTTCTTTCAGCTTGTATAATATGACTCAAGAATTTAAAAGAAGTTTTATTGTTCCGATAAATAGCTTTTAAAAAAACGGGGAAATATCTTGTAACTTCTTGCAGAGAAAAAACTGATAGACTGCTATTGGAAACTAAGTTCCTTTTTCTTGCCCACCTGTCCATGGAGGTAGTGATTTCTGAGGGGGTAAGATTCAGTTCCTTTGTTGCCATATAGAAGGATAAGGGATAAGTATATAATAGGTTTAGAAATGTTTTAGCAGTTTTATAAAGAAAGTTTGCTGTAACATAACCGGGTTTAACAAAATAAAAATTACTGAAAAGCATGGGATGCTTTTTGATTAAATGTATATTTTCTTTTATCCTGATCATTGGTCCTTCAGACACCCGGGACCAAAACCCGGTAAAGACTAACCTGTCTTGATTTTCCTCAAACAAGATTGTTCCCGCCATAGGAGCAAAAAGATGGAGCTGAAAATAGATATAATTACGGCAAATAACTGTATATTTTAAGATAAGGCGAAGAGTCGCATCTATGTCTTTATGCCTTTCTTGTGGGAATCCAATGACAAAACTCATCCTTAAATAAATATTATATTTTTCACATTCTTTGATAATTTTCGGAATTAGGGAAAGATTTAAGTTCTTTCTTATAACTTTTTGGATCTGCGCTGACCCGGATTCAATACCGAAATAAATATCCCTGCAACCGGCTTGAGCCATTTTTTTTAACAACACCGGACCTACGGCATGCAGCCTTGAACTGCAGCTCCAATTGATATTTATTCCCCTAGCTAACAAAAGGTTGCATATCTTTTTGACAAATCTGCGGTCAAGCAGAAAATGATCGTGCCCAAAATCAAATTTATTAATACCGTATTTTTTATTTAACAGCTCAATTTCCTCCAAGATGTTCTCCGGGCGTCTAAGGCGAAACAACCTACGCCACATTACTCCGGTCGC
The DNA here is from genome assembly GCA_042570305.1 of Candidatus Omnitrophota bacterium. Lineage (GTDB taxonomy): Bacteria > Omnitrophota > Gorgyraeia > Gygaellales > JAHJCI01 > JASFIK01. The sequence goes on from JBHPGP010000004.1 coordinate 52,139, forward strand.
GCAGAATGCGCATCTATAAGGGCAGCCCCTTCCAACACAGATATATACCAATGCGTCTTTAAGTTTATTATAACCGCTAAGATACTTATCCATCAAATGATAGGCAGGCAGAGGTATTGAATCCAAATCCCGGATAAGCTCCCTTTCTTTATTTCGGATTATTTGACCGTCTTTTCTGTAGGTAATGCCAGCGGTGTCTTTCAAATCCCATTTATTACTTAACTTATTTATCAATTCAAGGATAGTCGCCTCCCCTTCTCCCCTGACGATTATATCTACGAAGGGAAAGGTTCTTAATGTTTCTACATCGGTAAGGGTGGCCTGGGGTCCGCCCAGGATTATGGTCGAGTTAGGATTAAGCTGTTTACATCTTCTGGCGATATTTAAAACAACGGGGTAGCTGTCGCAACGTGTATTGAAACCCAAAATATCAATGTTTTGCCTGACTATAAATTTGGCGGCATTGAGAGAAAAAGAGTTACTAATGGTTAATTGCTTCTTCCTAATCAGCCAAGCCAAATCCGTAAGCTCAACCTTATAATGATCCTTCTTCAAAGCTGCTGCCAACGACAGCAGCCCTAATTGAAAATCAAGCATTACAAAATCGAGATAATTACCTCTCCTCATCAAATTACAATTTATGAGATTTATTGCCATATTGCCTCATAAGTATCCTGCCAATTTATCTGGCATATTCTCATCTTAATTCAATAAGCGCGTAAAGATAACCGTCTCTTTATCGAACTGCGAATCCTCTTGGTCGCCATATAAGCGCCGCAAAAGCTCAAGCAGAAAAACATTCCGTTTTGGGACTAAAATCCTCACTATCTTGCCGCCATCTTTTTTGGCTTTTTCTACGGCCAGCTTGATCAGCTGCTTCTCTACCCCCAGGCTACGATAAAACCAATTAAGAAACAAGTCATATATCCACCGTTCGGAAGATTCGCCCCCTTCGCTTAAAGACGGCCTGATGATTATGCTGCCGATAATTTTATCTTTTATCTGCGCCAGAAGAAAATATCGAGTATCCCTGAAATTTTTGAAAAATTTCTCAAAACTTTCATTAAGAATTTTTAATTTTGTAGGCCAGCAGTAGTAGCTATAGAAACGCGCCACTGAAGCCGTATCGCTAACTGTTGCAATTCGATAAGTGATTTTATCCATTTGAATAATCCTTCTAATAAAATAAGCATAAAGCCGAGAACCCTGTATCCTGCGCAAAACCCCACCCAATATCCTGTGCCTGACCCAATACCTGATTTCTCTGCGAATAGAATAAATAAAAGTCTCCAGAATAGATAATTTATTGTGGAATATCCTTCGTAAATTCATCGGGCCGTTTCGAATCTCCAACTTATTCTCCCTTCTTTCTCTGAATATTGCCTTGCCTAAAATCTGCTCTCCGCAAATATAGTAACCTGGACCTGCCTGAGCATCGCCTTTTGCCAAGAACACGATCTTACCGTTTTTTATATTCTTTCTTAATACACGATGAATAATTCTTTCTTGAAATATATTTTGATAGACAATTATGTCTCCTGGAGCTATCTCAGATAGGTCAATATATTTTACCGTAATCATATCCTCGTCCTGCAAAAATGGCCGCATACTCGTCCCCTGCACGCGAATACAAAAATAATTATTTCTATCTAGGCTACCTTTAATATTTGTTTTAGATCCCTGCGCTGAGGAAATTCTCATTTTCTATTGTTGCTTGATTTTCTTATTTAGACTTTTCCTGTCATTGAATCTAAATAAGTATGGCAGAAGAGTAAAATGGACTTTCTGCTCCCTTTTTATGAAGTCTCGTTTATATTGAAAAAAGCCCGGGTGAGGCATTCTTTTAAAAAGCTGCCAGCATTGAGGGTCGGGTACGGATATTTTTCCGAAATAAGCGTAAGAAACACATTTTGCGCCTGACAGGCAGCCGTAAAAATACGGGCATTCCCTGCAGCTACTGAATGAATTATTCAGATTTCTTAATTGTTTTAACTTTTTTGAGTTATAATAAATATCAATTAAGCTTTTATCCATGGCATTTCCCAGCCTTATCGGCAGACGCCTACAGGCAATTACTTCCCCGTTGGGGAGAATGGTTAAAATTCTGCTTTCTGTTACTCCACAATTAATTAGAGGACGCGTCACCTCTGAGGCAAAGACGCTTTCGTCGCAGCCGCCGACTAATTTAAGATTACTTTTTTTTCTTTGCAATCTTGACCTTTCTTTATCTAAATCAAGATAAAATCTTTTTAAACTTAAGGGTGCCAAAAGATTTTTTTTTGCTGTTCTTGCCCTGCCCATGGGCACCAGTCTTCTTATGCCCAATTGAGAAACCCCAGTCTGCTCGCAGAGACGAACCAGACCGGGAATATCGGATAAATTTGCTTTAGACAGGGTCAGAGATACGGCTACATCAATCTTGGCTTTAGTCAATATCTCGATTGCCCTTAGCGTTTTCGCAAATGACCCATTTCCTCTTATGGCATCATTATTCTTCTCTAAGCCTTCTAAACTTACCTGAAACACCTCAACCCCCAATAATCTTAATCGCCTGGCAGAGGCATTAGAAAGCAAAGAGCCGTTAGACAGCATGGATAGAAAAAAGTATTTCTTGTATTGATGTATTTTTTCTAAGAACAAAAAGAGGTCCTCCCTTAATAAGGGTTCTCCTCCCGCAAGAACCAATCTGGTTCGCTCAGGGCCAAGGGTGCGGAAATACCTGATTAATCTTAAGTATTGCTTGAATATGGCCAGTAGGCCTTTAAGGGGCAATTCTTTTTTTGTATATTCTTCTTCCTGATAGCAGTGCCCGCAATGCCAGTTACATCTTTCTGTAAGGTGCCATTGGAGGGTGAAATACCTCGGGCGTAAAGTTAAAGTTTCCACTATTCTTTTTATTTTTTCGATTAGTTAATCTTAAATTTTTCGATGAGGTTACTCCTCGAATCAAATTCATTTTCCAATAGGGAGTACAAACGATGCAAAAACTCAAGACTTGAGGTATTATTACATCTCTGACAATCATACTGCGGCAATTTTTTTATTGCCCGGCTGACACCTAGCTTCAAGGCATCTGTTTTCTCTAAAGTTTTTAGGTTTCGCTTCCAGGCGCAAGGGAAAAATTTTCCATCGGGTCCGAGATGAAAAAATACTTTTTCAGAAACGCAATGTATTTGTTTTGTTCTCGGCCATTTAATCAGATACTCAAGAACCTCCTCTGGGCTGTTCACCGCCTGATTCTGCTTTCGTTTTTCCAAAAGTAACTTCTTGAAAGCCTTACGCAACTCGTTGCTGGTAGCAGATAGGTTGTGCCGATAGGCAGTTCCGTAATTTAGTAACCTTACCGGCTGGAAAATAACTTTTATACTCATTTTATTGGCCAAATTCAATACATCATCAATATATTCTAAATTTAATTTCGTCAGCACAGTACGGAAATATACCCTTATTTTATTCTTTCTTGCAATCTGCGCAGCCTCCAGAACTTGCTTATAAGTTCCCCTGCCGCGCATTCGATTATGTATCTCTTCCGGACCGTCAAGCGTAAGACAAAGCAAGCGAATGTTTTTAATACTTGCAATTCTCTGTTTTACCAGCGTTCCATTAGAATTAATGTCTATGCAAGGAATGTTTTTTTCATGCGCATAAGCTATAATCTTACCCAAGTCATTTCTTAAAAGAGGTTCGCCTCCGGAAAAACATATAGCTTTCGTCCCTAGTTGAGACAATCCGTCTATAATCGAGAGGATGCTCTCAGTCTTTAGTTCCCGTCTTCTTGTTCTCCATATCCCACAATATAAACATCTCAGATTACAACGGTAAGTCAAGCCCCAAACAACATAAAGCGGAATTCGCAGCCTACCCAACTTTTCTGCAATGATATTAGAATGTAATATCTTTCTCAATGGATTCAACCTCATTTTTTCCCTGTGGCAGCCGTCATTGTTTTGTATTCGTAATTGAGAATACGCTGCAATGCTACGAATAAATTATTATTGTGCCTCTGCTGATACGACTCTTTTAAGAATGCAGGGAAGGTTTTTATAATCTCTTTGGAATTCGGTAAATTGTTTTGCCCCTTTAGATTCATTCTATCTTGTAACCAATTGCTGAATTCATCTATTAAGATTAAAGGAGTAAATTTTAAGTCCTGCAAGGCAATTCGGGAAGAAATTGGATAAACGCAAATGAGTACGGAAAATATTATAAATGCTTGATAAGTAAGCTGCTCGGGCAGATATTTGAGCTTTATGCAATAAAAGCTGCTGAAAATGAGTGGATATTTCTTGATTAAACTTTTACTCCAAATGGTTTTTTTTATCAAATTTCCAATTAAATATAAATCAGCCCACGATTCCTTAAGATACAATTTACGTTTATTCTTTATGAAAATCTCGGTCCCCGCTATCGGTGTCAATAAACGAATATGAGAATAACAATTCTCAAAGAGGCGGCTGTTCAATGCCAATTTTAAGGTTTCGTTTAAATCTTCTTTATTTTCGTTAGGAAAACCTATAATAAAAGAAAGGATTGCAAAAATATTATATTTCCTGCACTCTTGGATAGCTTTGGGAATAAGCGAAACATCGATTTTCTTTTTGATCGACTTCTGTATCTTTGAAGATCCGGATTCAATACCGAAAAATATCCTTTTGCATCCAGACCTGGACATTACTTCGAATAATCCTTTATCTATGGAATCCACTCTGGAACTGCAGCTCCATTCAATATTTATTTTTTTCCCTAATAAAATATTGCAAATTCGTTCGATATCTTTTGTATTGGTTAAAAAATTATCGTGGCCAAGATAAAATCTATTGATCTTATAGTTTTTTTTCAGGAAAATAATTTCTTTTAAAATATTTTCTGGACTTCTGATTCTATAACGCCTTTGCCAAAACATTCCGGTGGAACAAAATGTGCATTTATGAGGACAACCGCGGCCTATGGAAATATAAGCCCATCCATCTTTGAGTTCTTCTGAATTAGGTAAATATTCTTCGATTAAATGGTAAGCAGGAAGGGGTAGGGTATTTAAATTTTTGATCAGCTCTCGTGGTTTGTTCCGGATAATATTGCCGTTCTTTCTATAGGTGATACCAGCCACATTCCCGGGATCCCTCTTTTTTTTTAAGCAATGCATTAAATCAAGAAGGGTTGATTCGCCCTCTCCCCTGACAATAATGTCCACAAAGGGAAAGTTTTTCAAAGTATCATAATCTGTTGCTGTTGCCTGTGGTCCGCCAATGAGAATAATGCTTTGAGGATTAAGCTGTTTGCACTGGCGGGCAATGTTTAGCACTATAGGATAGGTATCGCAACGACTATTAAAGCCTAATATATCCGCTCCTTGCCGGACTATAATCCTGCCGGCGTTACTGCAGAAGGAGGCATCATCGGTTAACTGAGGAATGCCGCTAAGTTGAAAAAGGTTAATGATTTTCACCTTGTAATTGTTTTTTTCCAAGACAGCTCCCAGGGATAACAGCCCCGAAGCAAAATCGATTATAAAATTAGGAATGATCTGTTCTCTAAAGTTAGAGTTTACGAAAGTAATTTGCATATGTCACTTCTATTTTTCAATAATTACAAATCTTATGGGGGATATTGCGGATATAAAAAAAGAATCAATCTAAAGAAGAGACGTATAACTAAATTATTTGTCCAAGTCTTCAATAAATTTTACAATTCTTTTATCCGGATAGAATTGCAAAGAATAACAGGGAATATTTTGAGCAATCTGCTTAAGCAGGTTTATGTTCTCTCTGAAGATTATATTATCCCAGGTAACTTCTGGAGTATAAGATATAAGCATAGACAAGGCCTTGATATTATTTAAAGGCACTGCCTTATTCTTATCATTTTTTTGCAAAAAGAATATCTTTGATATTTTTATACCACCCATAACATTATGCGAATTAAAGTTGCCAAAATATCCTGGAATTGGATATGCCAAAAAGGATTTTCTGTTTTTTTTAAGCGCGACCCGGTCATCATTTAGAATAACTGCTTGCCCATCCCATAACTTTGCCATTGTAGATTTACCGTCACCGGAATGGCCTAAGAATAAATAACACTGATTATTCTTGACGACTCCGCAGGCATGAAAAATAATTCCTTTCTTCGAATGAAGTATTTCCGACAAGACAAGGTTTAATAAAGGATACTCTAAAGGATTGGGGCCTGCGGCAGATGAAGCAGGAGCATCGACGTAGATAACACCATTTTTAAAATTTTTCTGGAATACCGCAAGCCTGCGAGGCAAAGGAAGCAATACATTTCTAGAATTAAAATCTGAGGGCTCTTCTAGGGTAACAATAAAAGGCTGTTCTTGATAAATTGAGACCTTTTTGTGTACAATGGCGGAGTTTCTTATTCTGTATTCCACCCGAGGAAGAACAAATATCATCTTCCCATTTAATCTATAGGTACTCCACCATTCATCCACTCTGGCAAGAAAGTTATCCTTGGTAAGCTTGACCTGTGGGATATTGCCATAACAGATACGAATAGTTACATCCGGTCGTTTACGACTACAAATAAATTTTTTATAACCCTGATTTAATAAAATTTTTTTCTTAGGATCCGATGGAACAAGAGCAATATTAATGCCAGATATCCTAAGAGTAATTTTATATTTATGTGTTGAACGGCTTTCCCGAACCATTACAATGCTGATGGTGCTGTCAATCTACCTATGACTTAACGGGACTGCAACCAGCCAAAGCCGTGCCAACATATATTGCTGCGAGATAATTTGTTGCCTCCGGAGTATCCAGTAACGTTTCTTTCAATTCCGGAGCTTTGTATGTTTTCTTTCTTGCTTTCTGTTTATTTTTGTGTTTCTTCGCGACACCCATATTAGACCTCCATGTTATTTTACTCTAAACAAATTCTATAAGCTTCTTATCTATCAATGGTTTTATAAATAAAATAAGGTCCTTATCTAATTTATTGGGAGAAACATCGAATTCTTTAAGTAACCTATTTCTAATCGCCCCCAAAGACCTCTTGCCATTTACAAGATTCCACATACACACGCCAACCCCAGTAATGATATAAATCTTTTCTAAATCTCGTTTTCTTCCTTCGGGAGTTATTATAATTATCTCCTCGCCTACAGTCCGGAATATAATAGAATGACTTTTTCGAAAGCATTTTTTTAATAAATCCATAAATCCTCCTTATTCTATAATCTGGGCATACTCTTTTCTAATTTAGAATTACTAAAAAATACGAATAGAATAATCATATCATTTTGTTATCTCTTCCAACTGCTGCAATAAGATAACGGCTAATTGACATCCGGGGCTTTCTTGGTTGGGAGAGTTATCAATGCATTTGCGATAGTATCTCTTTGCTTTATCCATTCTACCTGCAATTTGGAATTTCAGGCCTACGAAAGCAGGTATATCGGCTTCCAAATCACTATTTGCTATGATAAAGCGATCCCGGAATTCATTTTCGGACATATTAGTACCTAAGAATTCTTCAATTAGGGAAAGGATGCCTCCCAAGCTATCCCAATTTTCAACTGGTAAAACTTTCAATATAGTTCTAAAAATTATACTGAAGCCATTGTCTGCGGATGCTAATTCTTGAAATAATTCTTTAGCTTCTTCGTGTCTGCCTAAAGCTTGGTATATAAGCCCCGTACCCATTTGGCTCGAGGTAAGAAAGAATTGGTATTTCTTATCTTGATATTCAGTGAGGACAAAATCATAGAAAGAAAGCGCCTCTTGATATTCTATTCTACGACGATATATATGACCTAAATGCATATAAGCAGAGGGAACCGCAGGGGCATTTTTATATATTCCTGCGTATTCTGATATTAATCTTTTATATGCCTCAGCCGCATCATCGTATCTTCTGGCATGATAGTATCTTAAAGCTGAATTTGATAAAATTGTCAATTTTAAAATTCCAATCCTGTACTGGTATTTTTCATAGTCATCTGATACAATACCTTTTTCCCATTCAGGAAATTTTTGTTTAATAATTTGCAATTTTGCAAAAGCCTTTTCATATTTATCTAAGGCATGCTCCCACTGGCTTGCCTTCCTATCCCTGGACGCCTCAATCTCTAGAGCCTTTGCCTGCTGATAATAAGATTCCGGTGCAGCCTTAACAAAAAACTGCTTTTGAGAAATACCGCGTAATAAAAAATAAATCAAAGGGGTAGCAATTACCAGAATGATAATCGCCTTCATTATCTTCTTCATTTTTGCCATTTCTAACCCCCTTCTAATTCTCCTGCGCAAATTCTAAAACCATCTTAATCTGCCTGATTCGGGAGAATCCGCTTAAACGTTTTAGTTTGCTTTAAGACTTTGTTTATTATTATAGCATATTTTTTTTAGCCGTCCATATTTTAAAAGGTATGTTTCAAGCCAGATTTTGAACATTATCATTGAGAATTGCCTTTATGCAAAATAACTATTTTGATATAATTATATATATGAAAAAAAGTAGCTTTTCAAACGAAACACATCTGATACTGTCTTGGCTAAGAACACCGATTGACACCTCGGCTCAGCTGATAAATCAGAAGCTGCTAGCGGGTCACTTCAATTGGAACTTAATCATAGAACAATCGCTGCATCACGGCGTTTTGCCTTTACTTTACCACAAAACGGCAAAGCTCAGACAATCAAATTTTCCCAAAAATATCCTTAGCATATTAAAAATTTCCTATGAGGCCACTTTAAAGAGAAACACCATCTTTTGGAAGGAATTCTGCCGTCTTCATAATCTACTGAATAAAATTGGAATCAGAATAATTCCTCTCAAAGGAATAGTTCTCGCTAAAACCCTGTACCCAGACATTGGCATAAGGCCGATGGCAGATATTGACGTATTAGTCCAAAAAAAAGATCTTCCTTTTGTGGAAAAGCAGATTCTGCAACTTGGTTATCGAAAGCAATTAAAGCGCCTTTCTGAAGATTACTGGAAAAAATATCAATGCCATTTTGTGTTTTACAATCCTGATAAAGAAATAATCCTGGAATTACATTGGACATTCGCTCCCCCCAGACCCAATGCCTTGAATATCACGGATATCTGGAAAAGGTCAAAAAATCAATTGGTTGGTCAGCTTGAAATATTAACCTTGACCTTCGAAGATACACTGCTTTCCATATGTTTAGATCTTGGAAAAAATATATCGAAACTGCAATGTCTCAGATTAAGAAATTTATACGATATCCACGAATTAGTAATTAAACACGGCCATAATCTTGATTGGGACTATATAATCAAAAAAATAGATTCCTGGAAGGTCAAGGGTTTATTTTTTTATCTGAATTATCTGACAAAAAAATATTTGACAACTCCCTGGCCTGACGAGAAGACGAGAGAATTTACTTTTAATTCCCGCAAAAGAAAATTATTAATTCTGAGTAGTCCGAAACTAAAAAAAATATCTCGATTGCGAGCTATTTTGTTAATCGCCCTAATGCTGGACAGCTTTAAAGACCGCGCAGCTTTAATTTTAAAGGGGATCTCTATTCTCTGTGAAAAATTCTTTTATCCTCCACGCAAGAATACTGTAGGCCAATAGAGGGTTGCCGGTCGAATCCGGCATGCGCCACCCATCGGGGCGCGTCCTTTGTAAAGCCTGATAAATTATTGAAGATACCCTAAGCTTTCTAACATTATTTTAGTTTCCTCATCCATGGATTTATTCTTTCGGACAGCAAACGCAGGGATCTCCCTTAGATAATCATCCAGCTTATTTTTCAACTCCCGTGACTTTTCTTGCTCTATAAGAATTACGTTATTGTTTTCCTTGGGATCTGCCCTTAAATCATATAGCTCATATTTGTTGCTATGCAGGTTATAAATTAATTTCCACGCTGTTGTCCTAACCGCTACCTGTCTCTCTTTCTGAAAGAACCTTTCGCTGAAAGTATATCTATTATTATTCTTTTTTCTTATATCTAAAATTAATGGCAGAATACTGATTCCGTCGATTGGGCTACTGATTTTTATCTTTAATACCTCCAAAATAGTAGGCATAATATCAATCAGCGAGACTTGGCTTTCGATTATCTTGCCCGCTGGAATGAGACCCCGATAAACCATAATTAAAGGCACCCTTAATATGCTATCGTATAGATTGCATCCGTGATTGAAGTAACAATTATGTTCATCTAGACTTTCTCCATGGTCAGCGGTTAGGATTATCAGTGTTTTTTTACTCAAATTTAACTTGTATATATTTTTCAATAATATTCCTAATTGCTCGTCGGTATTTGCTATTTCTCCGTCATATTGGGAAAACTGATATTCTATCTCAGCGACTCTTTCGAAAGCTGCAGATACCGGACTATTCTCGGTGGAAAGATGCTTGTTGGTATAACTGTCTTCTTCAAGGTATAAAGTATCATATGGAAAGGGCGGTAAATATGGCGCATGTGGCCCCATATAATGTACCCAGATAAAGAACGGCTTATTGCGATTTTCCTTTAACCACTCAATTACAGCACTGCTTATATTTTCATCCCTCCCGGTAATCCAACAATTGAATTTATCAAAATTACGCTTAAGCCCGTTCAATTTATTTAACCCATAATGGCTACTGATCAGGCAAGTCTTATAACCATTATCCTTTAATATCTTTGGCAAGCTGGCTATAGAATCAGCGGATATACTACCCCAATCTTTACTTACTTCAAATAAACCAAATGCATAAGGATACTTCCCGGTCAGTATTGAACATATAGAAGGCGGAGTCCAACTCGCTGTAGAGACGGCCTGAGTAAACATTACGCCTTCTTGAGCTAATTCATCAATATTATGGCTAGTTCCCCTGGAGTATCCATAACAACTTAAGTGATCTGACCGCAAGGCATCGACAGTGATAAGAATAATATTTGGTTTATTTAAATCCTGCTTAAGGTTAGCTCGAATAAAAATAAAAACTAGCGTAATAACTCCCATAAAGATTAATTTTTTAAAAAATTTTATTTTCAAAACCCATTTCTCCAGTATTTTAAAAATATCCTAAACTTCTTAAATATTCCTTTTCTTTTTCTGTTATGGTACGGCCATTCCTACTTATTATTGGAGAACTAATTTCTTCCTCAAGCTTATTTAATCTCTTTTTTAACTGTAGTAATTTACTTAATTTTCTCCCAGCCAAATTATGCTGCTCCCCGGGATCTTGTTTCAAATTATAAAGCTCATCAGCCCAATCATCAGAAATAAGTTTCCATTCCTTGCTCCTGAGGACAAGTGTATCACGGTTAGAAGAAAAAGCGTATTTTGCATGGTAAATTCGCAAGGGCCTGATAAACGCCAGCAAACTTTCTCCTTGCATATAAGAGGGTTTGCCTAATCCTGCTATTTCTAATATAGTAGGGGCTAAATCTATCAGGCTTACCTGCCTGTTGATTGCTCTATCTTGGGGAAGTAATTTAGTAAATCTAATTATTAAAGGGACCCTTATATCTTCCTCATAGCCTTTCTGGTGAGTAAAGTATATATTATGCTCTCCCAACATCTCGCCGTGATCAGCAGTTACAATAATCAGCGTATTCTTATCTAGGCCTATATCTTCTAAGCTTTCTAGTAATCTCCCTATCTGAGCATCTAGATAAGCAATCGCACCGTCATATTGGGAGATATAATAATTCGGGTCAGTGATATTGTCTTCTGCAACTAAATAAGGGATATTGTTAATTCCCTGAAATGCTTCATTATTTCGGCTATCAGAAATAGGTACGGATTCCGATTTGCCCATAAATTTATCAAACAAATACAGGCTCTTGTAAGGCTCTGGTGGCCTATAGGGAAAATGAGGAGAATGGTAATGTATAAACAAGAAGAAGGGGCCACCCGTATAGGCCTTCAACCATGCTATCACTCTATCAGTAAAATTTTGGGCGTTTATAACCGGTTGTTTATCTTCAAAATTATCACTTATATATACTTCCTGAAAGCCATCTCTAATATCTAAAAGTTTTACAGGACGGTGATTGCTCAAAATAACACACTGATATTCTTTTGAGGATAATTGCGAAGCTACAGTTTCAATAGAGATATTTCGTAAATCATCCCAGTCGCGAATCTGATGCGTAAGAGAATAAGTTCCTGTTAATATTGAAGGTATAGATTCGCATGTCCAACCTCCGGCGCTTATCGCTTCTCTGAAGATAACGCCCTGCTTAGCAAGTTGATCTATATTAGGAGAGGTATTTCTTCCGTATCCATAGCAGCCAAGATGATCAGGCCTTAGGCTATCGGCAATAATTAAAATAATATTTGGCAAGTCTGCTTTTGGGGCAGAGCGGGGAAATCCGATACCAATAATTACCGGTCCTGCTAGTAACAAAAGAAAAAACAATTTTAATGTTAATTTCGTTTTCATTAAGATTAAAGGGTAAACTTAATTTAATTTCTTGTAAATCAAAATGGCTGAGCGGTCAGGCCATTCTATCTGTCTTAAGAAGATGAATCTTTCTTTGTAAAAATCAAAATATTCCTTTGCGCTCTTGACTAAGGGTTGCATATAAGGCTCTCCCAGGTGACCGCGGGACTTATCGATTACATAATCTGCATTTTGGATTAGTTCGCTTATGCCAATTTTTTTCACTGCCATCTCTGACCTGAGATAATTCCAGTCACAAACGATGCTGAAATCTTTTTTTTCGAGATAAGCCATATATTGCAGGAATCTCAACCTGGCATTATCCGGGATGACCAGAACCGAAATTCGCTCCTGCTCTCCAGACGAAGAATCAATCAGATCAAAAATTCTTTTGTTTGCCTCTAAATAATTACCGGCGTCCCTGGAATAAGAACCGGAATCCCTGCCTGAAATAGCCCATTCTCCAAAATTAAAAAGAATGATGCCTTCGGGAAACAATTTATATCTGTCTATTCTTTCGGGCAAATTTATGGATAATGATACCTTCTTTGGAAATCCCTTAATTGGTATAGGATACGAGACGAAAAATAATTGTAAGATTCCGAAGATGATTATGGAGTAGGTTAAAAAAAATCTTATTTTTTTTGCGGGTATTTGCGTGATGCCGAATGCGCTAATTACAGCAACAGCAGGCAGAATCGGCATGGTATATCTTACGCCGGTTACCTTCATATTGATGCCTATGGCATGTCGGAAAAGACTAACCAGTATCCAAGAGGAAAATATCCAGAAAAAAAAGATACCCTTATTCTTAATTTTAGCCTTGGCAAAAAAGAAAACTGCAATCACAAATACCAAAAAGAAAAATAAAGAAACCTGCCAGTTTATAAATCCCCAAAAATACCACAATAAAGCTCTTAACATATTTAAAAATGGCCCGGATTCCGGTATTACTACAGGCCAAGTAATAACTTTATGGTAAGATGCCTTAGTCAAAACTATGAAAAATTTGTTAAAATAATAAAAAGAGCAAATTGAAAGAAACAATGCCCCGGGCAAAAGAAAATGCTTAAAAATTTTTTTAAATTCGCCGCCTTTTTTGCGTACTCTGAAGATGCTTGTGATTATCATAAAACCCAGGGGAGCGGATAAATACAGTAAAAAGCTGTCTTTCGTCAGCATGCCTAATCCTGCGGATATCGAAAACAAGACAGTATTCTTAATATTTTTGAAGTTGTCACAAGACAATAAAAAATAAATGCTCAATGTAAGCATGGACGTTAATGGCAAATCCAGCATAAATACCTTAAGCTGATTATGTATAACGGGATATGTGCAGATGATAAAGGCAGCCAATAAACCGGTATTTCTATCTGCAATCTTGGTGCCAATGCCATAGATAGAAAAAATGAGGATCCCGAGGAAAATTGCGCTATTTACTAATACTGCGGCATCTTGACCGGTGCCGAATAAAAAAAAGAACGGTGCCGTAATCATCATTACGAAAGGAGGATGTAGCCGAATCGTATCTAAACTGGCGGGGACAGCATCAAAAGAAAGATTTTTTAATACTTCAAATAATCTAAGGCTGGCTAAAAAATGCCTGTGGGAATCATGGGTTAAATAATTAATATCGCGTTTAAGCCAAATAAAAATACTGGATAGATTAACCAGCCATAAAATGGCTAAAAAGAAAAAGGGATTATTTTCCCCTCTTAGCCATCTCAATGATCTTGAAATACAGTCATTGCCCTTCATAGCCTAGATTATCCGAAGCTTTTTTATGCAAAATATCTCTGCGGACATAGGAATTGCATAAGAAAAGATAAAACAGACGCGGTAAGTCATATAGAATAAAAAACAAGGCTGTTTTGAATTTCCCTAAGCCACTTTTGGTGAGAAAGATTTTTCTATTTCGCCAACAAAGATATTGACGAATTTCTTTAGATGTTTCGGAGCTATTCCCGATATGGCAACATACCGCTTGAGGACAAAATCTGGCTTTCCAACCTTTTTTCTGTGCCCTCCAAGCCAAATCTACATCCTCAACCAGAAAGAAGAATCTTTCATCAAAATAACCTGTATTCTCTTTTATTTCTTCAAGCATCCGTCTTTTATAAAGGGAGGCTGCAGAGCAGGTACCAAAGATATATTTGGGAAACTTAAACCGACCATTATCCGGTTGACCGCTGCCAATATCATAGAACCTTCCTAACTTAGAAAGAAAAATACCGCAAGAATAGATTCTCTTTCTATCTAGATTATTCAAAATCTTTGGCTGAAACATGCCTACGCCTCCCCCTGCATTCCTGGCTAAATTTATTACCCTCTTTAAGAAATCCTTTTCCAAAATAACATCGCAATCCAATGTTAAAATCCACTCTCCTTGAGAAGCCTCGATTCCTTGATTTCTTGCCCTGCAGGCGCCTAAATTATCTTTATTCTCTATTAAACTGACGCTGGGATAATTCTGCCTCAGCAATGATAAGGTATTGTCTTTCGAGCCGTTATCTACTACAATCACTTCAAAATCCTGATAACTCTGGCTTAATAAGGAATCCAGGCATGGTCTAATAAATTTACTGCTGTTAAAGGTTGGGATAACTGTAAAAATCTCAGGCATTCTTTTTTAATATCTCATATAATTGCCTACCCAGAACTTTAAGGGAATATTTATTCTCTATAGTTCCCC
This sequence comes from Candidatus Omnitrophota bacterium, assembly GCA_042570305.1. Classification (GTDB taxonomy): domain Bacteria; phylum Omnitrophota; class Gorgyraeia; order Gygaellales; family JAHJCI01; genus JASFIK01. The sequence continues at coordinate 67,204 of JBHPGP010000004.1, forward strand.
TGGCTTTTTGCCCCATTCGTTGGCGTAAATCTGAATCTTCAATTAGTCTTTGCATCTTTTCAGTAAATTCCTGTTTTGTCTTTGCCAGAAAGCCGTTATCCCCGTCTTGGATAATGTAAGCTGCCTCACCAATGCCGCTGGCGACTGTAGGTTTTGCCATTGCCATATATTCAAAGAGCTTGGCGGGACTCTTTGCCCGGTTAAATTTTGTATCACTAGCTACGGGCAAAAGACCTATGTTGATATTAGCGAGATATTCGGGAACGGCATTAGGGTGTATACAATCTCTAAGTAAAACATTCTGGTCATTGTATCTATTTATTATCTTTTCTAAATCTTGCTTATAAATTCCATCTCCCGCAATTTCAAAATATATCTGAGCACATCTTTTTCTGAGTGAGCTAAAACAGCTCAGGGCAAACTCTAAATTATCAATGTATTCCTTTTTATGGAGAGTGCCAATCCAGGAAAAGACTACTTTGTCTTGAGGCAGGCCATTTAAGGAGGGCTTAAACAGTTCTGTATCCACACCTGAAGGTATATAAAAAACCTTCTTATTAAACTGTAATAGGAATTGCTCAAGGAAACGGCTGGAAGCTATACAGAAAATGCTTTTCTTTGCTATCTGCCGGGTAAAGAAATGCGCCTTTGAAGACGGGTAAAACCCAAGGTAATATTTGGGATTCTCGCGCATTTCCCAATCATCCAAGTCAAGTATAATCCTATTTTTATTTAATAAACCGGCTAGATAAGGCGCAAATGTATGATAATTAAACCGCTGGATATACAAAAATGCCTCTTTATCTTTGGCAATTCGTTTAAAGGCTAGATAATTTAATCGGAATTTATCTCTTATTCTCAGCTGCGACTCTTTTATGCCATCCTTTGCCCACAACGTATCCGCAAAGGATAAGACTTCTGAATCTATGCCATACCTAGCAAGCTCTCTACAGAAATGGTAACAACGGATCCTTGCTCCGGCTAAGCCGTATCCTTCTCTTGTAATAAAAATGAGTTTCATTTCGTTAATATAAATTTAAACAAAAAATTTTCCAAGCCATCTTAAAAATATTAAAATTCTATTGAAGATACCCCAGACTCCTTAAGCGTTCTTTATCTTCTTCTGTAATAGGGGGGCCTTTTTTAGTTGGCGCGGGAGGCGTAATTTCTGTTATAAAATCCTCAAATATTTGCTTTAATTCCATAAATTTATGTTGATTTTCATCTATCAAATTGCGCTGCTCTCTGGGATCATCTTTTAAATTATAGAGCTCCCAAGCCCTATCATGATGGATAAGCTTCCAATCCTCTGACCTTAACATAGAATTTTTTCTTTCAAAAAAATAAACATATTTTTTATGATACTTTTGCGAAGTTCGCGCTAATGCCAACAAACTTTCTCCTTGCATATAGAAAGGAAAAACTAATCCTGCTGATTCTAAAATCGTAGGAGCGAGGTCTACTAAGCTTACCTGCCTGGAAACTATCTTTCCTTTAGGAAATAATTTAGGTAATCTGATGATTAAAGGAACTCTAACGTTTTCTTCATAACCTGTCGTGTGCGTAAAATATATGTTATGTTCGCCCAGCATTTCACCGTGGTCAGCAGTAACAATAACCAAGGTATTTTTGTCTAATTCTAGTTTTTTAAGGCTGCTCACTAATTTTCCTACTTGGGCGTCTGTATAAGAAATGCTTCCATCATATTGAGATATATAATAATTTGGGTCGGTAATATTATTATCTGCTACGACAAAAGGGATGACTCCATGTCCATAATATTTATTCAATTTTGTACTTTCCGAAGTGAATTCAGAAATAGGAACGGATTCTAAATTATCTCTGCATTGATCGTGTATGTACATGCTTTTGTAAGGTTCGGGAGGCAAATAAGGTACATGTGATCCTTGATAATGAATATACCAAAAAAAGGGATTATTTTTTTTGCACTGCGACTCTAATTCTTCTATTATTTCCTCAGTCAACGCTAAATCGGATACCACCGGATAATCATTATGCAGCTCTTTTTTTATTTCTACTTTTTGAAAACCTTCTCTAATATCAGAGTATATTACGCATCCATGATTGCTCCAGAACATACACTCGTAACCTTCTCTGGATAAAAGCTGAGCTAATGTCTGTATGGAATCATTGCGTAAATCATCCCAATCCCGAATTTGATGCGTGGGAGAATAGGTTCCAGTCAATATGGAGGGTAAAGATTCCACGGTCCAGCCTGCTGCAGTAATAGCCTGAGCGAATCTTACGCCTTCTTTAGCAAAATTGTCAATATTGGGAGAGGTGTTTCTCTTGTAACCATAACAGCCTAAATGATCAGCCCGAAGAGCATCGATGACAATCAATACAATGTTTACTGGCTGGCGAACGATTGCTGACTCACGCCGCAAAAAAATGAATATCCCAATTAGTGATATAACTATTATTACAAAAAAGTAAATATTTTTTTTCTTACACATACAGATACTTACAGAGCCATGC